>CADCWE010000035.1 GCA_902806325.1 uncultured Thermomicrobiales bacterium | reverse complement strand
GCCGACGGCGCCGGCCTCCGCCGCCAGCTCGACGGCGCCCTGGCCGCCCTCCTCGCCGCCACCGGGTTCCAGGCCGCCGCCGTCTACGCCGCCAACGGCCGCCCCGGCCGACTCGCCCTCGCCGGCGCCCAGGGGATGCCCGGTGTCCCGGTCTCCCTCGACCTCGCGGAACCCGCTCCGCCCTCGGCGATCGCCCGGCCCGCCAACGGCGCCCCCGACCCCCGCGATCCGGACCTGATGGCCGGCTTCGACCGCGCCCTGGCGCTGGCCGGGACGCCGCCGGACGGGTTGCGCCCGATCGCCGCCGCCCCCCTCCGCCGCGGCGACGAGGCCCAGGGCTGGCTGCTGCTGCTGAGCGAGGACCGCCTGGCCGCGTTGCGCCGCGCCCCCGCCCTCGGCCTCCTGCTCCAAACCGCCGCCGACCTGATCGCCGGCGCCCTGGCCGGGCAGCGCTTGATCGCCACCCTGGAAGAGACCAATCGCGTCCTCGGCGCCCTGAGCCGGATGAGCGGCGCCCTGCTTCAGCCCGGCGCCAGCCGCCAGCAGGTGCTCGACGCCGTCGTCCGTCACCTGACCGACCCCCGGGTGCCGGAGTTTGCCTTCCAATTCGCGACCGTCTTCCTGCTCGAAGACACCTCCGCCGAACCGTTCCCGGGCGGCAACGGCTCCGCCCTCGGCTCCGGCCTCGGCGTCCGCATGACCGCCGGGGCGGCGACCGCGACCGCGACGGAGATCGACGCATCCCCGATGCCGCCCGCCGCCGGGCAGTCCGGAACCGGGGGCGGCGCCGCCCCCGGCACCGGTCACCGCGTTCCCCGGTGGGTCCAATCGCCGAGCCGCGCGGTGGCCCCGACCGACGTCCTCGCCTACGCCGCCCGTGCCCGCCAGGTCACCGTCGTCGGCGCCGCCTCGGACGGCGCCGAGGGCGCCGCGAGCGACGAGATCGTCGTCGGCTACCCGGCCGACCTCCTGCACCGCCGCGCCGTGCCGGTCGTCGCGTCCGACGGCTCCAGCCACGGCCACGTTCCCGCGATCCTGGTCGCCGACGACGCCGCCGCGACGGGAACGGCCGCCGCCGCGACCGCCGGTCTCGTTTCCGGCACCGAACCGCCCGCCACCCCGTTCACCCTCGACGGCGACATCTTCGCCGCCTCCGGCCACGACGCCCTGATCCGGGTGTTCGTCCCCTTCGGCCTCGATCCGGCCGCCCCCGCCACCGGCGTCCTGGAAGCGGGCTACCACCGCGACCACCGCCGTTCCCTGGATCGAACCCAGATCGAGGCCCTGCGCGCCTGCGGCGCCCAGGTCGCCGTCGCGGTCGAGACCGCCCGCCTCTACGAGGACGTCAAGCGCCACGCCGACCAGATGGAGATCACCACCGACGTTTCCAAGGCGATCGCCGCCTCGATCGACCTCGACCAAACGCTGCGCCTGGTCGCGCGCAACCTGGTCCGCCTGATCGACGCCTCGCTCTGCCAGATCGCCCTCTTCGAAGAGGACGGCACCGCCTGGCACGGCGCCGCCGCCTCCGACGAGGAGGAACTCTGGCGGCGCCAGCGCGGCGAGCGCCCGGAATCGAGCTTCCTGTTCGACGTCCTGGACCGGCGGGCGCCGCTGGTGATCGAGGACGCCCAGCACAGCGACCTCGTCCACCCCGCCTACGCCCGCGTCTTCGGCATCCGCTCCCTGCTGGCCTTGCCCTTGATCGCCGACGACAAGCCGATCGGCGCCGTCGTCCTCGGCCAGCGCGACCGCCTCCGCCAGTTCACCGCCGAGGAGGTCGGGCGCACCGTCGGCCTGGCTCACCACGCCGCGATCGCGCTGAACAACGCCCGCCTCCACGCCTACGCCGAAGAAGAGCGCCACGTCCAAAAGGACGTCGTCCTGGTCGGCTACGGCGAATGGGCGCGCAAGGCGTACGCGCACCTGTTGACCTTGAAACAGTTCTTCAACTTCAAGGTCCACATCGTCGCCCCGGACCGCCCCGGCCGCCGCGAACAACTGGCCACCGAGGTGGAAAAGATCCAGACCCAGGGCGACATCTTCTACTGGGACCACCCGGACACCCCGGCCCGGGAGCAACTGCGGCGGGCGCTGGAATCGTCCTGCTACGTGATCACCTACATCGCCACCCCGGCCGCGACCCACCTCCCGGTGCTGAAGGAGTACTACGACCAAAGCAACGTGGTCGTGATCGAGAAACCCCTCGGCGCCCCGCCAGAGGAGTACCGGGCGTTCTTGGACAGCGTCGAAGGCGGGGTCGAGCTGGTCGCCGCCGACCACTACTACTTCAAGCTGGAGGTCCGCCTGCTCCAGGTCCTGATGAGCGAGGAGCGCACCCTGAAGGCGTTCATCGACGGCGTCGAGGAGATCGAACTCGAACTGCTCGAAGAGCGCCCGCTGACCGGCGCCGCCGCCGACATCGGGATTTTGGCCGACATGCTGCCCCACGCCTTCGCCATCGTCTCGCTGTTCACCCCGATCGACCGGATCCGGTTGGTGAACGAGCCGGGGGCGCTGCTGCTCGGTCGCCAGGAGCCGCTCCAGGGAACCAAGGAGACCTACGCCCGCCTGACCGCGACCTTCCCCCACCAGGGCCGCCGGGTGCGCCTGGTGATCACCACCGGCAAGGGCGTCGAGAACGCGAAGTGGATCAAGCTCAGCGGCGAGAAGCGCCTCGGCAGCCGCCGCGCCTTCTACAAGTTCGACTTCGGCAAGGGCATCGCCACCGACGGCACGCAGACCAACCTGCGCGCCGCCGAACGCCCGATCCGCGAACCCGGCGTCCCCGACACCGCCCACCTGACGATGCTGCGCCACGTGATCGAGAAGCGCCACCCGGCGGTCGGCATCCTCGCCATCCGCGAGGCCCTGCGCTCGAACCAGCGGATCCAGGAGATCGAGGCCGTCGCCCACGACCTGCTCGAACGCGGCCAGTGGACCGCCTACCGCCAGGGCCACCGCCCCGCCTTCCCGGCCTC
Source organism: uncultured Thermomicrobiales bacterium (assembly GCA_902806325.1). Classification (GTDB taxonomy): domain Bacteria; phylum Chloroflexota; class Chloroflexia; order Thermomicrobiales; family UBA6265; genus CADCWE01. Next base: position 7,859 of record CADCWE010000035.1, on the reverse strand, counting down.
GGTCCCCCTCGCCTTCCCGTCCTCCCCCGCGAACGAGGAACCGGCGCGGCAACCGGCGGACTGAACCGGCTCCTCCGGATCTCCGTCCCCCGTCTTGAGGCGATCGGGGGAGCGACCGAGGGTCGGTTCGGAATCGGGACGACCTTCCAGTACGCCGCGCCAACACATCGATGATCCCCGCGCGGCCGGCGGCGTCCAGCGGTCCGAACGCACGGTAGGAGCGGGGACGCGGGACGTCCCGCGATCGCCGGTGCCCCAACGTCCGGTTGCCCGGATCACTCGCGGTCGAGGAACAGCCCCGCCTCGTCGACGATGAGGTCCGAGAGGACGAGTGACCACGGCCGGCCGTCGTCGCCGCGCGGCACCGCCTCGTACCGCCCATCCTTGAGCGCGAAGACGCGAACGGTTCGCGCGTTGGTGTCGACTTGCCAGTATTCGGGGACGCGGAAGCGGGCGTAGAGTTGGGCTTTAACGACCTTGTCTCGGTTGTACGAGCCCGGGGACAGAATCTCGACCACCAAATCGGGTGGTCCCGCGACATATCGCCGCTCGGCGATGTGCAACCGGTCTCGACGAACGAACAGGAGATCCGGCTGAACGCCGTTGAGGGGCGAAAGATGCACGTCGAACGGGGCGATCCAGAGGCGACCGAGGCGTCCCGCTTTGACGTGGGGATTGAGGGTCGTCGCAAGTTCGAGCAGAGCGTACTGGTGCGGATCTTGGGGCGGAGCAGCTACATCCACCACCCCGTCGATCAGCTCGTAGCGTTTGCCGTCGTCGGGCAGCCCCGCCAAGTCGTCGTAGGTGATCGGGCGACTGATCGTCTGGACGCTCATCAGGTCCTCCTCTCCCAGTCGGTCCGGATCGTCGCAGCGGGCGGCGCGCGCCCCGAACCGAACCGGACCGGTTGACTTCGCCCCGACGGGTCGCTAGAGTGTGGGTGCCGGCCTCCGGGTCGGGGAGCCGCGCCGCCCGGCGCGGAGTCGTCGCGTCGCCCGCGCCCCGGTTCTGGTCCGGGTGAGAAGGGAACGGTCCATGGTGCAGCAGCCGATCCTTGTTCCCTTTGCCGCGGCGACGGACGGGCATCCTCGGCGCTAGCGCCCCCCCTCGACTCCCGGCGGCGGTTCTCCCGGTCGCGATGATCGCGGGCGTCTTGCTCGCCGATCCAATCTGACCGGAGCCGGCCACCGGCGCGCTTGCTCGACCTCATACCCCCAACCCGTCCGTCCGTCGTGGTCCGCCCACCACGGGGCACCCTCGCGTGCGTTCCGGCGCTCGTTCGCCGCGCACGACGCCGGCCCCGTACGGGAGGCACTGCCGTGCCCAACGCGCTGTTCGTTCGCCCGCCCCGTCTCAATCAACCCCGACTCCACCGGTGCACCGCGCCGCGAAAGGACCGCCGTATGACCACCCAACCGCTTGCCCGTTGGCTCCCGACCCGCGCCGCGGCCTCCTTCCCGGCCGCGCTCCTCCTTTGCCCAACGATCCCCACCGGAGGACACCCCGTTGCCACGCCAACGCGACGCCGAGCGAGCGCTCGGCCACGACCACGGCCACGACCACGACCACCGACGTGACCAAACCCGCCGCGACCGGTCGCCCCGCCACCAGCACGACCGCCGCCGCGCGCGTCCGCCCGTCCATCCGACCGATCTCAACGGGGACGCGCCCGAGCCGCCCGCCGCGCCGCGACCGAAACGGCGCCGGCCGGACGGCCAGGAATCGTTCAAGTGTCACCGCTGCCGCGCCTTTATCGGCCCGACCGTCTCCGGGGGCCGCCACCGCAACCACTGCCCGCTCTGCCTCTCCAGCCGCCACGTCGACGCCAACACGCCGGGCGACCGGGCCAGCTCGTGCCGCGCCCTGATGGCCCCCGTCGGCACGTTCCACCGGCCGAAGGGGGAGCAGGTCGTCCTCCACCGCTGCCTCGGCTGCGGCCTGGAGCGCCACAACCGGGTCGCGGCCGACGACAACCCGCTCGCCCTGCTGCGGCTGCCGCCGGTGCCGCCGCGGGTGGGTCGCCCGGCCGCGCCGCCGCTCGCGGTCGAGGAGGAAGCGACGGGGTAGGCGATGGGCGGTAGGCGGCAGGACGATGAGAGAGGACTGAGGACTAAGGACTGAGTCGGCCCGCTCGCCGTCCTGCCGCCTACCGCCGCCTACCGCCTACCGCCTGCCGTCTTCGACAGCAGCCGCGTCAACCACAGCGCCGCCATGTAGGACGGCGTCGCCCATTCCAACTTGTCCAAGGCTGCGGGCGGCGCGTCGCCGAGGCGCGTCGCCATCAGGTCGTGGAGGCGGCGGGTCAGTTCCGGTTGGTCGGCGCCGCCGGCCGTGGCGTCCTCGGCCAGGGTTCGAAACTCGTCCAGGTTCGGCAGGAGCTGGTCCAGGTGGGCCGCCGGATCGTCGAACGGGCCAAAATGGGTCAGGTAGAAGCGGCGGGCGTCGAGGGTACGCAGGCGCGCGATGCTGGCCGCCCAGGCGTCCGGGTCGAGATCGGGCGGCGGGGTCGGCGGGCAGGTGTAGGCGGTGCCGGGCATCCGGACCCCGCCGGCATCGCCGGTGAAGACGGCGCCGGCGTCCCGATCCGCGTACACGACGTGGTGGGAGGCGTGGCCGGGCGTGAACAGCGCGGTCAACGACCGGCCGCCGATCGCGATCGCCTCGCCGTCGGCCAGCGGCAGCACCCGGTCTACCGGGATCGGCGCCACCTCCCCCCACAGCGCGTCCATCCGATCGCCGTAGATTCGGGTCGCGCTGGCGACCAGTTTCGCCGGGTCCGCCAGGTGGGGCGCGCCGACCGGGTGGACGCGGACGGTCAGGTGGGGAAAGCGGCGGACCAGCGGCCCCGCGGCGCCCGCGTGATCGAGGTGGATGTGGGTCACCAGCAGGGTGGTCAGGGATTCCGGCGCGAACCCCGCCGCCGCGATCCCTGCCAGCAACGCCGGCAGCGTCGAACTCGGCCCGGTTTCGACCAGCGTGACGGCATCCCCGTCCGCCACCAGGTACGCCGCGACGACCTCGGATTGGCCCTGGAACCCGAGGTCGATCAGCCAAACCCCGTCCCCGACCCGCGTCGCCGAGCCACCGATCGTTGCCGCCATGGTGCCCCCTTCCTGCCGCTCCGTTGGCGCAGGATACCGCGCGACGCTCGCCGCTGGGACGGCCTGCTTGCCCGTTCGTCTCGTACGGACGAGGGACCGCCGCGGCGCTTGACCGCCCGGACAGCCTTCGCTATCCTGTTGTCGCACGCTACCATTGTGGACAACTCGAACCAACCCCCGGTCGAGGCGCGCGATTCCGTAGCGAAGGCGACGACCATCCATCGCCGCGACCGGGCGATGCCGCCGGGCGCGGTCGGAAAGGCGGGCACCGTGGACGCCGACGGAGGGTTGCTCAGCGTCGCCGACGCGGCGCGGCGCTTGGAACGCTCTACCGAACAGGTCCGGCGCTACCTGCGCGAAGGCCGCCTCAGCGGGCGCCGGATCGGTGGCCAGTGGTTCATCGACGTCGCCGCCGTGACGGCGTTCGTTGCCACCCTGCGCGAGCAGCAGGGCTTTCTCGAACGGGTCACCCCGGCCAGCTCCGGCGCGGACGGCCACGACCCGCTCGGTGCCGTGATCGGGATCGGCCGCGGCGGCGGCTCCAACGTCGCCGAAGGCAAAGACGCCTACCGCCGCGCGTTCTGGTGGAGGCGCTGACCGCCGATGGACCGCGATCCCCTCTCCCCGCCCGCCGATTCGACCCCGTCCACCACCGGCGACGCCGTCGCCGATCCCGCCGCGCCGTCGTGGCCTTCGGAGTCCACGTCCAATTACTCCTTGGTGCCGATCGCCCAATCCGCTCCGGCATCGGATGGGACCGGTGCTGCGCCAGACCGTCCGCAACAACCGGGACAACCCGACCCCGCGGCCGACCCGGCCCCACCGGCCCCCGCGCCGAAGCGCCGCCGCCCGCGCCGACCGTCGACGGGAGACGGCGCCCGCCACCCGGCCGTGTTCGTCGATTCCTCGGCCATCGTCGCCCTGGTCGACCGCGACGACACCTCCCACGGCGCCGCCACCGCCGCCTACCGCGATCTGGTCGCCGCCGGCTACCGCCTCTTCACCACCAACTACGTGGTCGCCGAAACCTTCGACCTCCTCAGCACCGGGGTCGGCCCCGCCGTCGCCCGCCGCTGGCTGCGCGACTCCAAGCTCGCCGTCTACCACGCCGACCAGGGAGACGAGCGCAAGGCCTGGGCGTTGGTCGCCCGCTCCGAAGGCAAGCGAGGTCCGTCCTTAACCGACGCGATCAGCCTGGTCGTGATGGGGCGGCTGGAGGTCGCCGACGCGTTCGCGGTGGACCCGAACTTCCTGGCCGAGACGTCGTAGGGAAGGGAAGCCTGGGGAGCGGGCGGGGGATCGAGGGGCGCCGCCCGGGCTCCCGCAGCGGAAGCGCGTCCCTCGATCCGCCCCAACCGTCGCGGTGGCGGCGCCGAAGCCCTCCCAACCCCGCGGCCAATCCGCCGCCCCGCCCCGCGCGTACCTTGGGCAACCCGCATGAACGGCGACCACCCGGACCGCGTCCACTTCCCGGGTTGGGCGTACGTACGGGTTGACCCGTTCTGGCCCATCGGTCCACACTGCGGCGTTACCGTTCGGTGGGGTTTCGGATCGTCGGATCGGATTGCGATCCGGGGTCCCGAGGATCGCAGTCGGCGGTGGTCGGACGCGCTCTGGCGTCCGGGAGGCGGGTCGGAGGGAGGAGCGGGCACCGTGGTGCAGCGGGATCGGTCGACGTTGAACGAGGACATGGACGCGTCGCGGGTGAGGGGCAAGACCCCGGTCGCGGCGCGGATCGCCGGGCTGGCCGTCGTGCTGACGTTGGTGCTGGCGTTGGCCGGCGGGCGCGGGGTTGGCGTTGCCGCCCAGGACGCGACCCCAGCCGGGGGCGACTCGGGCGAGTGCGTTGCCAACGAGGGCAGCGCGCCCGAAGCGGATGCCGGCGGCGAGACGGATGCCACCCCGGTTGCCGGGGGCGAGGCGGAAGCGGGGCCGGTCGGCACCCCGGCCGAGGACTCGCTGACCATCGACGCCGTCGTCGCCGCCCAGAACTTGGTCAACTGCTACAACGACCGCGACCTGGAAGCGGTGTCGACGCTGGTCACCGCGAACCTGCTCGAATCCAAGTTCGGTGCCACGAGCGCCGGGGATGTGGTCGCGGCCTTCGAGGGTGGCTTCCTGCTCGCCTACACCGTGCAGGAGATCGGCAACGCCCAGACCTACGACGACGGCCGGGCCAGCGTCGACATCACCTACGTCGCCGGCGAACTCCAGTACGTCCAGGCGACCTGGTACATGCTGACCGACGGGGACGAGTTCTTCGTCGACGAGGAGGTCCTCGAAGACGCGCCGTTCCTGGACGTCGAGAGCGTGGCGACGGTCAGCCTGACGATCGCCGACGACGAGACCCCGCTCGCGTTCGACCAGACGACCGAAAACACGATCCAGGAGGCGATCAACTTCACCGTGATCAACGACGGCGCCGAAGACCACGTCGTCGTTTTCTACCGGCTTGCCACCGACGCCGCGGCCGGCACGCCGGTGCCGGGCGACGTGGCCCCGGAAGACGCCGAGGTCGTGGCCTTTGTCAACGTCCCGGCGGGCGACCGCGAAACCGTGACCCTGGTCGGCGCCCCGGTCGGCGTCTACCTCGTCGCCGACCCCAACGTCGAGGGGTCGACCGCGCCGTTCTCGATTACCGAGCCGGCGGAGTAACCTTCTTTTGCGCCCAAGGACGGGCGCCGGCCACCCGGTCGGCGCCCGTCTTCGACCCGCCAACGGTCGAGCGGCGATGATTCGTCAGTCGTCGGAACGAGGAGCAAGGAGCAGGACCATGGCAGACGTTCAGCAGCCCCAGGAAGGCAAGTTTGGGCGCTTGTACGGCGAACTGCGGGCCGGCAAGCTTTCCCGCCGCGAGTTCACCCAGCGCGCCCTCGCCCTGGGCGTCGGCCTGCCGGTGATCACCTTCGTCGCCAACGCGGCGCGGGTCAGCGCCTCCGGCAAGCCGAGCCGCAACGGTTGGGCCGCGATCGCTCAGGACGGCGCGGCGGCCCCCGCGGTCGGCGTCGAGGGCCAGACCCGCGGCGCCGGCGGCGAGTTGAAGCTGCTGCTCTGGCAGGCGGTGACCCAGCTCGTCCCCCACACCCTGACCGGGACCAAGGATTTCATCGCCTCGTCGCTGGTCTTCGAGCCGCCCCTGAACTACCTCGAGGACGGCACCCTGATCCCGAACCTGGCCGCCGAGGTGCCGACGGTCGAGAACGGCCTCCTGGCCGAGGACCTGACCTCCGTCACCGTCCGGCTCAAGGAAGGCGTGACCTGGTCCGACGGCACGCCGCTGACCTCCGAGGATCTGGTCTTCACCCACCAGTGGATCAACGATCCGGAGAACGCCTCGGTCAGCCTCGAGATCTGGGGCATCGTCGAGAGCGTCGAAGCGGTCGACGAGCTAACCGCCAAGTTCACGTTCAAGGCGCCGGCCGCCAACTGGTTCGAGCCGATCACCGGCACCCAGTTCGGTTTGATCATCCCCGCCCACGCCTTGGGCACCGGCACGGACGCGATCGCCGAGTTCACCAACAACCCGATCGGCACCGGCCCGTTCATGGTCGAATCCTTCGCCCCCAACGACCAGGTGATCTACGTCGCCAACCCCAGCTACCGGGAGCCGAACAAGCCGTTCTTCGATCGGGTCAACCTCAAGGGCGGCGGCGACGCGGCCTCGGCCGCCCGCGCCGTGCTGCAGACCGGCGACTGGGACTACGCCTGGAACCTGCAGGTTGAACCCGCCATCCTCGCCCAACTCGAGCAGGGCGGCCAGGGCAAGCTGATCGCGGTCCCCGGCACCAGCGTCGAGCGGATCAACGTCAACTTCTCCGACCCGAACGCCGAGGTCGACGGGCAGCGGTCGCACAAGGACTCCCCGCACCCGTTCCTGAGCGACCTCAACGTCCGCAAGGCGATGGCGCTGGCGGTCGACCGGGCCACCATCACCGAGGAGTTCTACGGCTACGGCGCCCTGCCGGGCAAGAACATCCTGGCCGGGATCTCGAGCCTGGAATCGCCAAACACGACCAACGAGTACAACCTCGACGCCGCCAACCAGCTCCTCGACGAGGCCGGCTGGACCCGCGACGGCGACCGACGGTCCAAGGACGGCGTCGAGCTGCGGGTCGTCTACGCGACCAGCATCAACGCGGTCCGCCAGAAGACCCAGGCCGTGGTCAAGGAAGGTTTGGAAGAGCTGGGCTTCCAGGTTCAGCTGCAGCAGGTCGACTCCGGGATCTACTTCGACGGCTCGGCCGGCAACGAGCAGAACATCAACCACATGTACGTCGACATCAACATGTACACCAACGGGGCCGGTTCGCCGATCCCGCTCTCGTACATGACCGGCTGGTACGCCGGGCCGGAGGACCGCAACATCGCCCAGCAGTCCAACGCCTGGTCCGGCCAGAACTACCAGCGCTACCGCAACCCCGAGTTCGACGCCCTCTACGAGCAGGTGATTCTCGAGACCGACGTCGAGGCCAGTGCCCAGATCCTGATCCAGATGAACGACATCCTGATCAACGACGTGGCGGTGATCCCCGAGGTCAACCGCCCCAACGAGGTCGCCGCGATCAGCAACCGGCTGCGCGAGGAGAACCTGATGTTGGGCCCCGGCTTCGAGGTCGTGACCTGGAACATCGCCAACTGGAACACCAACGAGGGGTAGGCCGGTAGGGGATACGCCCCCCCCCCCCACCCCCCACCCCCCGGGGACGGGGGCGTCTCTTTGCTGGGGCTCGGTCTCGGGGGCTCCGGCGGGCGCGCGGG
>CADCWE010000034.1 GCA_902806325.1 uncultured Thermomicrobiales bacterium | reverse complement strand
GGGGGCCGAATGAGCGCACGGTACAGCGAACCGCTGTTCGTCATCAGCGTCGCGGCGCGTCTGGTCGAGATGCACCCGCAGACGCTCCGGAAATACGAGAAGGAAGGATTGATCGCGCCGTCCCGGACCACCGGGAACCTGCGCCTTTATTCCGACCGCGACATCGAGCGCCTGCGCCAGGTCAAGTATTTGGTCGAGGAGCGCGGGTTGAATCTTGCCGGCGTGCAACTGGCGCTGGAGCTGACCGCCCGCCTGCGCGACTTCCGGAGCCGCGTCGAACCGGGCCCCGAGGCCAACGGCGCCGCGACCGCGTTCCGGCGCGAACTGGACGGCGTGCTGGCGATGCTCGGCTACCTGGACGAGCGCGAGCGGCGCGCCCGCCGCGACGACGGCTAACCCCCCCGATCGTTCCCCGACGATGAACCGATCCCACCCGCGGAGGCGAGGGAGGACGAAATATGGCCACGAACCAACGATTCACGGAGAAAGCGCAGGAGGCGATCGTTGCCGCCCAGCGCGACACGGAGCGTTGCAAGCTCGCCCAACTGGAGACCGAAGCGCTGCTGGCGGCGCTGGTCGCGCAGGGCGACGGCGTCGTGCCCCAGGTGCTGTTGAAGCTGGACGTCGACCCGGTGACGATCGGCCGCGAACTGCAAGGCGAGCTGGACCGCGCGCCCAAGCTGCAATACAGCGCCGAGCCGAGCGTCGGCCCGAATCTGCGCAAGGCGCTCCAGAGCGCCGAGGACGAAGCCAAGCGCTTTCAGGACGAGTACGTCAGCGCCGAGCACCTTTTGCTCGGGATTATGGGCCAGTCCGGTGCCAACGCCGCCAAGCTGCTGGCCCGGCACGGGGTGACGCGGGACAAGGTCTACGCCGCCTTAACCCAGATCCGGGGCAGCCAGCGCGTCACCGACCCCAACCCCGAAGGCAAGTACCAGTCGCTCGAGAAGTACGGTCGCGACCTGACCGAGTTCGCCCGGGGCGGCAAATTGGACCCGGTGATCGGCCGCGACGACGAGATCCGGCGCGTGATCCAGGTCCTCTCCCGGCGGACCAAGAACAACCCGGTCCTGATCGGCGAACCCGGCGTCGGCAAGACCGCGATCGTCGAGGGCCTTGCCCAGCGGATCGTCCGCGGCGACGTGCCGGAAGGCCTGCGGGACAAAAAAATCGTCGCCCTCGACCTGGGCGCTTTGATCGCGGGGGCCAAGTTCCGCGGCGAGTTCGAGGAGCGCTTGAAGGCCGTCTTGAAGGAGGTCCAGGAGGCCGACGGCCAGATCGTGCTCTTTATTGATGAGCTGCACACCGTCGTCGGCGCCGGCGCGGCCGAGGGGGCGATGGACGCCTCCAACATGCTGAAGCCGATGCTGGCCCGGGGCGAGCTGCACGCCATCGGCGCGACGACCCTGGACGAGTACCGCAAGCACATCGAGAAGGACGCCGCGCTGGAGCGGCGGTTCCAGCCGGTGATGGTCGGCGAGCCGACGGTCGAGGACACCATCTCGATCCTGCGCGGCCTCCGCGAGCGCTACGAGGTGCACCACAAGGTCAAGATCCTCGACTCGGCGCTGGTCTCGGCGGCGGTGCTTTCCCACCGCTACATCGCCGACCGCTTCTTGCCCGACAAGGCGATCGATTTGGTCGACGAGGCGGCGTCGAAGCTCCGAATGGAGATTACCTCGATGCCGGTCGAACTCGACGAGGTCGAGCGCCGGATCATGCAGTTGGAGATCGAGCGCGAAGCGTTGCGCAAGGAGAAGGACGAGGCCTCCGGGCAGCGCCTCGGCGTGCTGGAGAAGGAACTGGCCGACCTCAAGGAGCAGCGCGACGCGATGCGCTCGCGCTGGGACCAAGAGCGGCAGGCGATCCAGTCCATCTCCGAGCTGCGCGACGCGATGGACCAGACCCGGATCGAGATGGAGCAGGCACAGCGCGCCTACGACTACAACCGCGCCGCCGAGCTCCAGTACGGCAAGCTGAAGGAACTCGACGAGCGCGTCCGCGACGAGGAGCGCAAGCTGGCTCAGCTTCAGGCCAACGGCAAGCTGCTCAAAGAAGAAGTCGACGCCGAGGACATCGCCGACGTGGTCAGCCGCTGGACCGGGGTGCCGGTCCGCAACCTGCTCGAAGGCGAGATCGAGAAACTCTTGCGGATGGAGGATCGCCTCCACCTGCGGGTGGTCGGCCAGGATGAGGCGATCGGTGCGGTGGCGAACGCGATCCGTCGCTCCCGGGCCGGACTCTCCGACGAGAACCGGCCACTCGGCAGCTTCATCTTCCTCGGGCCGACCGGGGTCGGCAAGACGGAGCTGGCCCGGGCGCTGGCGGAGTTCCTGTTCGATTCCGACCAGGCGATGGTCCGGATCGACATGTCGGAGTACATGGAGCGGCACGCCGTTTCCCGCCTGATCGGGGCGCCTCCGGGCTACGTCGGCTACGACGAGGGCGGCCAGCTCTCCGAGGCGGTCCGCCGCCGCCCCTACAGCGTGATCCTGTTCGACGAGATCGAGAAGGCCCACCCGGACGTCTTCAACGTCCTGCTCCAGGTCCTCGACGACGGCCGCCTGACGGACGGCCAGGGGCGCACCGTCGACTTCCGCAACACCGTGGTGATCATGACCTCGAACCTCGGCTCGACGGCGATCGTCGGCCTGAACGGGCGCGAGGACGAAATGCGGCGCCAGGTGACGGAGGCGCTGCGGGCCAACTTCCGGCCGGAGTTCCTGAACCGGATCGACGAGACGATCATCTTCACCCCGCTCTCGCGGGACCAGATCGGCGAGATCGTCCAGATCCAGCTCGACCGCATCGCCACCCGCCTCGCCGATCGGCGGATCGGGATCCAGCTTTCCCCGGCGGCAAAGGCCTGGCTGGCCGACCGCGGCTACGACCCCGTCTACGGCGCCCGGCCGCTGAAGCGGACCCTTCAGAAGGAGGTCCTCGATCCCCTGGCGATGAAGGTGCTGCGCGGCGAACTGCGTGACGGCGAACAGGTGATGGTCGACGTCGACGGCGTGACCGGCCACCTCGCCTTCCACGCCAACCTGAGCCAGGCGCCGCTGGTCGCCTGAACCGCCACGAGTCCGATCATCGTGAACGCCGCGCCGGAGGTTCTGCTCCGGCGCGGCGTTTGGTCTATCCGGACGATCTCCGCTACGCGCGCACGGTTTCGTGGTCGCCGCGATCTCTCCTCTCCAAGCGGCGCCGACGATTGCCACGGCGCCGATGTCGGTCGACGAATTCGGGCAGACGGAGGACGACCCGATGGTGGCCCCTTCGAACGGCTGCGGGGAGCAATGCGACCGATGCCCCGAGCCAGCGCAGGACGTGGAACGGGCGGAGGCCCAATCCCCATGGGGGACCGATCATCTGGCGATGATCGAGGATCACCAATGCGTCGTCCCCAGCGTTGGCGTGTCGCCTCGCGGTCCTCGATATCGTCGCGCCACCACGCACGCCCGTGGCCGGTTTGTGCTTGGACCGCTGTTCACGACTTGGACACAGCTTTTGCGCATACTGGGGACCGGATCGGATCGGATCGGCGGCCGAACGGCCGTATACTTCGATGGAGGTGATGCGGCGTAGCGGAGCGACCGCCTTTGGCCGGATTCGCGCCGACGGCAGGGAGGACGGCGATGGACCTGATCGAGGGGGTGCTGAAGGCGGCGGGCACGCTGCTGTTTCTGGCCGTGGTGGTCGGCGCGGTGGCGGCGTTGTTCATGATCGTGTTCGGGATTGCGACCGGGATCGACGACAAGATCCAAGGGTAGTGGCAGCGGTTCCGGCGGTGGTGGATCGTGATGGCTGACCTGACCGGTCTGGGCCGGATCTTGATCGGATTGGGAGCGGCATTGGCGTTGGTCGGGCTGCTGCTGGTGCTCGGGCCGCGGGTGCCGGGATTGGGCTGGCTCGGCCGGCTGCCGGGGGATCTGATGGTGCGGCGGGGCCCGATCACCGTCTACGCGCCGATCGTGACCTCGATCCTGCTTTCCGTCCTGCTGACGGTCGCGCTCAACCTATTCCTGCGCCGCCGGTGAACGTTTCGTGCCGGTCGCCATGTCGCCGGGCGACGTCCCAGGCAACAGGGTTGCACCCTCCCCAAGGGGTGACTTAGGCCATTGACGAGCCACGTTGGGGCGACCTACAGTTTGTTCGCCCACGGCCCGCGCCGGGCGCTGGCGACACCCGGGCAGGGGCGGCTGATGGATCCCAGGCGAGACCACCACGACGCGGGACCACGCGATCGGTAGCCGGCGGCGAAGAACCGCCAAGAGCGAGGGAAACGATGGATCGGACTTCGGGAATGACGACGGCGCGATCGCGCGCAACCGACCGGCGACCGATCCTGCACGGGGTCGTGGTCCTCGGCCTCCTCCTCCTGCTGACCCTGTCGGCGACCGCCGGGCGCGTGGCAACCGTTGCCGCCCAAGACGCTCCCGGTGCGCTCGGATCGGCGTCGGTGATGCCGGAGACGGCGCTGCTCTACGTCTCGCTATCCCTGGACCAGGAATCCGCCCAGTGGCAGAAGAGCGCCGAGTTAGCCGAGCTGGCCGGCTTCGACGCCTTGTTCGACCAAGCCCTGGGCGAGTCGGACGCCCCGAGCGACGAGGACCTGGCCGACATCGAGCCGTTCCTCGGCGGTGAAGCCGCCTTCGTCGTCCACAGCCTGGTCCTGGCCGAGTCAATGGGACTCGGCGATTTCGCGGACGACCTCTCAATCCCGACCGCCGAGCCGGTCGCGGGCGGGCCGAGCGGGGTTGCCGCCGTCGTCCGCGCCGCCGATCCGGACGCCGCGTTCGCCAAGGCCGAGGAACTGCTGACCGAGGATGCGGACGGCAACGGCGCCACGGTCGAGGAGGCCGACTACAACGGCGTCACCATCATTACGGGCGACGAGACCGCGATCGCCCGGGTCGACGACTTCCTCCTCGTCTCCGGCACCGCCACCGACCTCGAGCCGTTGATCGATACCAGTGCCGGGGACATCGGGTCCCTCGCCGATCTGGACGACTTCACCGCCGTCCGCGACCAGCTCAACGACGAGTTCATGCTCTTCGGCTACGTCAACGGCCCCGCGCTCAAGGAAGGGATCGAGTCGCCCGAGCTGGAGGATGTCGCCGAGCTTCTGGGCGGCAACCTGGACGCCCTCGACGCCTTCACCGGCTTCGTGATGTGGGCCGACGACCCCGGGTTCCGGCTCGACACGCTGTCGATCCCGAACGGCGACCTGACCTTGCCGGGTGGCGCCAACGCGGACCTGACGCTCGACGAGCGCGTGCCGGCCGACACGCTCCTGTTCACCAGCGGGTTAGACCTGGGCGCGTCAGGCTTCCTCGACGCGGTTGGGCTGCTCTTCATCCAGGGCTTTAACCAGAGCCAGGACGGCGAGGACTCGGACGGGACGCTGGCGACCCCGCCGGCGGGCGTGTCGGCCGAGGAGTTCGTCGACCAGCAGTACGCCGAAGCGGCCGAGACACTCGGCTTCAACCTGAAGACCGACTTCATCGACCAGATGGTCGGCGAGTTCGGGCTGGCGCTGCGGGTCAGCAACTTCCTCGACCCGAACGGGATCGGCGCGATCTTCGTCTCCGGGGTCGACGACGAAGGCGCCGTCACCGACGTGTTGTCCAAGGCATCGGTCCTCCTGACCGCCGGTCTCGGCGACAGCACCACCACCACCTACACCACCCGCGACCTCGACGGCGACCGGATCAACGTGATCGAGGACACCAGCACCGGGTTCCCGATCAAGGTCGAGTACGGCGTTGTCGGCGACGAGTTCGTGGTCGGCTTCGGCTCCTCGCTCGACGACTACGTCGCCGGGGCGACCGACACCCTGGCCGACAACCCGCAGTACCAGGCCGTGATGGGCACGCTGCCGGCCGAGAACAGCAGCATCACCTACGTCGACCTGGCCCAAATCGTTGCCTTCGCCGAAGCCTTCCTGGGCACCACCGGTGGCGACGACTTCGCGGTCGAAGACGCCAGTCCGGACTGCGCCGAGTACGACACCCAGGCCGATGCGCAGGAGGCCTACGACGAAGATCCGTCCGGCTTGATCGAGCTCGACCAGGACTTCGACGGCGAGGCGTGCGAGGACGCGTTCGGCGGGGCCGCGACGCCGGAAGCCGCGGCCGGTCCGCCCGATTTCTCGGCCATCCGCGCCCTGGCCTCGGTCCAGTTCGCGGGCGAGGACGGGATGCGCGGCTCCTCGAGCATCCTCTACATCGAGGACCAGGGCGAGGAGTAAGCGCCCACGCTCGATGCAGCGCCGGTGCCACCCGGAACCGGCACACCACCTGGGACGAGCGGGGCGGTCCATCCGGGGCCGCCCCGCCGCCGTTAACTCGATCGAGATCGATGGCGGTGCCGCGGAACGGATGGTCGCCTCCGACCGTTAGAGCAGGGCGGGAAGAGGCGGTTGACGGGAGCCGCCCGTTTTGGCGCCACCTCGAACGACGTGGTAAGTTCAGACGGGTTCGGCTCGGGTTCGGGCCGCGTTCGACGCAACCACAATCCACCGGTGCCAGTCCAGGCACGCCATCGCACCCCGCGTCCGTGTTGGGGTGAGGATCGAAACGCCGGTCGGCGAAGGGGAGTCTTTCGATGCTCGATCGTTCATCGCCCACGCGGACCGGTTCCGCAACCGACCGGGCGGACCTCGACCGCCTGGTCCGCGACTTTGCGGCCGGCGCGCCCCGCGCCAGCCGCCGGGATCTGCTCCGCTTCTCCGCCCTCGCCGCCGGGGCCGTGGCGACGACGCGTCTCGGGGTCGGCCCGACCGCGACCGCCGGCGCGGCCCCGGCCGGGAACCGCGCCAAACCGTATCGGTACCAGGACGCCGAGATCGAGGAAAACGCCACGGTCAACGTGCCGTTCAACCCCTACGGCCAGGACATCGTGCTCGATCCGCACCGGGCGACCAACTGGGGGCCGTTCTGGACCATGTTCCCGAACGTCTGGGGCGGCCTGGTCCGGTACGACCAGAACGCCGCGGTGGAGCTGGATCTGGCGGAGAGTTTCACCAAGAGCGACGACGGTTTGGTCTACACCTTCAAGCTGCGGCCGGACGCCAGATACGCCAACGGGCGACCGGTGCTGGCCGAGCACTTCGTCGTCTCCTGGCGGCGGGCGCTGGACCCGGAGCGACCCTCGCCGATGGCGTCGTTCCTGCAGCACGTCGAAGGCTACGAGGCGTACGTGGCCGGGGAGAGCGAGGAAATCGGCTTTGGGGCGGTCGACGACGCCACCGTCGAGATCACCTTATCCCAGCCGTTCAACTACTTCCTCTCGTACCTGGCGGCGTTCGTCTGGAACGTGGTCGATCCGGACGCGCTGGAAGAGTTCGGTGAGGACGAGATCGCGCTCCACGACGCCGGCACCGGCCCGTGGCGGTTCACCGCGTTCGACCCCGAAACCCAGATCGTGATGGAGCCGAACACCAACCATTACGGCGGCAACTCGCCATCGATCGCGACGCTGGTTTGGCCGATCGTGTCCGGTCCGAGCGCGGACGCGGACGCCTTGGCGCTCTACCGCAACGACGAGGCGGTCTCGGCCGACGTGCCGCTCTCCTTGAAGCAAGAGGTCGAGGACGACGAAACGCTCTCCAACGAGCTGATCCGGATCGAGCCGTCCGGTTCGACGCGATCGTTGGCGATGGATTTCCGGCAGGCGCCGTTCGACGACGTGCGGGTCCGCCGCGCCTTCGCCCAGGCAATCGACCGCGACGCGTGGGCGAACGAGATCTGGCAGGGGACCTATCTGCCGACGACGTCGTTCATCCCGCCGGTGGTCGGCGTGACCGGCGAGTACGAGGCGCCGGAAGGGTTGGCCTTCGACCCCGACGAGGCCCGCTCGTCGCTGGAAGCGGCCGGGTTCGCCAACGGGGAAGGGTTGCCGGAAATCGTCTTCTACCAGAACGCCGAGGACAGCCCGGAAGAGATCGAGCGCTGGCGGGCCTTTCTCGACCTATTCCAAGAAACCCTGAACGTCGGCATCACCCACGACACGACCAAGACCCTGGAGCAGATCCAGGACCTCCAAACCGACAACGGCGGGCGGCAGTTCGACGTCGTCTGGTGGTGGAACATCGCCGAAACGCCGCAACTCCTGAGCGATGTCTGCCGCACCGACTCGGCCTACATGCGCGGCGTGTTCAACTGGAGCGCCGACCTGGAACCCTCCGGCGACTTCGACCCCGGCGCCGACGCCGCGACGCTCGACGACCTGGTCGGCCGTGCCGACATCGAGCAAGACGAGGCGACCCGCAACGACCTCTATCGCCAAGCCGAGGAGCTGGTCCTGCGCAACGCGGTCTACGTGCCGCTCGGCAACTGGGTCCAGATGTTCGTCCAGAAGCCGTGGCTCCAAGGAACCCGACAGGGGCCGTGGACCGGGCGGCTGCCGGTGCGGTTCGATCAGGACGTGGTGGTGCTGGCGCGGTAAATCTCCCTAACCCCCCCCTCCCCCCCCGATCGCGGGGGGAAGGGGGGCTGGGGGGTTAGGGGGATAACCTCCCCTTCCGCCGCAGCGCGATCCGCACCTGGTGCCGCCCGACCACGATCTGGTCGTGGTACCAGCCGTCGGCGTCGGTCGCGCCGCCGGGGCCGTCGGTCGCCTCCGGTTCCACCGCGTCGGAGAAGCCGGTGATGGTGGCGGCGTCGAGCCGGACGGCCAGCGTTTCGGCGCGGATCAGGTCGGCGTGGGTGGCGAGGGCGGAGACGACCTCGGGGTCGGCCTCGTAGCGGACGGCGATGGCGTCCTCGATCTGGTAGCCGGCGCTCTTGCGGGCGTCCTGGACGCCGCGGACGAAGTCGCGGGCCAGGCCCTCCTCGATCAGCTCCGGGGTCAGGGACGTGTCGAGGACGACGGTGCCGCTCTGGCCCTGGGCGGCGGCGTACCCGGCGCGCTTCTTCAGGTCGACCAGGATCTCGGCCGGTTCGAGGACCACGGGTTCGTCGTCGCCGACGTGGAGGACGACGGCTTCCTCCGCGGCCACGCGTGCGGCGACGCCAGCGAAATCCTCCTTCGACAGGGCATGCCGGATCGCGCCGAGGCGCTTGCCGTACTTGGGGCCGAGCAGGCTGAGGTTGGGTCGGATGTCGTAGGTGACGACCTCTCCGAGATCGGTCAAGGGCGCGACATCCTTGATGTTCAGTTCGTCCAGGACCAGATCCTTAAGCCGGACGACGGCGTCCATCGTCGCCGGGTCGCGGGCGTAGACCAGCAGCGCGGGCAAGGGTTGGCGGACCTTGACCCCGGCTTCGGTGCGGGCGGCGCGACCGAGGCGGACCACGTCGAGGACGGCGGCCATGTCGGCGGACAGCGACTCGTCGATCTGGCTCGGTTCGGCGGTCGGGAAATCGGTCAGGTGGACCGAGGACGGGGCTTCCGGGGAAACGGAGCCGACGAGGTTGCGGTACATCGCGTCGGCCACGAAGGGGACAAAGGGCGCGAGAACGCCGCAGAGCGTCGTCAGGCACTCGTGGAGCGTGGCGTAGGCGGCGGCTTTGTCGGCGTCGCTCTCCGGCTTCCAGAAGCGGCGGCGGTTGCGGCGGATGTACCAGTTGGAGAGTTCTTCGACCACGAACTCCTCGATCCGGGCCGTGGCGCCGTCCGGGTCGTAGGCGGCGAGGCGACTGTTGACGTGGCCGACGAGCTGGTTGAGGCGGGAGACGATCCAGCGGTCGAGCAGGCTCCGATCCGCCAGCGGAACCGCGTTGGCGGGGTCGCGCGGGTCCCAGCCATCGATCCTGGCGTAGGTGGCGAAGAACGAGTAGGAGTTCCAGAGCGGCAAGATGAATCGGCGGCGGACCTCGTCGGCGATCCCTGGGCCGAAGTTGAGATTGGCGCTGGGGTTGACCGAGCAGAAGAGCCAGCGCATCACGTCGACGCCGAATTCCTCGGCGGCGTCGTCGAACCAGATCGCGTTGCCCTTGCTCTTGTGCATCTCGGCGCCCTTCTCGTCGCGCATCAGGGCGTAGGAGAAGACGGTCTTGAAGGCCGGTTGGCCGGTCAGGGCGGTGCTTTGGGCGATCACGGAGTAGAACCAGTTGCGGAACTGGCCGGGGAAACTCTCGGTGATCAGGTCGGCCGGGTACCACTCGGCCCAGTAGGCGGGGTCCTCGCGGTATTTCAAGGTCGAGAAGGCGACGATCCCGGCGTCGAGCCAGGGGTTGCCGACGTCCTTGATCCGCTCGACCGGCGCCCCGCAACCCGTGCAGGCGATCTTGACCGCGTCGACGTACGGCCGATGCGGGGTGTGGCCGTCGAACTCGTCCCAGCCGGACACGGCGCGTTCCCGGAGCTCGTCCTTGCTCCCGATGACGTCGAAGGTGCCGCAGTCGGCGCACTCGTAGATCGGCAAGGCGAGGCCCCAGTAGCGCTTCTTGGAGATCATCCAATCGTCCATGTGGGCCAGCCAGTCGAGTTCCCGGTCCTCGCCGAAGCCGGGGATCCAGGTCGCCTGGCGGGTCGCGTCCATCATCGGTCGGCGAAGGTCGTTCATGGCGATGAACCACTCGTCGACCAGGCGGAAGACCAGGTCGGTGCCGCAGCGCCAGCAGACCGGGTAGCGGTGGGTGTACTGCTCGGCGCGGTGGTGGAGCCCCTTGGTTTCGAGGTCCTTGACGATCGGGTTGGCGACCTCGTGGACGTACCGGCCGGAGAGCCAGGCGAAGCCGTCGACGTAGACGCCGAATTCGTTGATCGGCGCGACCACCGCCAGGTCGTGCTCCTTCGAGAGCGCGAAGTCTTCTTCGCCGCATCCCGGGGCGATGTGGACGATGCCGGTCCCCTCGGCGGCGTCGACCTCGGTCCAGGGGATGACCCGGTGCGTCACCCCGGCGTTGGCCGGCAGCTCGTCGAACGGGCCGCGGTAGGTCCAGCCGACCATCTCGGCGCCGGTGATCTCCTGGGTGATGTCGTGGTGGCCGCGTAGCGCGGTCTTGGCGGCCTCCTTGGCGAGCCAGAACGCTCGGCCATTCTGCTCGGCGCGGACG
>CADCWE010000033.1 GCA_902806325.1 uncultured Thermomicrobiales bacterium | reverse complement strand
CCGGTACGTTTCGTTGATCGCCGCTTGGGAAAGGGACGACGACGCCATCGCGTTGCCTCCGTGACGCTCGTTGCCGAAGCGCGATACGTCGCGCTCGCTCCGGGGACGGGGGCACGACAAATCGCCCCCGAACGTCCCGCTGGCCTCAATACTCCATCTCGTTTTTGACCATGTGCCGCAGGTAGGGGAAGATGAACAGCATCGACATCGCGCCCAGGATCGAGGCGATGGCGGCGCCGTATCCCATGTTGTAATTGTTGAAGGCCTCGATGTACATCATGTTGGCGAGGACCTCGGAGCGGTTCGAGGGACCGCCTCGGGTCATCAGATTAACGAGGTCGAAGGCGCGAAGGGCGTCGATGATCGAGATCACGACGACGATCACCGTTACCGGCTGCAACTGCGGCAGCACGATATCGCGGAAGCTCTGGAAGCTGGAGGCGCCGTCGGTCTTGGAGGCATCCACCAAAGACGGATCGACGTTTTTCAGACCCGCCAGGTAGAGCAGCATCACGTACCCGATCTGGCGCCAGATACCGGCGATGATGATCGAGACGTTGACCAGGTCGAACGTCCGCGCCGAACGCAACTGCAACGGGCCGTCCTTGGGCAGCGACGAGAAGTCGGACAGCCAGCCGATCGGCTTCCCGTCGTAGCCGAACAGGGCCAGCGTCGAATTGATCAGTCCGTCGGTCGGGAAATACATCCACCCCCAGACGTTGGCGATGACGACCCCGGAGAGCACCATCGGCGAGAAGAACCCGGCCTTGAAGAAGCGCGTCCCCGGCAGGCTGTTGTTGAGCAGCAGGGCCAAGCCGAGGCCGAGCACGGTCGGGATGCAGATGTAGGCGACCAGCCACTTGACGTTGTTCCAGAATGCGATCCAAAACACCCGGTCGTTCCACAGACGCTCGTAGTTGTCCAACCCGACCCAGGTCGAGAACGTGATCCCGTCGGTCTCGGTCAATCCCATATAGAAGGTAAAGAACATCGGTCCGATGACCCAAAGACAGTAGAGCACCAGGGGAAGCCCAAGAAACAGATACGGCGTCCAGTTCGCGCGGCGGGTGCCGGGGGCGTCGCCGACTCCGGCGCCGGCGCTCGGAAGCACCGTCGCGTCCGTGGTTGTCGCGGCGGCGGCGGCGCCGACTCCGTACGGGGCGCCGTCGCCGGTGATCTGCGCCATAGCTCCGCTCCCTTTCCGCCCGGCCTCGACGATGGCAGTCGGAACGGCGCGGGGGCGGAACGCGTCGTCCGCCCCCGCGCCGTGGCTGGTGTTCGGCTTACGCCTCGGCGTCGAAGATCCGCTTCCGCTCCTCGTCCAGGGCGTCGAGGATCGAATCGACATCGTCCGGCGAGTTCCAGAACTCGACGAATGCCGCCATTCCCTTTTCGGCCATCTCCGGAGAGGTGTCGCGGTCGTAGAACTGGGCGATGTAGTCGGACTCCTGGAGCATCTGGATGCCCTTTTGGACGGCGGGCTCGTAGATCTCCAGCGGCACCTCGGTGTGGATCGCGATCCGGCCGAGCTCTTGGGCCGCCTTCTCCTGCGATTCCCGGCCGCCGACGTAGGCCAGGAACTGCTTCGCTTGCTCGACGTTCTTGGCGCCCGCGGCGGCGAAGAAGCCGTCGGTTGGCGCGTCCTCGCCGACCGGCACGTCGGGGTTGATGATCGGGAAGCGGAAGAAGTCGAGGTCTTCCTCGCCGTCGTCCGGGTAGGAATCGACGATGAAGCCGCCCATCAGGTACATCGCCGTTTCGCCCTTGTACATCGGCGTCACGGCGTCCTGCCATTCCAGGGCTTCCGGGTTCTCGATGAAGGCGTTCTTGTCCAGCAGTTCGCGCCAGTGGCGGAAGGTTTCCTTGACCTCGGGCGAGTTGTAGGCCGCCTTGCCGTCGGTCAGTTGGACATGAAACTCCGGCCCGTTGGTGCGCATGTTGAGATAGTCGAACCAGGCGGCGGAGGGCCACGGCGCCTTGGTGCCGATCGAGAACGGGGTGATCCCGGCTTCCGTGAGGGCGTCGCAGGCGGACAACAGCTCGTCCCAGGTCGCGGGCGGGGTTTCGATCCCGGCCTTTTGGAACAGGCTCGGCCGGTAGTAGATCGCCCACCAGTAGTAGTTGGTGGGCACGAAGTAGTATTCGCCGTCGGCGCCCTTGGAGACGGCCAGGATGCCTTCGGGGTACGCGGTCTCCCAGCCCTCGGTCTGGTAGACATCGGTCACCGGCAGGATTAGCTCGCGGTCGATGAAGAACCGCGCCCGGTTGCCGGCGAACCAGGTCAGCACGTCCGGCGGATCACCGGAGGCGAGGTAGGTCCGGATCGCCTGCTTGAAGTCTTCGTGGTTGACCGTGTTGAGGTTGACCTCGATCCCGGACGCCGCGGAGAAGTCGGCGACGGTCTGCTCCATCGCCGTCCGCGGCTCCGGGTCGCTGGAGTAGGAACTGAGCTTGAGTTCGCCGCCCTGTGCCCCGGCGGCGCGCGGCGAGGCCGCGATCAGGCCGGTGATCAGGGGCACGCTCAGGCCGAGCGCCCCGGCGCGTTGCAGGATGGCGCGACGGCTGAGCGTGCCGCTCAGTGCCCCGTCCACCAGTTCGTCGATCCGCCGGTCGTGCGTCATCGCACCAGCCTCCACCACGAGTCTCGGCCCCGTCCCGACGACGGGACGGTCGCCTGTCCGATCACATGCTCTCGTGCCGGGGGGAAACGATTTCGTCTGCGGGGGTGTTCGGGAATTACCAACCGAGCGGGAATGGGAGTGGCCGTGCGTCGGCGGCAACCATCCTTCGATCGAGCAACCCCGGGGGACCCGATTGACGGCATCGCATCTTCGACCGGCACGAAAGCGTCGGCATCCTAGAATGCGTCCAGACGGGTGTCAAGCGTGGGCGCAACATCGGTAACAATAGGCGTCGTTCATCGTCGGCGATGATCACCACATCCCAACCAAACGTGGCCGTTTTCGTCGAACACGGGCGCGTCCATGTTGCTCTCCGACCTCCTTTGCCACATCGTACTGTTGGCCGATAGCGATGCCGAGGGTAATCGTGCCGGGCAGCGGGTGGCGCGTCCCCTGGAGGTTCGATCGCCACGGGGAGCTTCTATCCGAGACCCGCCGTTCGGGTCTAGCGCGCCCCGAGCATACAGACGAAGCGGGGGGCGCCACCAGGCGCCCCCCGCTTCGCTGTGCGTGACCAATCGGAGAGCCGGCCTACGCCTCGTCTTGACCGGCGGCGAGGTCCACGTCGTGGAACCCGGAGTCCTCTTCCTCGGCATCGACGTCGAGGTCGAGGCTTTCGATGTCGTCGTCGTCGAGGGTGACGGCCGATCCGCCGGGGACCAGGCCCTCCGCCATCAGCGCGGCCAGGTCTTCCTCGGTCGCGGCTTCGAGCGGTTCGCCGGCACCGTCTTCGGCCGCGACGGCCATCCCGGCGAGGGTGGCCTCGTCGAGTTGGCTGAGGGGATCAATGCCGGCGACGACGCCGAACCCGGAGCCGGCCGGGATCAGCTTGCCGATGATCACGTTCTCCTTCAGCCCGCGCAAGGAATCGACCTTGCCGTTGATCGCGGCTTCGGTCAGGACCCGCGTCGTCTCCTGGAACGACGCCGCGGAGAGGAAAGAGTCCGTTTCCAGACTGGCCTTGGTGATCCCAAGCAGGACCGGCATCGCCGTCGCCGGCTCGCCGCCCTGGGCCAGGATCTCCTCGTTCATCGTGTTGAACTCGAAGCGGTCGATCCGCTCGTCCTGCAAAAAGTCGGTGTCGCCGGGGTAGACGATGCTGACCTTGCGCAGCATCTGCCGGCAGATCACCTCGATGTGCTTGTCGTTGGTGTTGACGCCCTGGGAGCGGTAGACCTTCTGCACTTCCTCGATGATGTAGCGCTGGACCTCGTCCCGACCGAGCGTGACCAGGATCTGTTGCGGGTCCTTGGCGCCGTCGGTCAACTGCTGGCCCGGCATCACGTGGTCGCCGTCGTCGACGAAGATCTGGTAGATCACCGGCACCGGGTACTCGTCCCGCTCCTCCTTCTCGTTGCGGACATAGATCGTCCGCCCGTCGAGGAAGAACGTACCGTCGCCCTCGGAGGTCATCTTGGCCTCGTCGGGACCGATCGCGATTACGGTCTTGTCCTTGACCACCACCGCGCCCGGCGCCAGGGCCGCTTCCCACCCGTCCGCCAGGCGGTAGGTGTGGCTTTCCTGCTCGGTGCTAGTGATGGCGAGAACGCGGCCGTTGTCGGTCTGTTCGATCGAGACGACGCCTTCCTTGTCGGCCAAGAGCGCGGCGCCCTTCGGCTGCCGGGCCTCGAAGAGTTCTTCGACGCGGGGCAAACCGGTGGTGATGTCGGCCCGCGCCACGCCGCCGGAGTGGAACGTGCGCATCGTCAATTGGGTGCCCGGCTCGCCGATGGACTGGGCGGCGATGATGCCGACCGCCTCGCCGTGGCCGACCAGTTCCCGCGTCGCCAAGTTTCGCCCGTAGCAGAGGGCGCAAACGCCGTGCGCCGCCTCGCAGGCCATCACCGACCGGAGATGGAGCTTGGTGATCCCCGCGTCCAGGATCTCGGCGACGATGTTGCGGAACTCGCCGTTCTCCAATTCGATCCGGTCGGATATTTCCTCGTCCCGGTCGACAATCAGCTCACCGGTTTCCGGGTGGTAGACCGCGGACGCCGGGTAGCGGCCGGTGATCCGCGCCCGCCACTCGTCGTCGCTGATCTCCTTGCCGGTGGTGTCCTTCTTCTCCGTCCACAACCCCTGCTCGGTGCCGCAATCGGTGATCGCGATGATCACATCCTGGGAGACGTCGACCAGGCGCCGGGTCAGGTAGCCGGAGTCCGCCGTCCGCAACGCCGTGTCGGCCAACCCCTTGCGGGCACCGTGGGTGGAGAGAAAGTACTCCAGCACGGTCAAGCCTTCGCGGAAGTTGGAGCGGATCGGGATGTCGATGATCCGGCCCTCGGGGTCGAGCACCAGACCGCGCATCCCGGCCATCTGGGAGATCTGGTTCATGTTCCCCTTCGCGCCGGAGTCCGCCATCATGTAGACGGAGTTCTGGCCACGCAGGCGGTCTTCGACGTCGGCGGCCAGGCGGTCGCGGGTGCCGTTCCAGATCACCTCCAGCTCCCGCAGCCGCTCATCCTCGGTCACCAGGCCGCGCCGGAAATTGCGTTCGATGACCTCGGCTTCCGCGTCCGCGCCCTTCAGCATCTCGGCCTTGGTTTCCGACATCACCACGTCGTCGACGGCGATGGACATCCCGCCGCGGGTGGAGTACTCGAAGCCGACCTTCTTGATCTCGTTGACGACCCGCGCGGTTTCGGTCGGGTCCTTGAACAGGCGGTAGCAGTCCGCCACGACCCCGCGGAGTTCTTTGCGCCCCATCGTGGCGTTGTAGTACTTGCCGATCGCCTCCGGCAGCGCGAGGTTGAAGATCGCCCGGCCGACGGTGGTCTCGATCCGCCTGCTGACGCCGCCGTCGCGGTCGGTGCGGAGCACGATTTCCGCTTGGAGGTCGATCGCGCCGGCGTCGTAGGCGATCTTGACCTCCTCCATCGAGGAGAAGATCTTGCCCCAGCCGCGCGGCACGGTGCCGTTGGCGAGGTCTTCGGCGTAATCGCGCAAGGACGTCATGTAGTAGCAACCCAGCACGATGTCCTGGGTTGGGGAGACGATCGGGTCGCCGTTGGACGGCGACAGCAGGTTGTTGATGGACAGCATCCGCGCCCGCGCCTCGGCCTGGGCGGCCTTGGACAGCGGAACGTGGACCGCCATCTGATCGCCGTCGAAGTCGGCGTTGAACGCCTGGCAGACCAGCGGGTGGATCTGAATCGCCGACCCCTCGATGAGGCGGACCTTAAACGCCTGGATGCCCAAGCGGTGCAAGGTCGGCGCCCGGTTAAGCAGCACGACGTAATCGGCGACCACCTCTTCGAGCACGTCCCAGACCCGCGGGTCGACGCGCTCGACGAGGCGCTTGGCGGCCTTGATGTTGTGGGCGTGCTGGTGGTCGACGAGGCGCCGCATCACGAACGGCTTGAACAGCTCCAGGGCCATCCGCTTCGGCAGCCCGCACTCGTCGAGGCCCAGGTCCGGGCCAACGACGATCACGGACCGGCCGGAGTAGTCGACGCGCTTGCCGAGCAGGTTCTGACGGAACCGGCCCTGCTTGCCCTTCAGCATGTCGCTCAGGCTCTTCAGCTTGTGCTTGCCGGAGCCGGAGACGACGCGGCCGCGCCGCCCGTTGTCGATCAGGGCGTCGACCGCTTCCTGCAGCATCCGCTTCTCGTTGCGGACGATGATGTCGGGCGCGCCGAGTTCGAGCAGTCGCTTGAGGCGGTTGTTGCGGTTGATCACGCGGCGGTAGAGATCGTTGAGGTCCGAGGTGGCGAATCGGCCACCGTCGAGCTGGACCATCGGCCGCAGTTCGGGTGGGATCACCGGCAACGCCGTGAAGATCATCCAGTGCGGCTTGTTGCCGCTCTTGCGGAGCGCCTCGACCACGCGCAGTCGCTTCGTCGCCTTTTTCCGCTTGACGTCGGAGGTCGCCTGCATCTCGCCGCGCAACTCGACCGCCAACTGGTCCAGGTCGACCCGTTGCGAGACGTAGTCGTGGACCGCCTCGGCGCCCATCCCGGCGCTGAAGACGCCGGGCGGCACCAGCTCCTGGAGCTCGCGGTACTCGGTCTCGGTCAGGATCTGCAGTTCCTTCAGGTTGGTGATGGTTTTGGCGAGTTCGTCGCGGTCTTTCTCGGCCGCCTTGATCTGGTCCCCGAGTCCGCCGGCGATCTTCTTCTTCCGCTCGTCGGCCTCGTAGGTCATCTGGTCGCGCTCGGCGCCGGCCATCGCGACCGCGCCGCCGACGTCGGAGGTCGAGGCGCCCTCGATCTTCTCGGTCTCCTCGCCGAAGATCTCGGACAGCCGCTCCAGGGTCTCGGCCTTAACCGCCTCGTCCGCCTGGACCAGGATCCGGCCGCGGAAGGCGACCGTCTCCGGCGCCGCCTTGCCCTTCAGGGGAGTCAGCGCGGCGAGTTGCTCGTCGTATTCCCCCTTCAGCACGTCGAGTTCGGTCTGCTTCCGGAGCGCGATGGAGCCGGAGAGGTTGCGCTCGCCCTCGTTGAGGTTGCCGACGTCCAAGCCGAGCTGCTCGTCGATCAGATCGAGTTCGTGCTGCGCTTCGGAGCGCAGTTCCTCGATCGTGGCCTCGTGCTCCTCGTTGATCTCGTCGAGGGCGGCCTGCTTCGCCTCCGGGTCGACCTTGGTCACCAGGTAGGAGGCAAAGTAGAGCACCCGCTCCAGGTTGCGCGGCGAGATGTCGAGCAGCAGTCCGAGGCGGCTCGGCGTGCCCTTGACGTACCAGATGTGGGTCACCGGGGCGGCCAGCTCGATGTGGCCCATCCGCTCCCGGCGGACCTTGGAGCGGGTCACTTCGACGCCGCACTTATCGCAGACGGTGCCGGCGTGGCGGATCCGCTTGTACTTGCCGCAGTAGCATTCCCAGTCCTTGGTCGGACCGAAGATCCGCTCGCAGAACAGGCCGCCGTGCTCCGGCTTCAGCGTCCGGTAGTTAATGGTTTCTGGCTTGGTGACCTCGCCGAAGGACCAACCGCGGATCGCCTCCGGCGACGCCAGGCTGATCCGGATCGCGTCGAAGTTGTTGACGTCGAGCACGCGCCCGCGGTCCTGCCGGTCCCCGCGCGAGTACCCGCCGCCCGTGCCCCCGCCGCCGCCGCGCGGCGCGACCCCCCCGGACCGGGAAAACGACTCGTCCGGACGCACTTGATCGATTGCGATACTCATTGGTCCTCCGAAGTGCGAGTCGGACGTCGGATGTCGGGCGTCGGACGAGGGCGCCGGATCGCCGGAAGGCGGGGGCTCGTCGCACTCCCGACTTCCGACTTCCGACTTCCGACTCGCTAATCGACCGTCCGCTCGAAACCGCTCAGGTTGATCCGGTCCAGGTTGGAAAGCAGGTCGCGCGAGGTGTCCTCGGTGAAGTCGACCGTTTGCTCGTCCTGGTTGATGACGTCGATCGAGAGTCCGAGGGAGCGCAGCTCCTTGACGAGGACCTTGAAGCTTTCCGGCACGCCGGCCTCGACGATCTCCTCGCCCTTGACGATCGCCTCGTAAGTTTTGACCCGGCCGACCATGTCGTCGGACTTGACGGTCAGCATCTCTTGGAGGATGTGCGCCGCGCCGTAGGCTTCCAGCGCCCACACCTCCATCTCGCCGAACCGCTGGCCGCCGAACTGGGCCTTGCCGCCCAACGGCTGCTGGGTGACCAGGGAGTAGGGGCCGGTCGAGCGGGCGTGGATCTTGTCCTCGACCAGGTGGGCCAGCTTCAGCATGTAGATGATGCCGACCGTGACCGGGCGATCGAACTTTTCGCCCGTGCGCCCGTCGTAGAGGTCGACCTTGCCGTCCTCGGGCAAGCCGGCATCGCCGAGGGCGGCCCGGATCTGCTCCTCGTTGGCGCCGTCGAAGACGGGCGTCGCGACCCGGTACCCCATCCGCTCCGCCGCCCAGCCGAGGTGCGTTTCCAGCACCTGACCGAGGTTCATCCGGCTCGGCACGCCGATCGGGTTGAGGATGATGTCGACCGGCTGCCCGTCCGGCAGGTACGGCATGTCTTCCGTCGGCAGGATGCGGGAGATGACGCCCTTGTTGCCGTGGCGCCCGGCCATCTTGTCGCCCTCGGAGATCTTGCGCTTCTGGGCGATCAGGACGCGGACCATCTCGTTGACGCCGGCCGGCAGCTCGTGGTCCGAGGCGTCGTCGCGGCGGAACTGCTTGACGTCGATGATCTTGCCGTGGACCCCGTGCGGCACGCGAAGCGAGGTGTCTTTCACCTCGCGTGCCTTCTCGCCGAAGATGGCCCGCAGCAGGCGTTCTTCCGCCGAGAGTTCGGTTTCGCCGCGGGGCGTCACCTTGCCGACCAGGATGTCGTTCGGCCGGACTTCGGCCCCGATCCGGATGATCCCGCTCTCGTCGAGGTTGGCCAGGCTTTCCTCGCCCACGTTGGGGATGTCGCGGGTGATCTCTTCCGGCCCGAGCTTGGTGTCGCGGGCTTCGGTCTCGTACTTCTCGATGTGGATCGAGGTGAAGACGTCGTCGCGGACCAAGCGCTCCGAGATCAGGATCGCGTCCTCGAAGTTGCCGCCTTCCCAGGGCATGAACGCGACCAGCACGTTCTGACCCAGCGCCAGCTCGCCGTTCTCGGTCGAGGACGAGTCGGCGATGATGTCGTTGATCTCGACCCGGGTGCCGCGCGTAACGCTCGGTCGCTGGTTGATGCAGGTGTCCTGGTTCGAGCGCACGAACTTCTGCAGGTTGTAGGTGTGAGTCGTCGCGGCGTCGTCCTCGATCTTGATCTGGCGCCCGGAGACCGCGGTCACGGTCCCGGCGTGGCGGGAGACCAGCACCTGGCCGGAGTCCCGCGCCGCCTGGTACTCGACCCCGGTGCCGATGACCGGCGCCCGGGGCTGGACCAGCGGCACCGCCTGGCGCTGCATGTTGGCGCCCATCAAGGCGCGGTTGGCGTCGTCGTGCTCCAGGAACGGGATCAGGGCGGTGGCGACGGAGACGACCTGCTTCGGCGACACGTCCATATAGTGGACCTGCTCCGCCGGCACCACCGGGAAGCGGTGGCCACCGCCGACGCGGACGGTCACCTGGTCGGGGATGAAGCGCCCCTTGTCGTCGAGCGGCGTGTTCGCCTGGGCGATCATCACCTGCTCTTCTCGGTCGGCGGAGAGGTAATCGATCAGCTCGGACGCGACCGGCTTGATCCGGATCGACTTGATTCCGGCGTCCTTGATCTTCTCGAACACCGCAGCGGTGATCGCCGCGCCCTTCTTGGCGACCACGGTTCCCGTTTCCGGGTGGACCGCCTCGTCGCGCAGGTGATGACCGACCGGCGAGATCGCCGGGTCGTCGACGAGCAGGGTCGAGATCACCCGGCGGTACGGCGTCTCGATGAAGCCGTACTGGTTGATCTTGCCGTAGGTCGCCAGGCTGCCGATCAGGCCGATGTTCGGCCCTTCCGGGGTCTCGATCGGGCAGATCCGGCCGTAGTGGGACGGGTGGACGTCGCGCACGTCGAACCCGGCCCGGTCGCGGGACAGCCCGCCCGGTCCCAGCGCCGAGAGGCGCCGTTTGTGGGTCAGCTCCGCCAGCGGATTGGTCTGGTCCATGAACTGGGACAACTGCGATCCGCCGAAGAACTCGCGCACCGCCGCCATCACCGGCCGGGTGGTCGAGATCAGGCCGTTCGGGGTCACGGTCTCCGGGTCCTGGATCGTCATCCGCTCCCGGATGCCGCGCTCCAGGCGTTGGAAGCCGGTCCGGACGTGCATCTGGATCAATTCGCCGACGGCGCGGATGCGGCGGTTGCCGAGGTGGTCGATGTCGTCGGGTTCGCTGAGGCCGTTGTTGAGCCGGATCATCTCGCGGATGATCTCGATCAGGTCGTCCTGGGTGAGGATGCGGCTCTGGGAGAGCGATTCGCGATCGCCGCCGTCGGCGCCGTGGCGCTTGTGCAAGCGCTCGTTGAGTTTGTAACGGCCGACGCGGGCCAGGTCGTAGCGCCGCTCGTTGAAAAACAGGTTCTCCAACAGGCTGGTCGCGTTGTCGCGGGTCGGCGGATCGCCGGGGCGCAGGCGCCGGTAGAGTTCGATGATCGCCGCTTCGCGGGTCTTGTCGGTGACCGTGTCCTTGTCGAGGGTGGTCTGCATGTAGCGCCGGTCGG
The DNA here is from genome assembly GCA_902806325.1 of uncultured Thermomicrobiales bacterium. Lineage (GTDB taxonomy): Bacteria > Chloroflexota > Chloroflexia > Thermomicrobiales > UBA6265 > CADCWE01. The sequence goes on along the minus strand of CADCWE010000033.1, from coordinate 398 downwards.
GGTTCGTATCCACGTCGGCGAAGGTTTCGATCAGCTGCTCGTCGGTCTCGATCCCGATCGCCCGGAGCAGGATCGTGACCGGCATCTTCCGCTTGCGGTCGACCTTGACCGAGAGGATGTCGCGGTTCGACGTCTCGAACTCCAGCCAGGCGCCGCGGTTCGGGATCAGTTTGGCGGTGGTGACCAGCTTGCCGGTCGCCGGGTCCGCGTCGCGGGAGAAGTAGACGCCCGGGGAGCGGACGAGCTGGGAGACGACGACGCGCTCGGCGCCGTTGATGATGAACGTGCCGTCGGAGGTCATCATCGGGAAGTCGCCGAGGAAGATCCCGTCGGGACCCGTCTCCTTGATCTCGCCCGTCTCGCGCATCACCAGCTTGGCCGAGACGCGCAACGGCGAC
>CADCWE010000032.1 GCA_902806325.1 uncultured Thermomicrobiales bacterium | reverse complement strand
TAGGCGCGGCGGAGCAGCGGCACGTAGCGCGGGTCCTCGTAGTAGGCGAGGCGGATGATCCGGTTGACCCCGTGCGAGGAGCCCATCGCGTGCGGGATGTCGAAGCGCTCGATCCCCAGCACCCGCTTCCCCCGCCGCGCCAGGTGGGCGCAGGCGGCCGATCCCATCCCGCCGACGCCGAGGACGATCGCGTCGTAGTGGTCGGGGGTTGCCCCGGTTCCGCCGTGGTCGGCCATGTCTGGTATCCCCGTCGTCCGGTCCGATGCACGCGCGCAGTGTAGCAACGGGTCGATCCCGGTATCCTTCGCGCCCCTGGCGCCGCGCGTCGTTCCGGAGACCGTCCATGACTTCGCCGATCCGCACCCCGCGCTTGGTCCTGCGCGACCACGTCCGCGACGACTGGGAGGCGATCCACCGCATCACGAGCGACCCGGCGGTGTCGCGCTTCATGAATTGGGGGCCGAACACGCCCGAGGACACGACGCGCTTCCTCGACGCGGTTCTGGCGTCGGCGGCAGAGGTCCCACGGCACGACCACAATTGGGCGGTGGCGCTGGCGGCGGACGGCCGGTTGGTCGGCAACTGCGTCCTCCGGGTCCACGACCCGGCGCAGGAAACCGCGTTCATCGGTTACGCGCTGGACCGTGCGGTCTGGGGCCACGGGTTCGGCACCGAGGTCGCGGTGGGGCTGCTCGACTTCGGGTTCGCGGTGCTGGGATTGCGCCGGATCGTGGCGTCCTGCGACGCCCGCAACCTGGCCTCGGCACGGGTGCTGGAAAAGGCCGGCTTGCGCCACGAAGGGCGGCTGCTCCAAGAGCGATTCCAGAAGGGCGAGTGGCGGGACACGCTGCTGTTCGCGATCCTCCGCGACGAGTGGCGCGGGCACTCGCCGCCGGACGCCACCCGACGCGAAGCGGCGGGTTGAACCGTTCCATACCGTCGCGCCGCCAAAACCCGTACAAACAATTGACGTGGGTCGCGGATCGTGGCTCAATGATGGCGTCGGACGGACGGGGTGCGAAAGGGGCGCAGGTGCGGCCGATGGCCGAAGGCGCGGTGGAGCGGCGGGCGGAGAATCGCAACCGGCGGCGGTGGGCGGTCGGCGGCGCGGTCGGCGCGCTGGCGGTGGTCGTCGCCATCGCCGCGGTCCTCGCGCGGCGCGATGAGGTCGCCGCGCCGGAGCGCGGGGCGTCGTTCGGCGAGGTCGCGGTCGAGGACGCCAACCTGACCCTGCGCGACTTCCTGGCCGGGCGCGGCACGGCGACCTCGCACTACGACGCGGCGCTGCTGGAGGACCGCGGCCGGCTGCTGCGGTTCGGGGTGCGCGCGGTCGGGTTGGCCGGCGAACGCTGCCGCGTCGTCTGGTCGTTGACCGACGCCGCCACCGGCGCCCCGGCCGGCGGCACCCTCTGGAAGGTGACGGACGTACCGGGCTGGCCGACCGGCGACCTGTTCCCGCGCGCCGCGGAGGAGCGGCTGGACGGCGAGATCTGGGTGCCGCTGCCGACCGGGGCGGGACCGTTCACCGTCACCGTGCGCTTGGTCGACGGGTCCGGGATCCGCCTCGCCGAAACGTTCGCCGAGTTCTCGCTGGTCCGGCCCCCGCGAAACCCGGACGACCGTTCCCTGCCCGCGTCCAGCCCGGCGGCATGACGCGACGGCGCGCCGTCACGCAACGAACCAGCGAGGAGTCGCCGATGGGAGCGCGCACGATCGCCCGGGTGGTCGCGGTCGCCGTGGGGTTGGCCGGGTGGGGTGCGGCGGTTGCCGCGCCCGCGCCGCCGCCGGTGCTGGAGCCGGATCTGCCGGCCGGGATCGCCTGGGCGGCGCTGGGCTGGGCGGCGGTCGAGGTCCCGGCGGGGGCGGAGCTGCGCTTCGCGCGTGTGCCGGTCCCGGCGTTCGCCAGCACCGGCCTCTGGGAAGCGGACGGACCGGGGGTGCTGGTCGCGGAACGCGGCCGATTGGTGATCGTCGACGACAGGATCGGGGAAACGGTCGCCGACGCCGGCCGTTTCCACGAGATCGCCCAGGGCGCGTTGATCGGGGTCCGCAACGACGAGCCGGACGAAGGCGTCGTCCTGCGCTTGACGGTGGTCGAGCGGGACGCGGCCTCCGGCACCGGCGCGGTCGCCCAAATCCGGGGACCGGCCACCGAGGTCGCGCCGCTGGCGTTCGTGGCCCCGCTGCCGGATCCGGCGCCCGATCGAGGGGCGGACGACGCGCCGCCCACCCCGGCGCTCCTCTTCCTGGCGGCGGTGACCTGGACCGGCGGGTTGGCGACCGACGACGACGGCCCGCTGCTGACCCACGCCGGGCCGCTGGGGCTGGTCCTCGACGAGGGGCTGCTGGAGGTGGCGGCACCGTCCGGCGCACCGGAGCGCCTGGCGACCGGGGCCTGCGCGTTCTTCGCGCCGGGGGCGGTCCACCGCTTCCGGCCGGCCGGGGAGGATCCGGCGCGGGCCTACGCGCTCGGGTTGGTCGGGGCCGACCAAGCGGACGCCGGGGTGCTGGTCCGCGCCGACGACGCGCCGGACACGGCCGCGCCGGACGCCGCGCCGGGGGTGCCGGAAATCGGGCGCTGCGATTGACCGGGACGCGATCCGGCGCCCGGGCGAGGGGAACAGGGATGGACGGTCGGGATCGGGAGCCGGGGCAACCGGCGGCGGACCGCAAGGAGCTGGACGAAAAGTTCCTCGCCCACTCCCTGGAGCACTACGCCCGAGCGCGCTCCGGGTTCTCGCGCGACGTCAAGGTGGCGGTCGTGCTGCTCGGCTTGCTGCTGGTCTTCTTCTTCCAGTACATCCCGCTGGCGGCGGACGAGGTCGCCCTGGCCGGCGCCTACGACCGCGAGGAAGCGGCGCTGCTGGACGTGGTCGACGGCCTGGAACGGCTCAACCGCGTCGTCACCGATGGCGGGGCGGACCTCGCGGATCGGGTCACGGTCGAGATCGCGGTGGCCCAGGAGCGGGTCGGGCGGCTCGAAGCGTTCGTCGCCGCCCTCCCGGCGGACCCGACCGTTGCCGCGCCGGCGTTCCTGGCCGAATGCGCCCTGCCCGTCGGGCCGGCGGTACCCGCCGGCGGGACGGCGGAGGCGCTGCTGCGCGGCGCGGCCGGCGGCCCGGGTGCCGAACCGGTGCTGGCGGCGACGGTCCAGTCCTGCATCGCCGGGCCGGCCGCGGCGGCGCTGACCGCCGCCCGGGCAACGCTGCTGGCGGATCCGTTCGCCGCGGCGAAGGCCGATCTGGAGGCGGCGCTGGACCGGGAACGGGCGGCGGTGGAGCGCCACCGGGGGGTGCTGAACCGGATCGGGGTGCGGGCCAACCAGGACGACCTCGAAACGCGGCTGGTGACCGCCGAGCGCCTGATCGCCTCCCGCAAGGTGGTCGACCCGGCGCCGGAGGACTGGTGGCGGACCTACGCCGGTACCCCGGCCCGCTTCGCCTCGTTCCGCGACAACCTGCTCTTCTTCTTCCCCAGCCGCGTCGACCTCCCGGTCCAACCGACCCCGGAGCGCGGCGCGGGTTCGGGCACGACGCCCGCCGCTCTCCGGGGCGGCGCGACCGGCGAGGAGATCGTGCCGGAAGATTTCGCGACCTCGATCGACCAGATCCGGGCGACGCTGGAGACGATCGGGGCGCAGGAGGAAGCCCTGCGGGGCCGGATGGAGGAGAGCGTCGCCAACCTCCGCTCCCTGTTGCCCGACTACGCCCAGCCGCTGCTGGCGATCGCCCGGCCGCGCTACATCGTGCTCGGCTACCCGGTCTTGCTGGCCGGGGTCTCGATGTACCTGGTGATGAGTTTCGCCGTGTTGCAGCGGCGGATCGGCAAGCTGCGGACGGCTTGCCAGGAGCCGCCGCGGTTGTCGCCGGAGGTGTTGGAAACCTGCATCTGGGGCTATCCGGCGACGGTCTTCGCCGCGCTCTGCTCGATCCCGCTGCTGCCGATCGGCTTGAGCCTCTACGCCGTCTACGACCGGCCGGAGCTGAACCGGGCCGCGCCGACCTGGCTCTACGCGGCGACGGTGGTCCTCTTCGCCGGGTTCCTGGTGGTCGCGGGGTTGTTGACCTACACCCGGCGTCTGGACGGGCTGGAGCGCAACCTGGCGCGGCGGGTGCCGTGGCGGCGGGCGCCGTTGCGGGTCTCGGTGGCGGGCGGGGGGTAGGGACGGGGTTGTTGCGGGGCGGGTGGTGATTGGGACGGGTTGGACCCGTCCCGATCCTGTCCCCAACCCTCCGGGCAGTCGCCCTTCCGCCCCCGCTTGCGCCCGTCCCGCGCCGCCCCGACAATGCGCCCGCCAATGCGGCAACCGGCGCGGGCACGGGGGAGCGGGATGGACCACGACGCGGCGAAGGCCTACATCCGGAGCCACCACCACGGGGTGCTGGCGACGATCAAGCGGGACGGTCGCCCGCAGTTGTCCCACGTTTCGTACATGGCCGACGACGACGGGCAGATCAAGATCTCCGTCACCCAGGACCGGGCCAAAACCCGCAACGCGCGGCGCGACCCGCGGGTCTCCCTGTCCGTGATCGGCGACGACTGGTACCGCTACGTGGTCGCCGAGGGGACCGCGACCCTGGTCGAGGGCGACCCGGCCCTGCTGCGCCACGTCTACCGCGGCGTCACCGGCGGCGAGCACCCGGATTGGGCCGACTACGACGCGGCGATGGTCCGCGACGGGCGGCTCGTGCTCTGCATCGCGATCGACCGGCTCTACCCGCTCGCCGGGTAACAGATCGGAGACCAACCGCATGACCCCGCCGGAACACCAACCGCAACCGTCCGCGACCGACGCCGGACCCTGGGACCTGCTGATCGCGGGCGGCGAGGTGGTCGACCCCGGCGCCGGGTTGCGCGGCGCCCTGGACGTGGCGGTCGCCGGGGGCCGGGTGGCCGCGGTCGGGCCGGGGTTGGACCGGAGCCGAGCGACCCGAACGATCGACGCGACGAATCGGATCGTGACCCCCGGTCTGGTCGATCTGCACACCCACGCCTACTGGGGCGTCACCTACTGGGGGATCGAGCCCGACCCGATCTCGGCCCGGACCGGGGTCACGACCTGGCTCGACGTCGGCAGCGCCGGGGCCTACACCTGGCCCGGGTTCCGGCGCTACGTCGCCGAACCGGCCCGGACCCGCATCTTCGCCCTCTTAAACCTGTCCTCGATCGGGCTGGTGGCGCCGAGCTGGGAGTTCGCCAACCCGGACTACTGCAACGTCGACCTCGCCCAGACCATCGTCGAGGCCAACCGCGACCTGATCCTGGGGATCAAGGCCCGGATCGACGGCAACACCACGCGCGGCGTCGGGATCCGGCCGCTGGAGTTGGCGCGGGAACTGGCCGACCGGGTCGGGTTGCCCCTGATGACCCACATCGGCAGCGGCCCGCCGGCGCTGGCCGAGGTCGCGCCGTTGCTGCGCCCCGGCGACGTGCTGACCCACTGCTTCACCGGCGGCGACATGCGGATCCTGGACCCCGACGGCAAGGTCAATCCGGCGATCAAGCGGCTCCAAGAGCGGGGGCTGATCCTCGACATCGGCCACGGCGCCGGGTCGTTCTCCTACGACGTCGCCGAGGCGCTGCTGGACCAGGGGGTGCTGCCGGACGTGATCTCCTCCGACATCCACCAGATCAGCGTCCAGGGACCGATGTTCGACCTGCCGACCACCCTCTCCAAATTCCTCAACCTCGGCATGAGCCTGCCGGACGTGATCGAGCGCGCCACCAGCCGCCCGGCGGCGGCGATGCGGCGGCCGGATCTGGGCAGCCTGGCCCCCGGCAGCGTCGCCGACCTGGCGCTGTTTCGGATCGAGGACGGCGACTTCACCTTCCGCGACGTGGCGATGGCCGCCCGCCCGGGCACCCGGCGCCTGGTCAACACCCTGACCCTGATCGGGGGCGAGGAACTCGAACGGGTGCCGGAGCCGCCGCTGGCCCCATGGGCGGTGCGGCCGGCGCACCAGCGGCTGGGGGGAGAGTCCCCCTAACCCCCCCAGCCCTCGTTTCCCCGTGGCCAGGGGAAAGGGGGGAGCCGAATGGACCGCCACCGAAAGCCCCCCTTCCCCTCGCTCACGGGGGGAAGGGGGGCTGGGGGGGTAGGGGGACTCTCCCTCCCCGGCACGAAATCCGCGTTGGCGCGAACGAGCGGCCGTTCGGGCCGCGAATGGAGGACGCATGACGGCCGTCGCAGAGACCCTTCCCCGGTGGGATATGACCGTCGTCTACCCCGGTTTGGATTCCCCGGAGTTCGCCGCCGGGTTCGCGGCGATGGCCGACCGGGTGGCGGGGTTGACGACCCTGTTCGACCGCCACGGCGTCGAGGATCGGCCCCCGGCCGCCTTGGACGACGCCACCGTTGCCGCGTTCGACGAAGTCGTGGCGCGCTACAACGCCGTTTTGGAGGAGATGGAGACCCTCCGGTTCTACGTCGCGTCGTTCGTCGAGACCGACTCCCGCGACGCCACGGCCCAGGCCCGGCTCAGCGAGTTGCGCCTGACCGAGTTGGCCTTGGACAAGCTCGGGATCCGCTTCACCGCCTGGATCGGGTCGCTGGACGTGGACGCGCTGGTCGAGCGATCGGGCCTCGCCGCCGCGCACGCCTTCCCGCTGCGCCAGGAGAAGATCGCCGCCGGGCACCTGATGACCCCCGCCGAGGAAGCGTTGGCCGCCGAGTTGAACCTCACCGGGGGCGTCGGCTGGGCCCAGCTCCATGCCGACCTGACGTCGCAGATCCTGGTCCGGCTGGCCCCCGACGGAGGCGGCGACGAGCGCGACCTGCCGATCAGCGAGGTCCGCAACCTGGCCCACCACCCGGACCGCGCGGTCCGGCGCCGCGCCTACGGGGCGGAACTGGCGGCGTGGCGTGGGGCGGCGCTGCCGCTGGCGGCGGCGATGAACGGGATCAAGGGCCAAGCCGCGACCCTCGCCACCCGCCGGGGCTGGAGCGATCCGCTGGACGCGGCGTTGTTCGCCAACCGGATCGACCGCGAAACCCTGGAGGCGATGCTGGGGGCGGCCGAGGAGGCGTTTCCGGACTTCCGGCGCTACTGGCGCGTGAAGGCCCGCGCCCTCGGGGTGCCAACGTTGGCCTGGTACGATCTGTTCGCCCCGGTTCGCCCGGCGGGCGCCGAACCGGGACGGGTCTGGAGTTTTGCCGAGGCCGAGCGGTTCGTGGTCGACCGCTTCGGCGTCTATTCTGACCGGCTCAGCGGGTTCGCCGCGCGGGCGTTTCGCGAGCGCTGGATCGACGCCGAGCCGCGCCCCGGCAAGGGCGACGGCGCGTTCTGCGCCCACCTGCGCGGCGGCGAGTCGCGGATCCTGGCCAATTACGCGCCGTCGTACGGCGGGGTCTCGACCCTGGCCCACGAGCTGGGCCACGCCTACCACAACCTCAACGAGGCCGAGTTGACCCCGCTCCAGCGCCAAACGCCGATGACCTTGGCCGAGACCGCGAGCATCTTCTGCGAGACCATCGTCCGCCACGCCGCGCTGGCCGAATCCGGGCCGGCGGACCAGGTGGAGATCCTGGACGGCGCGTTGCAGGACGCGTCCCAGGTGGTGGTCGACATCTCGAGCCGGTTCCGCTTCGAGTCCGCCGTCTTCGCCCAGCGGCGCACCCGCGCGCTGTCGGTCGACGAGCTCAACGCCCTGATGACCGACGCCCAGCGCGCCACCTACGGCGACGCCCTGGACCCGGAGGCGCTGCACCCGTTCATGTGGGCGGTCAAGCCGCACTACTACTCCGGGGCCAGTTTCTACAACTTCCCGTACCTGTTCGGCCTGCTCTTCGGCCTCGGCTTGTACGCCCAGTACGGGGCGGACCCGGCCGGCTTCCACGCCGGCTACGACGACCTCCTGGCCTCGACCGGGCGGGCCGACGCCGCGACCTTGGCGGCTCGGTTCGGGATCGACCTCCGGCGGCCCGAGTTCTGGCGCGCCAGCCTGGCCGTCGTCCGCGCCGACATCGCCCGCTTCGAGGGGCTGCTGGCGCCGGCGCCAGACGAGACCGCGACCGCCGCCGATTAGTGCCGCCGGGATCAGGACGAACAACCCATTGGCGCTGCCCAGCGGGGGCGCCTACCATGCCCGCGCGGAAGAGCGACGCGAACCCGGTGCCCCGCACGGCGGCGTGCCGGTGTTGAGTGCCCGGGCAGCCCCCGGGCGAAGCGGCTGCCGCGGGAGCGCCTCGCCATCGACGCCCAGGATTCGCCCAAGCACCGCCACCAAAGGCACCAGACCCAGGCCCCGAGCCTGCCCAAGGCAACCCTCCTTTTGGGGGGCGGGGCGGTCGTCCTCGCCGCCTGGGATACGGTCGCCAACCCGCTCGGCTGGCCGTCGTCCTGGCGATCGCGGAGGCGGGGATCCGCCGCGATCCGGTGCGCCTGATCGAGGTCGGCGATTGAGCGCCCCTGGTCGCTCGGTGCGAACGTCTTCGTCGCGGAGCGCGAACCACGTCGAGGTCGTTCCGAGCGCGGCGAAGCATCTCGTCGCGTGGCGCAGGGCACGGAATTCCTCGTTTCACTCGGAATGACCCGACAACCGGGACGCGAGAATGACCGGGTCGAAGGAGGGACGGCCGTGAACGTGGTCGAGCGGGCGCTGCCGAAGCGGGCGGCGGCGCGGGGTGAAGGACGGGGCGGGAATGGTGCGGCGGACCGGCCGCGGTGGCTGGCCGGGTGCGGCGGGGTCGCGCTGCTGGCGGTCCTGCTGGTGGCGTTGTTCCTGGCCTTCACGGCCCGGGTCGACGCCGGGGAGGCGTGCGCGGTGACGCGGTTCGGGGCGGTCCGGGCCGAGGCCGGACCGGACGTCCACCTCCGGCTGCCGCTGGTGGACCGCTACCGCTGCTTCCGCACCGCCGCCACCTATTACGAGGTGCTGGAGAACGAACCGGCGTCCGAGGCCGACTACGCCGACGGCGGCCTGGACGGGGTGACGATGGACGGCCAGCGGGTCGTGATGACCTTCAACCTCCGCTACCACGTGCCGCGGGAGAACGTCGGCGAGGTTTATTCGGAGATCGGCCGGACGCCGGTCGACGTCAACGCGCGGGTGGTCAAGTTCCACTCCCGCGCCGTGATCCGTCAACTGACCCAACAATACACCGCCGCCCAGCTCTATTCCGGCGACCTGGCCGGGATCAGCGTCCGGATGAAAGAGGCGCTGGCGCCGCGGTTCGCGGAGTCCTTGATCGTGCTCGACGAGTTCGAACTGAAGCGCCCGCGCTTCCAGCCCGCCTACGAGGAAGCGATCGAGGCCAAACAGATCGCCCTCGAAACCGTCACGGTCCGCCAGTACGAGGCCCAGGCCGCGGTCGAGGAGGCGAACCGGCAAAAAAACCTGGCCCAGGGCGAGGCCGACGCCGAGCGGATCCGGGCCGAGGGCGAGGCGCAGGCGATCGCGCTCCGCGGCGAGGCGGCGCGCCAAAACCCGGAGATCATCTCGCTCAACTACATCGAGGCCCTGAAAACGATCAACTGGGCGATCCTGGACGGCGAGAGCGTGACGCCGTTCCTCTCCCTGACGCCGCCGGCGGGATCGGGAGACGGCGCCCCGGATCCGGCGCTGCCAGGGGTGCCGACGCCGCAGGCGCTGCCGACGCCGCCGGGAGGCGGGTAGGGCCGGTCGTCACCGAATCGTGACCGGTACTCCGTCGAATCGCCGCCGTTGGCGCCTAGTCTGGCGGGGTGAAGGGGCCGCGTGGCCCCGCCCTCGTCCCTCCAGAAAGGCCCCGACCATGTTGCTGCGGTTGTCCGCGTCGGCCCAGGACTGGGGCCGCGTCGTCTTCGCCCTCGAAACCCTCGACGCCACGATCCTGGCCGGAACGGTCCGGTCGCTGCTGGCGGCGTCGCCGCGTCCGTCCGGCGCCGGGTCGGTCGCCTTGGCGTTCACCCCCCAGCAGGCCGGCGCCTTGCAGCGGGTCGGTGGGGCGTTGGGGATGAGCCTGCTGGCGACCCCCGTCGCCGCCGATCCGGGGCCGGGCTGGGTCTCCGCCGCCGCCGAGCGGGCCGAGGCGGTGGCCGCGGCCGAGGTCGCGGTCCGCGCGCACCAGCGGGTGCAGGCGCAAACGGCCTGATCCGGTTCATCTCGGCGAAGAGGGCGCGCGATACCGAGATCCGACGCGATCGTTCGCGTCACTGCTGTCTACGTTGACGCGATCCTGAATCCTGGCGAGAACCAGACCGATTGGGAGCGCGTTGGAAGCCGCGATCGGGCACGCCGACGAGGGAGGGTTCGACGGAAACACCGTCTGGGTCGGCATCCCCAGCCCGAACCAGCAGCCGACCGTCCGGTTCGACCGGGACGTGGTCGAGCGGTTGGGGGGCAGGGCGCTCGGGTTCAGTCGCGGATAGAGGCGGTCTTCCGCGGCGGCGTCGCGGTCCAGAAGCGCGAAGCGACGCCCCTTCCGCCTCGACCCTGGCCGTTTGCCAGGGTCGATTTGCTGCCTTCGCCAAGCGACATCGCCGGGTTTGTTCTTGCCTTTTGGCGTGGTACGGGGTGGCGGAATGCGGTTGACGAACCACTAGATGCGTCCCGTGACGTGCTCCCACTCCTGGGGATCGTAGTCCCACAATTCGACGACGCCCAGGCGTTCGAGCATGTGCCGCACCTCGTTCCGGTGCTGCGCGTTGTGATGGTGGACCTGGACGATCGTGGCGCCGAGCGACTGGCGAACGGCATAGTGGTCGACGAAGGTGTCATCCAGGCGCCGCTCGTCGCTCGCTTGGCGCGCGAACGCCGCGAAGGTCGCGTGGTAGCGCTCGTGGCGTTCGCCGAGCGCGGCGATCGAGCGGTCGTACCGGTGTCTGGTCCGGTCGTGGTCGACCGGTCGACCGGTCATCCACCCCGTCCAGAAGTCAACGACATAGACCATGTGGTCGAGCGTCTCGCGCAGGGTCCGGTGCCCGATGTCGAACGCCTGGTCGAGTTGGGCGTCGGTCAGGGAGGCGCACCGCTCCAGGAGCTGTGTCGTCGCCCAGCGGTCGTGTCCGAGCATCCGATCGAGCAGGTCCATCCGCGTTCCTTTCCGTCGCGTCGCCGCGGAACCGCGCGGCCCGCCCTCGGACCCTCGGTCGCCCGGCAACACCAAAGGCCGTACGTATACCGAACATCGGTTCTGCCGTCAGCATAGCAGGGACGGCCGGCATAGCCAAGCGGTCACCGTGATCGCTCCGTGGTCGCGATGGCGTGACGGTGATGCTGGACGCGCCGATCGGCGGC
>CADCWE010000031.1 GCA_902806325.1 uncultured Thermomicrobiales bacterium | reverse complement strand
AATGACCGGCACGCCGCGGCGGTACGCCAGGGCAACGCCGTCGCCGGTGCCCGCCATCGCGTTCGAGGTGATCTTGAACACCCGCCCAAAGCCGCCGGTGGCGATGAGCACGGCCTTGGCGTGGATGGTGTGGATCTCGCCGGTTTTGATTTCGAGGGTCACGCAACCGCAGCAGAGACCGTCGTCGGTGAACAGGATGTCGAGCAGGTGATGCTCGTCGAAGAAGTTGACGTTGTGCTTGATCCCCTGTTGGTAGAGCGTCTGGATGATCATGTGACCGGTGCGGTCGGCGGCGTAGCAGGCGCGGCGGACCGCCCCTTCGCCGTAGTTGCGGGTGTGGCCGCCGAAGCGGCGCTGGTCGATCCGGCCGTCGGGCGTGCGGTTGAAGGGAAGGCCCATGTGCTCGAGTTCGAGCACCGCGTCGATCGCCTCGCGAGCGAGGACGGCGGCGGCGTCCTGGTCGACCAGATAGTCTCCGCCCTTGACGGTGTCGAACATGTGCCAGCGCCAGTGGTCCTCCTCGGTGTTGCCGAGGGCGGCGCTGATCCCGCCCTGGGCGGCGCCGGTGTGGGAGCGGGGCGGGTAGAGCTTGCTGACGACGGCGATGTTGGCGTGGCCCGCCATCTGGATCGCCGCCATCAACCCGGCGCCGCCCGCGCCGACGATCACCGCGTCGTACCGGTGGTAGGCCATCGGAACTCCCTCGGCCGCGCCGTCCGAACGCGGCCACCCTGCGCGATCCGGCGTAACCCGCTGCGAGGCCCGTACCCCGTTTCACGGCAAACCTAGCGCCGCCCCAGGGTGGTGTCAAGCGCGACCCCGTAGGCGGAATCGGCAGGCGTGGCCGTGATTCCCATCTCGGCTACCGACGTTCGACGATGCCGGTGACGCACGGGAAAACCCGGCATCCGCCTGGGGTATACTCGCCGGTGCCGACATGCGTCGTTGCAAAGGCGCGGCGGTCCGACGCCCGAGGCGTCCGCGTCGCATGACCCCGGTTTTTCGCCCATTGGAGTTCCCCTTGAGAGAAAACCGGGCGGCGCGGCGATGACCGCGTTGGCACCCGCGCGGGTTGCGGCCGTGCGATCGGCCGTCGATGCGATCTTGCCGGACCTGATCGAGACCACGGCGCGTTTGGCGGCGATCGCCGCGCCCACCGGCGCCGAGCATTCCCGGAGCGCGGCCGTCGCCGGCTGGTTCGTTGCGGCCGGTTGTGCGTCGCCGTGGCAGGACGCGCTGGGGAACGTGGTCGCGCGAATCCCCGGCGGCGGCCGGGGACCGGCGTTGCTGCTGGCGGCGCACCTCGACACGGTGTTTCCGGCCGGCACCGACACGATCGTCCGCCGGAGTGGCGGCCGGCTCTCCGGGGCCGGGGTCGGCGACAACAGCCTTGGCGTGGCGGCGGTGCTGGCGGTGCCGGAGTTGTTGCGGTTGGCCGGCGAGACGCCGGCGGTCGACATCCTGTTGACCGGCAACGTTGGCGAGGAAGGTCTGGGCAATCTGGTCGGGATGCGGGCGGTGATGGACGCCTTTCCGGAGATCGGCGCCGCGGTCGCGATCGAGGGCCACAACCTCGGCCGCGTGACCACCGTCGCGGTTGGCAGCCGCCGCTTGAGGATCGCCTGCACCGGTCCCGGCGGGCACAGTTGGGGCGATCACGGGCGGCCGAGCGCGATCCACGCCGCGGCGCGCCTAATCGCCGAACTCGACGCGATTTCGCTTCCTGGCACCCCAAAAACGTCGCTCAACGTCGGGCTGATCGAAGGCGGGATCTCGGTCAACACCATTGCCCCGAGCGCGTCGTTCGTGCTCGACCTGCGCTCCGTCGATCCGGACGCCTTGACGGCGGTGGCGGGGGAGGTCGATCGGTTGGTGGAGCGGGCAAACCGGGACGGTGTTTCGGTGTCGACCACGCTGCTTGGCGAGCGTCCGGCCGGTCGGGTTTCGGCCGACAGCCCTCTGGTTGAAGTCGCCCGCGAAGCGCTCGACGCCGTCGGGGTCGAGATCACCTTCGACGCGTCCAGCACCGACGCCAACGTGCCGATCGCGCGTGGTGTGCCGGCGTTGTGCCTCGGTTTGACCGAGGGCGGTAACGTCCACCGCGAGGACGAGTACATCGAGACCGGGCCGATCCGCAGCGGGCTCACCCAACTCGCGTTGGTCGCCCTCGGTGCGGCCGACGCCCTGGCATCAGGACGGCTGGAAACCCGGCGACGTTGAGATCGGCGCATCGGCCCGCGATGGGCCCTCGCCCGGCAATGGTGAATGAACGGTGGCTGAGGCATTCGCGGCGTTGGACATCGAGGCGACGGCGATGGACCCCGCGCGGGGCGAGATCGTCGAGATCGCCGTCGTCGTGTTCGACCGGGAGCGGGAACTGGACCGGTTCTCGTCGCTGGTCCGCCCGCGCGGCGCGCTGTCGCTCGATATCGCGACCCGAACCGGGATCGATCCGGCCGGACTGAAGGACGCGCCGGCGTTCGCCGAGATCGCCCCCGCGCTGCGCCGCCTGCTGGCCGGACGACCGATCATCGGGCACTCGGTCGGGCTCGACGTCGCGATGCTGGACGCGGCAGGGATGGTCCTCCCGAACGCCGTCTACGACACCTACCACCTGGCGACGCTGCTGCTGCCGGAGTTGCCGGCCTATAACCTGGGCACCGTGGCAGGGCGACTTGGCGTCGAGCCGGATATGGCGCACCGGGCATTGGACGACGCGCTGACCGGGGCCGGGGTCTTTCGAGGTCTCCTGGCGGAGTTGGACCACCACGACCCGTTGACGCTGGAACAGGTGGCGGTCCTGGCCCGGCAGGCCGGTTGGCCGTCGGCGGCGTTGTTCCAGGACGCCGCCCGGCGGCAACCGATCGGCCCGCTCTTTGCGACCGAGGGTGCCCGGGGTCCGCACGAGTTGGCGTTCCTGACCCCAAGGGAGCGTCCCGAGCCGCTGCGTCGCACCGGGTCACGGACGCGGGTGGAAGCCGACGCGATCCGCGATTTGCTGGCGGCAGACGGACCGTTGCGCGGGGTGGTGCCGGGTTACGAGCGGCGACCGCAGCAAGAAGCGATGGCCAGCGCGGTGGCGCGGGCGTTCAACGAGGACGGGCAGTTACTGGTCGAGGCCGGCACCGGCACCGGCAAGAGCGTTGCCTACCTCCTGCCGGCGGTGTTGCACGCACGGGAACGCGGCGAACCGGTGGTGGTTTCGACCAACACCGTCGCGCTCCAGGACCAGTTGTTCAAGAAGGACATCCCCGACCTCCGACGAGCGCTTGGCGAGCGGGACGGCGACGTGCCGTTCCGGGCCAGTGTGCTCAAGGGCCGGTCGAACTACCTCTGCCTGCGGCGGTGGTTCACCGACCAGCGCGGCGGCGCGCTGGACCCGGTGACGGCGCAATTGCACGCCAAAGTGTTGCTCTGGCTGGGCCGCACGGAGACGGGGGACCGGGCGGAGCTGCGCTTGGAACCGGAGGAGGAAGCGCTCTGGCGCAACCTGTCGGCCGTCGAGGACGCCTGCGTCGCCTCGCGTTGCGTCTTCCAGCAGCGCAACCAGTGCTTCCTCTACCGGGCGCGGCGGAACGCCGAGCAGGCGCATGTTGTCGTGGTCAACCACGCCCTGCTGCTATCCGACGTGATGGCGGGTAGCCGCATCCTGCCCGAATACGGGAGGCTGGTGGTCGACGAGGCCCACCATTTGGAAGACCAGGCGACGGCCCAGTTCGGATACGCAATCGACGAGCGGACCATCGGCGAGCTGGTGGATGGCCTGATCAGGACCGAGGGCGCGCTGCAGAACGGCACGATCCCGCTGGTGCTTTCCGCGTTGCTCCGGGAGACCGACGAGAAAGGGCGGCGGCGGGCGTCGGCCGCGCTCGATCGGGCCAAGATCGCGCTCGATCGGGCCACCGGGGCACGGACCGCGGCGCGGGACCTGTTCGCGCGGTTGGCCGAGTTCCTGGTCCGGCACGAAGGCGACGGCGGTGGTGGCGGCGGAGGCTTCGATCGCACGCTGCGGGTCACCCGTTCGCTGCGCAACGACGGCGGGTGGATCGAGGTGGAGGTGGCTTGGGAGCGGCTGGACCGGGAGTTGACCGGGCTGGACGAGCAGGCGCGGTGGTTCCTGGAAGCGGTCGAACAAGTCGCCCCCGGCGAGGACGCCGACGATTTGGAGGTCAACCACCACGACGACCTGGTGATCGCCCTCGGGGCGGCGATCAGGGCGGGGAACGACCTGGCGGCGCGGTTGACGGGGATGATCGGGTCGGTCGACGCCAACCTGGTCTACTGGATCGAGCGCAGCCCGGTGCTCGACATCGTCTCGTTCCACGCGGCGCCGGTGCGGGTCGGTGATCTGCTCCGGGAGGAGTTGTTCGGTCGTCTGGACACCGTTGTCCTGACCTCGGCCACGATGGCGACCGACGGCGGGTTCGAGTTCGTCGCCGACCGCCTCGGGCTGGAGGATGCCGATGAACTCGCGGTCGACTCGCCGTTCGACTACCGGCGGGCGGCGCTGCTCTACTTGGCGACGGACATGCCGGAACCGAATCAGCCGGCGTACCAGCGGCGGTTGCAGGAGGCGCTGATTGCGCTCTGCGCGGCCACGGGAGGGCGTGGGCTGGTCCTGTTCACGTCCCACGCCGCCTTGCAGGCGACCTACCGGGCGATCAAGCGACCGCTGGAGGAGCGCGGGATCGTGGTCCTGGCGCAGCGGACGGACGGCAGCCCGCGGCAACTCGTCGAGCGTTTGAAGCACAGCCCGAACGTGGTGTTGCTCGGCACGTCCACGTTCTGGGAAGGCGTGGATGTCGTCGGTGACGCGTTGAGTTTGCTGGTCATCACCAAGTTGCCC
This sequence comes from uncultured Thermomicrobiales bacterium, assembly GCA_902806325.1. Classification (GTDB taxonomy): domain Bacteria; phylum Chloroflexota; class Chloroflexia; order Thermomicrobiales; family UBA6265; genus CADCWE01. The sequence continues at coordinate 107,687 of CADCWE010000031.1, read as the reverse complement.
TTCGCGGTACCGTCGGACCCGGTGTTCGCGGCCCGGAGCGAGCTGTTCGAGCAGCCGTTCGGCGATTACGCGGTGCCGCAGGCGGTGCTGCGGTTCAAGCAAGGCTTTGGTCGCCTGATCCGCAGCGGTCGGGATCGCGGCGTCTGCGCCGTGTTGGACCGGCGGGTGGTCTCCAAGCGGTACGGCGAGCGGTTCGTCCAGGCACTGCCCGATTGCACGACCGAGTGGGGCGGCGTGGCCGACCTGCCGGAAGCGGCCCAAGCGTGGCTGGCGCACGAATCGTGGTAGGCCACCGGAGGGAGGCGGCGATGGAGACGATGGACCGCAACTTGGCCTTGGAACTGGTCCGGGTGACCGAAGCGGCGGCGCTTCTGGCGGGGCGTTGGATGGGTCGTGGCGACAAGAACGCCGCCGACCAGGGCGCCGTCGACGCGATGCGCGCGGTCCTGAACACGATCCAGATGGACGGCGTGGTCGTGATCGGCGAGGGCGAGAAGGACGAGGCGCCAATGCTGTTTATCGGCGAACACCTGGGATGCGCCGATGCCCCAAAAACCGACATCGCGGTCGATCCGGTGGACGGAACCCGCTTGCTGGCGAACGGGATGCCGAACTCGGTCGCGGTGCTGGCGGTGGCCGAGCGCGGGTCCATGTTCGCCTCGCCCGAGGTGATGTACATGGACAAGATCGCCGTCGGATCGGAAGCGGCCGGGCGAATCGACATCACCGCCCCGGTGGCGGAGAACCTGACCCGGATCGCGGCGGCGAAAGGCCGCGCCGTGACCGACCTGACGGTGGTGATCCTCGACCGGCCCCGCCACGATAGCCTGATCGCGGATGTCCGAGCCACCGGCGCCCGGATCAAGATGATCACCGACGGCGACGTCGCCGGTGCGGTGATGGCCGCCTCGCCCGGGACCGGGATCGACGCGATGGTCGGCATCGGCGGCGCGCCCGAGGCGGTGGTCGCGGCCTGCGCCCTGAAGTGCCTCGGGGGCGACATGCAGTGCCGGTTGTGGCCCCGCAACGACGCCGAGCGGCGGATCGTCGCCGAGCGCGGCATCGACACCGGCCGGGTGCTGGGGTTGAACGACCTCGTCGGCAGCGACAACGTGTTCTTCGCCGCCACCGGGATCACGGACGGCGAGCTGTTGCGCGGCGTTCACTACTTCGGCGGCGGGGCGACGACCCAGTCGTTGGTGATGCGGTCGAAGTCTGGCACGATCCGGCGGATCGACGCCACCCATCGGCTGGCCAAGCTGCGGCAATGGGGCGAAGTACCGCTGGATTAAGCGATCCCAGATCGGGGTCGGCCTTCGGTCCGAACGAAATGCGGAATGAATTGACGTCGTCCATGTTCCGATGCTATGATCCTATTGCGTTCCGGCGAGCGCGTACTCACTCCTTCCCCTCGCCGCCTCACCTTGTCGTCCGCTGGAGATTTGGTTGACCGCGTTGCCGCGCGGACGGTTCGTTCCTGGGTCGTTGACGCGACCGGGCGAACCGCCCCGCCGATAGGGCTTCCAGGCGATCGTTTCCGGCCGGCGACGACTCGGCCTCTACCGCATGACCGCGGTTGCCGCCGGGCACGACCCACTTCGCCCCACCCGTATTCGGAACCCGGTCGCCTCGCGCCGGGGTCACCCGCGATCCACGCCGTGTCGCTGGAGGGATCGGCTTGTCAGCCGCCGAAGAGATAACCGACCACGCCACCGAGAAACCCGCGAAAGCGAGCGCGACCCGTGCCAAGCGGCGGGTGGCGAAGCCGGCCAAGGACGCCATACCGACCGAAAACGCCGCGCCCGCCGCGGAGTCGCCGGTCGAGGAAGCACCCGCGGCGGTCTCGGCGCTCCCTGAGGGGGCCGTGGAAATGGCTCCAGCTCCCGCGCGGACCCCGCGACGGCGCAAGGCGCCGAAACCGGCTTCGGAGACGGACCTTGTCGAGGCGCTGCGCGCCGTCGACCCCGCTCCTGGTCTCCCGGCCCCTACGCCACCCATCCCGAGTCACGACGACATTGCTACCCCCGCACCGACGCCCGGCGAGGCCGCGTCGTCCGAGGCCGATGCGGGATTGCTGGTGGCGCCGGCAGGCACGACTGGGGCTCCGCCGTTGACCTCTGGATCGTTCCCGGAGCCGCCCTCCGAGACGATCGACTCCTTGCCGACATCCTTCCCCGGCGGCTCCGAGACAATGCCGAATCTCCCTGCGCCGGCTCCTGCGCCGGCTCCGCTTGAATCGGTGATCACGGCGGACGCCGCGCCGGAGCCAACCACCGCCGAGGCCGCCAGCACCAGCGACGGTCCGATGGCGAGCGAGCGCCCGGCTCCCAGGGAACGGTTGTCGCGCCCGGAGCGCCGGGAGCAGGGAGACCGCCCAGACCGCGTTGAACGCTCGGATCGGGGCAACCGCGGCGATCGTTCGGATCGGGCGGTGCGCGATGACCGCGCGGTCCGTTTCGACCGGGGCGACCGGCAGTCGCAACCGCGGGGAGACAGGACCCCTCGCGGCGACCGGGGCGTCCGCCAAGGCGGCACGGGGCCGAACGGACGTGAACGCCAACCGGGGCCATCGTTCGGCGTCGCTCAGCCGCCTCGCCCGCGACCGGTGAATCCGGCGCCCGTTCCCCCGGCGATCGTGCCCCCGGCCCGAAACGGCAACGTGGCGCACTTTTCGGTCAACGATCTCCAGGAGAAGTCGGTCGAGGAACTGTGGGACATGGCGCGCGGGATGGAGCTGCAAGGCTACACCCGGATGAAGCGCGCCGACCTGATGATCAAGTTGCTCCGGACCCAGACCGAACTCGAAGGGCACGTCTTCGGCGACGGCATCCTGGAGATCATCGAGGACGGCTTCGGATTCTTGCGCAGCCACCGTTTCTTGCCGGCCGCCGACGATATCTACGTCTCCCAATCGCAGATTCGGCGGTTTGGGTTGCGGACCGGCGATCGCATCTCCGGCGAGGTGCGCCCGCCGAAGGACAACGAAAAGTTCTTCAGTTTGCTCCGGGTGGAAATCATCAACGGGGTCGATCCGGAGACCGCGCGCCGTCGCCCCGCGTTCGAGTCGCTGACGCCGATCTTTCCGTTGGAGTTGATCAACCTCGAAACGCAGCCCAACATCCTGTCGACCCGTCTGCTCAATCTGGTCGCGCCGATCGGCCTGGGCCAGCGCGGGTTGATCGTTTCTCCGCCCAAGGCCGGAAAGACGATCCTGCTCAAGTCCATCGCCAACGGGATCACCGCCAACAGCCCCGAGATGCATCTGATGGTCTGCCTCATCGGCGAGCGGCCGGAGGAGGTGACCGACATGCGGCGCTCGGTCGAAGGCGAGGTCATCTCGTCGACGTTCGACGAGCCGGTGGAGGACCACACCAAGGTCGCCGAGATGGCCTTGGAACGCGCGAAGCGGTTGGTCGAAGGGGGGCGGGATGTGACGATCCTGCTCGATTCGATCACCCGGCTCGCCCGGGCCTACAACCTGGCCGTGCCGCCGAGCGGTCGGACCCTCTCCGGCGGTATCGACCCGGTGGCGTTGTACCCGCCGAAGCGCTTCTTCGGCGCCGCCCGCAACATCGAAGGCGGCGGCAGCCTGACGATCGTCGCCACCTGCCTGATCGACACCGGCAGCCGGATGGACGACGTGATCTACGAGGAATTCAAGGGCACCGGCAATATGGAGTTGCACCTCGATCGGAAGCTGGCCGAGCGGAGGATCTACCCCTCGATCGACATCCAGCGTTCCGGCACCCGGCGCGAAGAGCTGTTGCTTGAGGAGAACACGCTGCGCCAGGTCTGGACGATGCGGCGGATGGTCTCGATGCTCGGCGGGTCCGAAGGCACCGAACTGCTGCTCAGCCGGCTCTCGAAGACCCAGACCAACGACGAGTTCCTGCTCACGTTGACCAAGGACGTCTAGGCGCCGAGCGCCTCACGCCTTGTCGGCGGAGCGCCCGTCGGTCTCGGCGGTCACCGGGATGTGGAGGCGGACCAGTTCCTCGTGGGACGACATCTCGTCGTCCTGGACGATGTACGTCTTGCCGACGGCGCTCGATGCGGCCCCGTGGTGACCGTCGCGATCCAGGGCGACGATGTTGATCTGACCGCGGTAGGGATCGTCGAGGGCGCGCATGTCCTCCATCGCGGTCGTTAGGGCCTCGGTCAATCCCATCCCAAAACGGAGGAAGGTGACCACGCTGTGGGCGGTGCAGCAGCGCATCGCCTTTTCACCGCGGCCGGTGCAGGCGGCGGCGCCCCAGCGGTTGTCGGCGTAGTTACCGGCGCCGATGATCGGGGAATCACCCAGGCGCCCCGGATACTTCCACGCCCAGCCGGAAGTGCTGACGCCGCTGGCGAGGTTGCCGTCCCGGTCGCGGGCGATGACGTTGACGGTGCCGTGGGGCGGCGGCGGTAGCTCGGGGTCGCGGGTGACGCGCCGCGCCCAGCCACGAAGATCCGGCCCAAACGCGCCGTCGCGGATGCCCCGGCGGAGAAGGCGCTGACGCCATTGATCATCGGACGCCGGCGTCAACAGGTTCATCTCGGTCATTCCCACTTCGCGGGCCAGGCGTTCCGCTCCGGCACCGGCGATCAGGCTGTGGGGGAGGTCTTCCATGACGACGCGTGAGAGGGCAATTGCGTCCCGGTAATGCCGCAACGCCCCGACCGCGCCCGCGCGCAACCCGCGACCGTCCATGATGCTGGCGTCCAGTTCGACGTCGCCGACGAGATTTGGCAATCCGGCGAGGCCGACGCTGTTGTCGTCCGGGTTCGCCTCGACCGGTTCGATTCCGGCGACGACGGCATCGAGGGCGCTGCCACCGGCGCGGATCACCTCGATCGCGGCTTGGATGCCGACCGCCCCGTTGGTGCTGGCGACGACGATCCCCTTGACTGCCACCGGTTGCCTCCTTCTTTACCTCGCCCGCTACATAACCCTGGTCACCTCGTCGCTGGCGAACGCGGGAAGCTCGCGGTCTCCGTCCCCACTCCGGAGCAGGAGCGGTGCCCCGCGTCCGGTGATCTCACCGATGTGGGCGACGGCAAAGCCGTGGTCGACGCCGGTCGAAACGAGGCGTCCGACCGCCCCCGGCGCCGCGCTGGCGAGGAGGCTGCCCGAAGCCAGGATGCCGAGGGGATCGAGGCCCAGGGCGTTGGCGATGGCGCGGGTTTCGGCAAGGACCGGTATCGCGTCTTCGACGACGGTGGCCCCGCAGCCGGCGGCGCGGGCCATCTCGCGGATGCCCATCGCCAGGCCCCCTTCCGTCGGGTCGTGGAGCGCGGTTACGCCTCCGGTGTCGAGCAGCGCGCTGGCGTCGGCGAGCACCGAGATGCCGGGTTGGTCAAGGAGGGCGGCAGCGGACCGAAGTACGTCCGAATCAACGTTCCGGGCCAGCGTGGACCCCAACTCTCGCGCCAACAAGGCGGTGCCTTCGATCGCCAACGCCTTGGTCAGCAGGAGGGCATCGCCAGGTCGAGCCCCGCCGGGTCGGATCAGACGATCGGGCGCGACCTCTCCCAGCAGCGTGCCGACCAGGATCGGACGCGGCATCCCGGCAGTGATCTCGGTGTGGCCGCCGATGAGGGCGATTCCGCGCAGGGTGCAGACTTCGTCCAGTTGGCGAAACAATCGTTCGACCAGGTCGGGCGTCGTCGCGCCGTCCGGCAGCAGGGCCGTCACCACCATCCAGCGCGGGACCGCGCCGAGGCAGGCGAGGTCGTTGGCGTTGACGTCGACCAGATAGGCCGGGGCGTCACCGGTGGCGAAGGTGATCGGGTCGGTCTTGACGGCCAGGAGCCCGGAACCGGTGCGGATCACCGCCGCATCGTGCCCCGTACCGGGACCGACAACGACGCTTGGCTCGGGTCGGGTGTAGCGGGCGATGAGGCGACCGAGGAGGTTGCCCGGCAGCTTTCCGACGGGCAGCACCGGATTCGGTGGCGGGGGCATGGTCGTTCGGTCCTCAGTCGCGGAAGGGGGATCGCGAGGGGTCCTAGACCGGCCGGTCGTCGCCGTCGAGCCGGTCGGCGAGACGTTCTATCTTGCCGACGCGCAGTTCGGCCTGATCGAGCAGGAGATCGCACCGGTCGGCCAGGCGCGAGCCCATCTCGAAGAGCGTCACCGAGGCGTCCAGGGCCAACCCGCCGTCCTCGAGCAGCTCGACGACCTCGGCCAGGACGGCGTAGACCTCCTCGAAGCCGCCGTCGGCGAGCACCGCTTCCCATCGCCCAAGGTCGGCTTCATCGATAGTGGCGTGGCTCAACGCCGTCCCCCGACCGGACCGGGGGAACCAATCGTCGTCGCCGACTCGACGCGGGCACCGAGTACGCCATCCAGCAGCCGGACGACGATCGGATCGCCGCCGGCAAGGGCGCCAATACCGGTCACCGCGGCGCCGGTTTCGCCGTGCGTGACGAAGGCGAATCCGCGTCCCAACACCGCCATGGGGTCGAGCGCCGCCAGCAGCACCCGTCGTTCGGCCACCGCGCTCCTGGTTTGATTGAGGATTTGACGGTGGCTCGAACCGCTGATCCGGCGCAAACCGGACAGATCCCGCCGGTGTCGTGCGATACGCTCGGCCGGGTGCCTGTGCGCGAGCTGGCGGGTAAGGATCGTGGAGGATCGGCGGGCGGACGCCACGTCGTCGGTCACGACGCGTCCCAACCGCAGTCGGTATTCCGCCAAGCGCTCTCCGATCTCGCGCACATCGGGCACGCAGAGTTCCGCGGCGGCAGACGGGGTGGGGACGCGAACGTCAGCGACGTCGTCGACGATGCTGTGGTCGGTCTCGTGGCCGATGGCGGAGACGACGGGAATCGGGCAGGCGTAGACGGCGCGGGCGACCCGCTCGTCGTTGAACGCTCCCAGATCCTCCGCCGAACCGCCGCCGCGGGCGACAATGACGAGGTCGGCCCGTCCATCGTGCCCGACGGCCTCGAGGGCTGCGACGATGCTCAGCGGTGCGGCGTCGCCCTGAACCGCCGTCGGGGCCAGCAGCAGGTGAACCAGGGGGTAACGGCGAGAGATCACCGTCTGGATATCGTGCCAGACGGCGCCGTCCCCGGAGGTGACCACGGCGATCGTTCTCGGCGCGACCGGTAGGGGACGTTTTCGGGCCGGATCGAACAGCCCTTCCGCCTCGAGTTGTTGGCGAAGCCTGGCCAACTGAAGGGCGGCAATGCCGATCCCGGCCGGCTGAACCAGATCTACGTAGAGCTGGAAGGCGCCTTCCCGCTCGTAGACGCCGATCCGGCCGTGGACGGAGACGTGTTCGCCGTCGCGTGGCCCATAACGTTGGCGCTGGATGCTGTGGCGGAACAGAACGCACTTGAGTTGGCTCTCGGCGTCCTTGAGGACGAAGTAGCAGTGGCCGGACTGGGCGCGGAAGAGATTCGAAACTTCGCCTTCGATCCACGCGTCGCTGAGCACGTCGTCGCCGTCGAGCAGGTCCCGGATGTAACTGGTCACCATCCCGACCGAAACGACGCCCGATTTCACGCGATTACCGTCGCCTCGGTCGCGACCCGCAGCAGCGGCGACCCGTACTCGACCGCCTGTCCGGTCGCGATCAGGACCTCGCGGACGACCCCGGCGTGGTCAGCGGCGATCTCGTTCATGATCTTCATCGCTTCGATGATGCCGATGGTCTGTCCGACATCCACGTAATCGCCGACGCGGACGAAGGGTGGTTCGCCCGGAGCGGGGGAGGCGTAGAACGTCCCGATCATCGGCGCCGCGATCGTTGCCAGCGGCTCGACGACCGCTTCCGTCACGGGCGCGTCGAGCACCACCGGCGCGACCTCAATCGTGGTATTCGCGCCCCCGTTGACCGGTTGACCGCGTAGCCGGATGGTGACGTCCGCAAACGAGAGATCCAACTCGTGGATCCCCCCCCGGCCCATTAGGGCGATCAAGGTGCCGACGGCCTCGATCACCGGCTCCGGATCGTGCCCACGAAGCCCGGTTGCTCCGAAGAGCGGATCTCGCCCCTCGCTCGTGTCGCGTCGCTCGCCCACGGTTAGGTGACCCGCTCGATGTACTCGCCGGTCCGGGTGTCGATCTTGATCAGATCCCCGGGGTTGACGAAGAGGGGCACGCTGACCACCAGACCGGTTTCCATCGTCGCCGGCTTGGTGCCGCCGGTGGCGGTGTCGCCCTTGAAGCCCGGGTCGGTTTGCTCGATCCGCAGGTTAACGGAGGTCGGCAGTTCGATGTCAATGGGCTCGTTGTTGTAGGTCAGCACGTCGACCACGTCGTTCTCCCGGATGTACTTGACGCTGTCGCCGAGCGCGGCGGCGTCGAGTGCCATCTGGTCGAACGTGTCGGTGTCCATAAAGTGGTAGTGGTCGCCTTCGTGATAGAGGTACTGGACGTGCTGCCGTTCGAGGCGGACCGAGGTGAACTTTGCCCCGGACTGGACCGTCTGTTGGGTGGTCGATCCGGAGCGCAGGTCGCGCAGGGTCATCCGCACCTGGGCGGAGCCGCGCCCTTGCTTGTTGTGGGCGTAGTCGATCACCTTGACCAACCGCCCATCAATGTCGAGGGTGATGCCTTTGCGAAGCCCGCCGGTATCGATCATGGCCTGTACTCCGTTCACCGCCCGGCGTCATCGGATGCCGGGGGGCGTCAAACGAACCGTTTCGGCGCCGTGGTGAAGACATCGAACCCGTCAGCAAGGACGGCGCCGACATCTTCGATCCGCACGCCGCCCCAATCCGTCACATAGATGCCGGGTTCGACGGTCATGACCTGACCGGCGGAAAGCACGTCCTCGGAGACGGTCGACGCGCTCGGCGCCTCGTGGACCTTGATCCCGAGACCGTGCCCGGTGCCGTGGACGAACTGATCGGCATAGCCGGCCGCTTCGATGATGGCGCGGGCGGCGGCGTCGACATCCTTCGCCGGCACGCCGGCGCCGATCGCGCCGAGCGCGGCTTGCTGGGCGGCATGGACGACGCCGTAAATTTCGCGCAGGCGCGGCTCCGGGTCGCCGATCCAAATCGTGCGAGTCAGGTCGCCGTTGTAGCCGCCGAGCCGGGCACCCATGTCGATCACGATCGGTTCGCCCTCGGCGAACGGGCGATCCCCCGGCTCGTGGTGAGGTCGGGCGGCATGCGGACCGGAGGCGACGATGGTGTCAAAAGCGGGTCTGTCGGCGCCGCGGTCCCGAAAGCCGCGTTCGATCCGCCAGGCCAGCTCCCGCTCGGTGATCCCGGGCTGGAGGTCGGCGGTCGCGTCGACGAAGACCGCGTCGGTCAGCAGCGTCACAGCGCGCAGCGCGTCCAGTTCGCTCCGATCCTTGACCGCCCGCAGGGCGTTCAGCGCGGCGCCGAGCGGGACGAGTTCCGCCGCGCCGTCCAGACCACGTTGGAGACGGGCATGGAAGGCGACCGTCAGGGCGTCGTCTTCGAACCCGATCCGCCGCCAGCCGCCGTCCTTGATCGCGTCGGCCATCGCGTTTGGCCACGGGCGTTGCCAGGCGCGGACGTCGAACCCGGGCGCGTCGGCCGTCGCCCAGCCGAGGTTGGTGGCACCGGTGTAGAGGTGGGCGGCGTCGGCGGCGACGAGCAGCATGCCGCTGGTTTCGTCCGGCCCGTGATCGTCGGCGCGGAAGCCGCTCAGGTAGAACCGGTTGGCGGGGTGGCTAACCAAGACCGCGTCCAGGCCGCGCTCCCGCGCCAGGTCCCGCAGGTGAGCCAACCGATCCGATTCTCCCATCATCCGCGATCTCCCTTGCGCCGTGATTCGGTCTCAATCAGGTGGCGCAGCGCCAACCGATAGCCGTCCACACCCAACCCCGCGATCTGCCCGCGCGCGACCGGCGCCACGACCGAGCGGTGGCGGAACTCCTCGCGGGCGTGGATGTTGCTGACATGGACCTCGACCACCGGGCGATCAACCGCGGCCAACGCATCGCGCAACGCGATGCTGTAGTGGGTCAGGCCACCTGGGTTGACGATGATACCACAGGCATTTGGGCCGAGCGTTTGGATGGCGTCGATCAAGGCGCCTTCGTGGTTCGATTGCAGCGTCCGGACGGTGACGGGCGGATCGGCCGCGTCGCCGATCCGCCGCAGGTCGGCGTCGACTTCGGAGAGGGTCGTCGCCCCGTAGAGGTGGGGCTCGCGGGTGCCGAGCAGATTGAGGTTCGGCCCATGTAGCACCAGGATCGTCGGTCGCGCGCTCATACGCGGGGAGCGGCCGGGATCGCCCCGACCGGGGCGTCGTTGACGGCCAGCGCAGGGACGTAGGCCCTGACGTCCAAGTCCTGGTCGGTGTTTTCGATTCGCAGGCGCCCGCCGAAGACGTACACCGGTTCCAGGTACTGCTCTCCGCCGGGGGGACCGGCGGTGGTATAGGCAAGGCCGATCTCGGTGTACTCGACCGTCCCCTTGACCTCGGAGCCGGGCGTTATTCCGGATTCCGAGAGGTCCACTTCAAGGTAGGCTTCTCCCGCTTCGACCCGCAGCCAGGCGTCTTGGGCGGGCCGCAGCCGGTACAGATCGGCGCGCTCGATCCCCATCCAGCGGGACGACGCTTCCAGCACCCGGCCATTCGGACCCAGCGACACGGTGATCCCCGGATAGGCGGCCAGCACCTGGGCCGGTTCGACGGGAGCAAACGAGACGACGACCCGGCCGGGCAGATCGGTCCGGCTGACGACCCGGCCGTCGCCGAGGTCCGGCGGGATCAGCGCCGCGCGGCGCAGCCACTCTCGGGCGAAGGCCACCGCTTCCTCGTCGTTGGGCAGCTCGCCGTCGGTCGCGTCGGCCGTCGAGAGGTACTGGATCAAGGTCGGGGTGACGAAGAGCTGGCCCTCGCCGGACGCGGCGAAGGTGCCACCACCGCGGTCCTCGATCTCCGCCCCGATGTCCAGCCGCTCGGCTAGATCGGCCGCGGCGTCGGCGTCCAGCGGGGTCGGCGTAATCCGGTAGACCGGTGCCTCGGTGGCGACGCTGTCGAACTCGGCGTCGAGATCGGCGTTGAGGGCGAAACGGTAACCCTGCTCGCTGATGCTGGGCAAATCGGCGGGAGGCAACTGCGAGGCGATTTCGCCGGCCGCGCCGGACGGGGTCGGCGTCGCCTCGCCCGCCGACGCGATCCGGACGGGCGATCCGGACGTGAGGACCACGACCACCAGCACGGCCCCGATGGCGGCGATACGGGCGGACGACGGAGTGCGAGAAAGAGAGGTCAACGGGCGAATGCCTCCTGCTGGCGGAGCGTGAGCTGCGGCCGGCGGCTACTGCAGCACCGGGTCGAGTTGGATGATCCGGCGCAGCTCGACGATCTGGTCCCGCAGCAGCGCCGCCTTCTCGAACTCGAGGTCCTTCGCCGACGCTTTCATCTGCGATTCGAGGTCCTTGACCATCCGCACCAGCTCGTCCTTTGGTACCTCGGCGATCACGCCGGGATTGTCGTTGCCGCCGGTCGAGTACCCGGCGTGTTCTTCCGCCACCGCGCGGACGCGGTCGGTCAGGTCCTTGATCTCTTTGATAATGCCGCGTGGCTCGATTCCATTGGCCTCGTTGTGAGCAATCTGGATCGCCCGGCGGCGGTATGTCTCGTCGATCGCGGTCTTCATCGAGCCGGTCATGGTGTCGGCGTACATGATGACCTGGCCGTCGACGTGCCGGGCTGCCCGGCCGATGGTTTGGATCAAGGAACCGGCCGAGCGGAGGAACCCTTCCTTGTCCGCGTCCAGGATCGCGACCAAAGAGACTTCCGGGAGGTCGAGCCCTTCCCGGAGCAGGTTGATCCCGACCACGACATCGTGAACGCCGAGCCGGAGGTCGCGCAGGATCTCGATTCGTTCCAGGGTCTCGATCTCGGAGTGGAGGTACTGGGTGCGGACGCCCATCTCCTTCAAGTAATCGGCGAGGTCCTCGGCCATCCGCTTGGTCAGGGTCGTGACCAGGACGCGTTCGCCACGGGAGACGCGCTGATTGACTTCGGCGAGCAGGTCATCAATCTGGCCTTTGGTCGGGCGGACCGAGATCGCCGGGTCGATCAATCCGGTCGGCCGGATCACCTGCTCGACCACCCGCTCGGCGTGCTCCTGCTCGTACGGACCCGGCGTTGCGGAGACGAAGATCGCCTGCCCGATCATCCGCTCGAACTCGGCGAAGGTCAGCGGCCGGTTGTCGCGCGCCGAGGGGAGACGGAACCCGTGCTCGACCAAAACGTCCTTGCGGGCGCGGTCGCCGGAGTACATGCCGCGGACCTGGGGTAGGGAGATGTGGGACTCGTCGACGAACAGGAGGTAGTCGTCCGGGAAGTAGTCCAACAAGGTCGATGGTTGCTCGCCGGGTTTGCGGCGGGACAAGTGCATCGAGTAGTTCTCGATCCCGGAGCAGTAGCCCGCCTCTTGCATCATCTCCAGGTCGTACATCGTCCGTTGGCGGAGGCGGGCGGCTTCGAGGACCCGGCCGTCGCCGTCCAGCACCGCCAGGCGCTCGTCGAGTTCGGCCTCGATGTCCTTCATCGCCACCGCCAGCTTGTCGGACGTGGTGACGAAGTGCTTCGCTGGGTAGACATCGAGTTCCAACCGTTCGATCAGCAATTCGCCGGTCAGCGGGTCGACTTCGACGATCCGTTCGACTTCGTCGCCGAAGAACTCGACCCGGATCGCGATCTCCTCGTAGGCCGGAAAAATCTCGATCGTGTCGCCGCGGACCCGGAACGAACCGCGGACGAGGGTCATGTCGTTGCGGTCGTATTGGATGTCGATGAGGTGCCGGATGACTTTGTCGCGCCGGGTCTGGGCGCCGCGTCGCAACGAGACGACGGTGTTGCCGTACTCTTCCGGCGAGCCGAGACCGTAAATGCACGAGACGGAGGCCACGATGAGGACATCGCGCCGGGTCAAGAGGGCGCGGGTCGCGGCGTGGCGGAGCTTGTCGATCTCCTCGTTGATGTCGGCGTCTTTTTCGATGAAGGTGTCGGTGCGGGCGACGTAGGCTTCCGGCTGGTAATAGTCGTAGTAGGAGACGAAGTACTCGACCGCGTTGTGGGGAAAGAACTCCTTGAACTCGGAGTAGAGCTGGGCGGCGAGGGTCTTGTTGTGGGCCAACACCAGGGTCGGGCGGTTGACCGCCTGGACGACGTTGGCCATCGAAAACGTCTTGCCGGAACCGGTGACGCCGAGCAGGGTTTGGAAGCGGAGCCGGTCGTTGAGGCCCGCGACCAGCCCTTCGATCGCCTTCGGTTGGTCGCCGGTGGGGCGGAGGTCGGAGACGATTTTGAAGTCGGGCATTGGCCCTCCGGAGGGTGCCGTCGGGTATGATTCATGGAACTGCCAAGGGGGAAGTATACCCCGCCGGGGCCGGATCATGTTCCCTCGCCGGACCCGGCGGGCGACTCGATGCGGTAGAACTCGGCGTCGGGACCGCCCATCCCGATCACGTCGTCGATGTGGCGCACCGCCCACCGCTGGCCCGACCAGAGCAGCCGGGCGGCGGCTTCGTCGCGCCCGCACCAGGCGCTGTCGCAGTAGTCGTCGCCGAGCCGGACCGCAGGGCGCGGGGCGACGGTGAAGGCAAATACCGGCGCAAGGACGATCCGGTCGCGCCCATGGTCGTAGGTCTGGTTGATGTAATCGGCGGCGTAGGCGTCCATCGTTTCGAGACCGGTCGAATCCAGAATCGCCCGTTTGGCGGCCTCGACGGCGGTTTCGCCGGGACGGACGGCGGAGTGGATGCTCTGCCAGGTGCTGCCCAGGGCGACGTCGGGGCGACGCAGGAGAAGCAGGAATTGGGTCCTGGCGTTGATCCGGCGGACGATGTAGGCGTCCACCATGTCCGACACGACCTGCGGCATCGACGGTCCTTCACGTGGCGGTGGCGAGACGACGAAGTGGCTTCTCTAGATCCTGGGCGGGCGGCGGAACCGGTTCTGCAGCGAGCGCACCCACGGCGGCGGCGGCGGGCTGAGGTCGACGTCGCGCCCGCGCCACCGTTTGATGTCCGCCTGTTGGGGACGCCGAAACCGGTCGACGATCGGCCACAGGAGCAGCCCGATGCTGACGATCGCGAGCAAGGTCGACAGCAACGCGGAGATATCGCGGATCACCAAGGCCAGGAACGCGGCGATGAGGCACCCGACCAAGGAGGTGGTGGGGTCCAGCGGGAAAACTCCCCCGGTCGGGGTGACCGCGCCACGCGCCCGATCCAGCCGGTCTCGACGCTGGCGGGCGGACTTGCGCCGGACGTGGTCGCCGAACGACGCCGGCTGGTCCGTGCGGTGGAGGATCTCCAGCACCTCGTCCTCCAGCCGGCTCCGGCGCGGCGGAGGCGACTCGTTCGGCTCGCCCTGGTTCGGTCGATCCATAACCCGATGCTCCTCCGCGGCGACACGCCGTCACGGCGACCGTGCGCGAGCGTGATGGTACAGTAGCCACTTCCGTGGACGCCAACGCGCGACCCGGAGCCGGTTCACTGGCCACCCTGGTCCGTTCCGCGACGACGTTCGGGAACGTTTGGCGGCCAAACGAATCCGCACTCGGTTGTTGGAGCACCGGTACCGTGGAGATCCGTATCACCGTCGTCGACGACGCCGGGGCCGTCAGCTTCGTGGCCCCGGCGCATATCCTGAAGATGCTCACCGCCGCCTGCGCGCAGGGGACGGCCGACCACCGGACCCTCCTGAACGCGGCCTCGGCCTACGACGCAGACGCCCTGACCCCGATTCTCAACGGCCTTTGGGTGTTCGACGAGCACAACGGCGCATCGTCGGTCAAGGAATTCATACTCCGGGCCGGCTGGGCACCCGCGACGGAGGTGCCGCCGTTTCGGGTCGTGGACGAGGACACGCGCCGCCGCAGTCTGGAAGGGGTCGGTGCGGGCTTGGTCGTGTTCAATCTGCCGGCGCGGCGCATCGTCCAGATTCAAAACGCGTACAACAATCTGCGCCGCCGCGACCGGGGCCGGATCTGGCGCGACGGTCGCCCGACCCGGGCGCTGTACCGGTACGAGTTGCCCCCGGAGTGGCGCATCGTTCCGTAGCAGGGTTAGTCGCGCCGGGCACCTTTGCGATCGGTGCCCCGGCCGACCCGATCGAGGGCGGACTTGCGGCGGCGGGCGAAGCCGCCCATCAGCATCCGGCCCATCTGGTCGCCGATGTTCTCGGGCGACAGCTCGGCGGCCGTGCCGTGGAGCAATTCGCCTTCGCGGGTGGTTTGGGTCGCCCATTCGGCGCGGGCGTCGCGGGCCTGGTCGAAAAAGGCGTGCAGTCCCTCGGCGGCTTCGTCGTCGTGGCGGGCAAGCAGCGTCCTCACCTCGCCCAAAACACCGATGTAGGACTCCAGCCAGCGGTCGACCGCCTGGCGGTTCGTCAGCAGGATGTCGCGGTGCATCGCCGGGCTGCCGGCGGCGAGGCGGCTGAAGTCGCGGAACCCGCCCGCGGTCAGGGTTTTCATGTCGCGCCAGGAGGCGTCGGCGCTGACCGCCTTCATCAGTGCCGCCGAGAGGACGAACGGGAGGTGGCTGACCCCGGCGACGTAGGCGTCGTGTTCGGCGGCGTCGACGAAGAACGGTTCGGCGCCGAGGGCGGCGATCATCCCGAGCACGTTGCGGATTGCCTCGTCGGCGGCGCGCACCGACGGCGAGACGCACCAGGTGGCGCCCTGAAACAACCCGGCCTCGGCCGCCTCGATGCTTTGCGCCTTGCCCGCCATCGGGTGACCGCCGACGAAGCTGACGGTGCGCGGCAGCAGTTCGTCCGCCCAGGTCACGACGTCGGCCTTCGTCGAGCCGGTGTCGGTGACGACGCAGCCGCTTTGGAGGTGCGGGGCGATGTCGGTCATCACCTCGCGCATCGCCCCGACCGGCGTCGCCAAGATGACGACATCGGCTTGGCGGACCGCCTTGCCCAGGTCCCACTCGGCGCGCTCGACCGCGGCGATCTTTTTCGCGTAGTGCTGTTGATCGAGGTCGGTGTCGAACCCGATGACCTCGATCGCGGCGTCGGCGCGGCCTTCACCGGCGGACCACTTGCGCAGCCCCAATCCGATGGAACCGCCGATCAAGCCGAGCCCGACGATGGTGATGCGCTGCATGGCGACGGTCCTTTGCGCTGGAGCGGCGGCCGGTGGTCGCGGTCGTCGCGGCTATGCCGGGTTTGTCAGTACTTCCGTCGTCGACTCGAGGACCCAACCTTCCTCGTCGTTTTCGGTCCGAACCCGGAGCCAGATTTCGCCTCGCTCATCGGCTTGCTCGTCGTCGAGAAACTGGAGTTCCGTGCCGGCGGTTAACGCGACGATAACGGTCTCGCCGCCGCCTTGGCGGCTCGGCTCGCTGCGGAGGTTGACCGCGGTGTCCGGGTTCGAACGGTGCGTGGCCTCAAACGCCGATTCCGTCGCGGTCGGTTCGGGTTGCGCGGCCACGGACGCGGTCGGCGCGACTGGGAGTGCGGCGGTGGTGCCCGGCGGCTCCGCGTCTGGAGGCGGGGTTTGGACCACCACCGCGACATCCGACGCCGCCGTGGGGCGACGAGCGACCCGGGTCGGGGTCTGCTCCGCTTCGGCGATGCCGATGAAGTCGCTGGCGAGCGGCGTCAACTGGGCGTAGATGACGACGAAGCTGCCGATGCAAACCGCGATCGCGAGCGCCATGGACAGTCCGACCATGATGCCCGAGCGACGGGTGTGGTGTCGTAGCCGGTTGGAAAGCCCCGCTTCGGCCATCGGCCCCTTCGCAGACGGATCAGGCGACTGTTGTTCGAACGGCGGGGGAGTATAGCACGCGAACCCTGGCCGACCGTTGCGGTGGAGAACGCCCACCGCTACTATCGGCGCCGGGAAAGAGCGGGCCGGGGAGCACGGGAGGAGCGACGACGTGTTGGCGTTGGCGAGGGAAGAAGTCCGGGCGCTGGTGCCGATGCCCGATGCGATCGCGTTGATGAAGCAGGTATTCGCCGAGCTGTCGGCCAGACGGACGCAGTCGCCGTTGCGGACGGTGCTGCACCTCGGCGACGGGCGCGACACCTTGTTTATGCCGGCGTCGGTGCCGGTGATGGGCGCCCTGGGACTGAAGATCGTGTCCGTGTTCCCGGCAAATCTGGAACGCGGCTTGGCGACCATCAACGCCTTGGTCTGCCTGGTCAGCGACGAGACCGGCGAACCGGTGGCGATCATGGACGGGACGTACCTGACCGCGCTCCGCACCGGAGCGGGCTGCGGCGCGGCGACCGACCTGTTGGCGCGTCCGGATTCGCGGACCTTGGTGGTCTTCGGCAGCGGGGCTCAAGGCGTGACCCAGGCGGCGGCCGTCTGCGCGGTGCGACCGATCGAGCGGATCGTGGTCGTCGATCCGAACCGGGCGGCGTTGGAGCGTTACCGGGCCGCGATCGCCCGCGATTGGCCCGACCTCGGGGACCGGATCGAGACCCGTGAGCGGGAGGACGGCGCGATCGCGGACGCCGACGTGGTCTGCACCGCGACGACGTCCCGGACGCCCGTCTTCGACGCGGCCGGGGTGCGTCCCGGAACGCACGTCAACGCGGTCGGGTCGTACACGCCGCAGATGCAAGAGTTGCCGTCGGCGTTGGTCGCGCGGTCGACGGTGGTCGTCGACGCGGCCGAGGCGGCGGTCGCCGAGGCGGGCGACCTGATCGTGCCGATGACCGAGGGGCTGGTCGGTCTGGAACACTATCAGCGTGAACTCGGGATGGTGGTTTCCGGGACCGTGCCGGGGCGCACCAGCAGCGACGAGCTGACGTTGTTCAAGTCCGTCGGCAACGCGGTGCAGGACGTGGTGGTGGCGCGGCGGGCGGTCGAGCGGGCCATCGCCCGAGGCGTGGGGACCGAGATCCGACTGGGATAGCAAGGTACCTTCGGATCGCCGCCGGTTGCCGTCGGCGTCGGCCCAGCAGTACGAGTCGGTCGCCGAGGACCACCGAGTCAAGTCGACGAAGTCGGTGCCGGTCGGTGATCGCGTCCGTCGTGCCTCCGAGGACCACACCCAACGGTTCGAGCGGGGTGACGATCGCGCTCGAACCCGCCGCGCTGGCGCTCACCGGGGACGTCACCCGGATCGCCGACCTGGCGGACCCGGTATCGGGCGCTATTGGGGATCAGGCCGCCCTGCACGACGACGAGCCGGCACTGACGGCTTTGGTCCTTTCGATCGCCTCGCTCAGCGTCGGGAATCGCCTCAACGTCGCCACCGGGCAGGTTGCTGGGGCGGCACGGAGTCGAGAGGCGCCGGCATTAAGCGAAGCGAAGACCGCCTACCGGGACGGTATCGTGCGCAACGGCGGCGGAGGCGAACGGGCTTCGCGTCCGAGTTGCAAGCCGGTCTTCGGCCTTCTGCCCGGGATCGCTTAGTCCCCGGCGGCGAGGACCGCCTCGGCGCCGCCGATCGGGCAGACGCCGGCCGGGCAGACGCCGTCGACGACGTGGGAGCGAAACTCGTCGGCGTACATCTTCATCATCCCGAGCAGCGGGGCCGGCGCGACTTGGCCGAGACCGCAGAGCGAGAGTTCGATGATGTGCTTGCTGGTCCGCTCCATTAGCACCAGATCGTCCATCGTGCCGCGGCCGAAGCGGATCCGGTCGAGGATCTCGACCAAAGCGGGATTGCCGAGGCGGCAGGGGACGCACTTGGAGCAGGACTCGTAGCGGTTGAATGCGGTCAAGTATCGGGCGTAGTCCACGGCGCAAACCGACTCGTCGAAGACGGCGAACCCGCCGGAGCCGAGCATCCCGCCGACGTCGGTCAAGGAATCGAAGTCGACCGGCAGGTCGAAGTGATCCGCGGTCAGCGGACCGGCCGAGACGCCGCCGGTTTGGATGCCCTTGAACCGATGGCCGTCGCGCATCCCGCCCCAGATCTCGTTGACCAGCGTGCCGAGCGTCGTCCCCATGGGGACCTCGACCAACCCCATGGTCTTTAGCGCGCCCTGGACCGTCATCAACTTGGTCCCGGCGCTTTTTGGGGTGCCGATCGAGGCGTACCAGGCGCCGCCGTTAAGGATGACGTCGGGGACATTGGCGAGGGTCTCGGTGTTGTTGGCGACGGTCGGTCGCTTCCAGATTCCTTCCTCAACCGAGCGCGGCGGCTTGGTGCGGGGCTGGCCGCGGACGCCCATGATGGAGTACATCAAGGCCGAGCCTTCGCCGCAGATGTAGGCACCCCCGCCGGTACGAACCCGGAAGGCGACGTCCTTGCCGGAGCCGAGGATGTTCTTGCCGATCAGGCCAAAGCGCTCGGCGTCGGCGACCGCTCTGCGGAAGCGGGCGATCGCGAGCGGGTATTCGCCGCCGATGTAGTTGTAGCCGCGCTCGGCGCCGCAGACGACGCAGGCGATCAGGATCCCTTCGAGAATCCGGTGCGGGTCGCCCTCGTGGATCCGGCGGTCCTTGTAGACGTTCGGTTCGCCCTCGTGGGAGTTGCAGACCACGAACTTGGGCGTCGCCCGCGCCTTGCGCCCGCTTTCCCACTTGATCCCGGCCGGGAATCCGGCGCCGCCGCGGCCGCGCAGGTTGGCCGCGGTGACCTCCGCGATCGCTTCCTCGGCCGTCAACTCGAAGAGGACTTTGAAGTAGGCGCTGTAGGCGCCGCGGGCGACCGCGTCCTCGATCGAATCGGGGTCGATGATGCCGGTGTTGGCAAGCACGATCCGCTGCTGGTGCTTGAAAAACGGCAACGAATCCAGCGGCGGGATGCCCCGGTGGGCGTCCGCTGCGCGGACGCCAGCGGCGCGGTCTTCGAGTTGGCCGGTAAGCAAGGCTTGGACCTCGCCCGGTTCGATGTTGGAGTAGATCACCGGCGGCTCGTTGGGTCGCTTAATCTCGACCCACGGCTCCAGGAAGCAGGCGCCGTTGCAGGCCACCTGACGCACCGTCGCGTCGCCGCCGAGGCGCCGGCATTCGGCCAGCACCTGGAGCGCGCCTTTGGCGATCGAGCAGCTTCCGACGCCGACGCTGATCACGGACGACTTGGCGTCCCACAGTCGCGACCAGCGGTCGTTGGCGGCGGACCGGAAGGCGACGAACTCGTCGCGCGACGACAACCGGGCGGCGTCGTTAGCCGGCGCGGACGCTGCTGTTGCCATGGGGGGGGCTCCCGTTGGCCCGGCGGGCCGCGATGGCGCGTTGGATCGCGTCGTTGAGCGAATCAGGGGTCAAATTGCCGTGGAAGTCGTCGTCGAGTTTGACGATCGGCGCGCGGTCGCAAACGCCGAGACAGCCGTTGACGACCTGGACCGTCAACTCGCCGTCGGCGGTGGTTTGGCCGTCGGCGATGCCGTAGCGGTCCTGCAGATCCTGGACCAGGTTCTGGGAACCGAGGACGTAGCACGACATCCCGTGGCAGAGCAGCATGAAGTGCTTGCCACGGGGTTCGGTTCGGAAGTCGGCGTAGAACGTCAGCAACCCGTAGATGCGGTTGACCGTGGTCCCGAGGTGATCGGCGACGATCTCGGCCGCCTCGGGGGAGACCCAGCCGAAATGTTCGTTGATCTCCTGCAACGCGGCCAGGATCAGTTCCTGCGCTTCCTGGTGGTCGCTGAAGGTCAGGTGAGAAACCAGTTCCCTGACGACCTCGAGATCGATTTCGCCGTGGACGGCGTGCGACACCGGCCTCCCCTGACCGCAACTGTTGATGGGCGCCGTCAGTCCGCCCGCCTCTGCGGCGAGTATAGGAGGGGGCGAGAACGGGCGTCAACGACGCGGGCGACCGGGCGGGCCACCGATGGGGCGCCACCGCCGATTTGGCGGGACCCACCGGGTCGGCCGGCTACGCGCCGAAGAGTTTCCGGAAGTCGCCGTCGAAGTCGGCGAGATACTCGTGGAGATCGAGCAGGTCGTCGGTCGAGACCGGAGGCGACACCGGTTCGGGCACCGACGGGAATTCGTCACCGAACGCGGAGGATCGGCTGAGTTCGCGCAGGGTGCGTTGCGCTTCTTCCGGGTCACCGTCCTGGAGGACGGCCGCGACGAAGTTGCGCGCCGGGCATTCGGTGCATTCGACGAGCAACGTCCACATCGCGGGTTTGCGCGTAATGACGCGGATGTCGTCGGGTTCGTAGAGGTGGTGGCAGACGCTGCACCGCTCGAGGCGGTTGAGCACGATGCGTTTGATTTGCGGTTCGGAAACGTCCATCGGTTGGTGTTGCTCCAGTTCCGGGCGCCGGAGGGCGCTTCGGGGGAAGCCTAGGTCCCCCGCTTCTTGTCGAAATCGTCGAGGTCCAGAGTGTTGATGAAGTCGCGGAAGGCCGAAAGCTGCTCGTCGTCGACGCGCTCGCGCGACGCATCGCGTTCCCGGTCGCGGCCTCGCTGTGGCAGGGCCGCGGTTTCTTCGTCGTCGGAATCGCCATCGAGGGCGACGCCGGCCTGGTCCATCACGGACTCGGCGACCATGATCGGCACCTGGGCGCGGACGGCAAGGGCGATCGCGTCGCTGGGGCGGGAGTCGATCTCGACCGAGCGATCGTTCTGCCGGATCACGATCCTGGCGTAGAAGATGTCCTGCGACAGATCGGTGACCAAGATCCGGTCGACGGTTCCGCCGAGGTCCCCGATCAGGGACCGCATCAGATCGTAGGCCAAGGGGCGAGCCGCTGCCACCCCCTGGAGCTCCATCGCGATCGCCTCGGCCTCGTACGGGCCGATCCAGATCGGAAGGTGCCGTTCCCCCTGAACTTCCTTCAGGATCACGACGCGGTGTTGCGTCATCAAACTGACGCGAATACTTTCGACGACCGTCTCGATCATCGGCAGGCCCTCTCGGTGTCACCCGACTGCCCAGAGACCGCGATGAAGGGAGGATGGGTGGATCGCTGGGTTCTGAGGTGCGTCGCGCCGGCGGTTCGTCCGCCGGTCCCTATTCTACATCCCCGCCCGGTGGGGCACCATCCGATTCAGCCCGGTTTTCGCGGACCGATCCCGGATGCGGCGGCCGTGCCGCGATCGGCGGAGTCGGGGATCCCGGGGTAGTCCTCGTGGGGGACGAACCCGATGTCGTCGGCTGGCCAATAGGTGATCCACGCTTTGCCGATGATCGAGTCCACGTCCACGAGCCCGAAGCTGCGGGAGTCCGAACTGTTGTTTCGGTTGTCGCCGAGGACGAAGATCTTGCCGTCCGGGATCACCCCAAGGTCGCAGTTTCTGGAGGAGCTGGGGCACTCGGTGATCCCGTCTTCGATGTAGTCCTCCGGCAGCACTTCGGCGTTGATGAACACGTCGCCGTTGGCGAACGTGACCCGGTCCCCTGGGATGCCGATCACGCGCTTGATGTAGGGCTTGGACGGACCGCCGACCGGGGGGTTGAAGACGATAATGTCGCCCCGCTCCGGGGGGTGGAACAGGTAGACGATGTCCTCGCCTTCGCGGTCGTCGCCGGGCAGGAGATTGCGCCAACGGTTGGCGTCGAAGTGGAAGTAGACGTTGCGGTTGACGAGCAACATCTCGGCGTTGGCGAGGTTCGGGCTCATGCTCAACCCGTCGACCCGGAAGTTGAGGACGACCAACCGCACCGCGACGAAAATGACGAGCGCCAGGAACAGGGTCTCGACCACCTCGCGCAGCGCGCCACGGCCGCGTCGCCTGGATCGGGCTTGGGGGGGAACCGGTGCCTCGTCGCCCGCGATCGGGACGCGAAACGCGTCGTCCGGAACGACTCCCTGGTCGGCGACGACCGGCTGCTGGTGGCGCACATCGGTGGCGATGCGTCGGTCGTCTTGGGCCATCAAATCCTCGGGCGGGATGTCGTGGGAATCGAGGGACGAGCGGCCGGGATCCCGGCGCCATGCACCGCGATGATAGCGGCGGTGGGTCGCGCCAACAACCCGACCGGCTTCCTGCCCGGCGCGGTCCCTCCAACGGCGGCCGGTCGCCCGGTCCTTAAGCACCAAGTCGGTCAGATGAGTGGCGAAGTGCCTTCCGGCCGGCTCAATCGGCGCCTCTAATGGGGTGGAGCCCGTCGCGACGAACCTGGCCGCTCAGGCGGGAACGAGAACCACGAGACGACCATTCCCCCGGCCTCGGGCCGGAACATCGGAGCAGCCCGCGTCGGTCTCCGCTCCTAGAACCGAGGTTCCGGCTAATGCGGTGACCAACGGCGACGATCATTCCCGCCGCTCCGCTGCGCCCGGACGTCCCAACGTGCTCAAGCCGGGCACGGTTCTCCGAGGCCGTTACCACGTCTTGGACGTGCTCGGCATCGGCGGGATGAGCACCGTCTACCGGACGAGGAACTTCCGATTCTTGGGCGTGGACCGGCTCTGCGCGGTCAAAGTGATGTTTGATCTCGGCGACGACGCCCGGGTGCGACAGATGCGGCTCGTCCACGTTCAGCGCGAAGCCGCGCTGATGGCGACGTTGTTGCACCCGGCGATCCCCCGCATCTACGATTTCTTCGAGGCCCAAGGCTCCATCTATCAGGTGCTGGAGTTGATCTTGGGCAACGATCTCGAGTCGTTGCTGGCCCAGCGGGGGGAGCCGTTTTCGGAACCGACGCTGCTCCAGAGGAGTTTGGAACCGTGCGAGATCCTGCGTTACCTGCACGTCCAGCAGCCAGAACCGAACATTTTCCGGGATCTCAAGCCCAGCAACATCATGATCCTGGTCGACTGATCGTTGACCTTGGTCGACTTCGGCATCGCCCGCGCCTCCGCCCCCCAGCAGAAGGGGACGATGATCGGGACCGAAGGGTACGCCCCGCCGGAGCAGTACCGCGGCATCGCCGACGCACAGGGCGACATCTGCGCCTACGGGGCCACGTTCCACCACCTGATCACCGGATCGGATCACCGCGGGGAGACGCCGTTCACCCTTGTCCAGCGACCGCCGCGCCGGCTCAATCCGGCCGTGCCGCCGGAGTTCGGCCAGCTGATCCTCAAGCGCGTCGCCCACAGCCCGCACGATCGCTACGGGTCGGTCGACGAGTTGGTCGCGGCGCTGGAAACCTTGCGCGGTGTGAAACCGGCCGGCGGCGCGGTCTCGGCGCCGAACCGGTCGTTCGCCAGCGGATGCCGATTGCTCGTCGTTCCGGCCGATTTGACCCCGGACTCGATATCGCCGATGGCCGGGAACGAGCGCTTGTCCTGGGTCTGCGCGACCAACGACGAGGTGCGGTGGTCGGCGTCTCAGGCAGAGGGCGCGATCTACGTCGGATCGTACGATGCCAACCTCTACGCGATCGACGAGACGGACGGTACGGTGCGGTGGATGTTTCGTATCCGACGCGGGGTCGTCTCGCGTCCCCAGCCGGCGGCCGACCTTGTCATGTTCGGCTGCGAGGACCACAACGCCTACGTCGCGTCGCGGCAGCAGGGACGGTCGGTCTGGTCGTTGCGGAGCACGACGCCGATCCGGTCCTCGCCGGCGATGGACGATCGGTCGTACTCCATCGGCTCCGACGATGGCTTCGTCTACCGGTTGGAGCGGGTCCGCGGCGCGGTGCTGTGGCGGTACCGGACGTGGGGACCGGAGCGATCGACCCCGCTGGTGTGCGAGCGCGGGGTCCTCTTCGGAAGCGACGACGGATACCTCTACAGCGTCGACCGCGGGACGGGTCAGCTCCGATGGCGGCTGAACGTCAACGCCCCGGTGGTGTCCTCGCCCTGCTTGGCGGTCAAGGCGGTCATGGTCGGCGCCTGCGACGGGGCGGTTCGGGCCGTCGCCGCGGAGTCCGGGAAGCTGCTCTGAACCCACCAGACGCCGAAAGCGGTGATTGCGTCGCCGGTGGTCGTCGATCAATCCGCCTACGTCGGATCGGCGCACGGCGCGCTCGACGCCCTCGACGTGGCGAGCGGGGCGATCAATTGCCGAACGACCCTCTGCTGCCTGACTACATCGAGTGCGGTCGCCGACGGGGAACCGCTCTACGTCGGTGGAACGGACGGAATCCTCTCGTGCCTGAATCAAGCCGACGGCACGGTGCACTGGCGCTTTGGCGCGGCCGGGCCGATCGTCGTCAAGCCATTGGTGACGGCGGATCACGTGGTCTTCGGGAGCTCGGGTGGCAAGAACTACGCCGTCCACCGCGGAACGTAGTTGGATCCGCGCCCGGTCCGAACGGTGCGGGCGCCGCACAGGGAGCAAGCACACATGGCGTTATCCGTCATCGTCCACCTCGTCGGCGAGGAACCGATTCTCGCCAATATGGATGCACTACCGGACCCACATCGAACGACCTTGCTGCTCCGAAATATCCGCAAGCGGGACGGAAAAGCGCTGGCGTATGTGACCGAAGGGGCGCGGCCTTGATGTACCCCAGAACCCGGATCACCTTCGTCGAGGCGATGGGCGAGGTGCCGGGCGCGACGCCGGTCGGCGCGAACGGGACGCCCGGTTCGACCGAGTTCCTCGGCTACTTCCGCGACGACGAGAAGCGCGAAGACCTAGTCATGGACAAACGAAGGGGAGGGCCCAGCGGCCCTCCCCTTCGTCGCAACGCATGTCCGTGGCGCCGTGACCGCTAGATCTCGTCGGCGCGGATCTCGCGGCGGGCGACCGGCTCTTCCTGGCGGCGGGTCGTGGTGGAGGCGGTGGTCGTCGAACCACCCGGCAGGGCATCGTCGTCGTTGGAGTTGGTCTTAAACTCCTTGATGCCCTTACCGAGCGCGCCACCGATTTCCGGCAGCTTGCCGGCGCCGAAGATGATGATGACGATCACCAAGATGATCGTCAACTCCTGCCATCCAAGTCCTGCCATGGTCGGAAGTCCTCCTGCGGTCACAACGACGCCGCCGCGCTATGGATTCAGGGCCGTAGTGGGCGCGAGTATAGCGGTCCCGCGGCGTGGGTGCCAGCGGGAACCTCGCCCCAGTCGGCGTTCGGTCAGCCGCGAAGGCTGGTCACGATGGCGAGCAGGAGAAAGACCACCGTGATGCCGATCGTGAACTGGAACAGCGTCCGCTCGACGCCGCGGCGGGTGCGGTTGATCGAGCCGGTGTCGCCGCCGAACGCGCCGCTGAACGACGACCCCTTGGTTTGGAGCAGAATGACGAGGATCAGGACGATGGAGATGATGATCATGACCAGACTGATCGCGGTGTCCACGGTGAAGTGCTCCGGGAGTTGCGCCGTCGGCGGCGCTCCCATCGGCGCCGCACCGGTCGCAGCCTACCACCGGTGGGGCGTCCGTATCAACGGCGCGCCGCCTCGGCGATGGCGGTGAAGGCGACCGCGTCGAGACTGGCGCCGCCGACCAACGCGCCGCCGATGTCCTCCGGCGCGAGCAGCGCCGCCGCGTTGGTCGCCGTGACGCTGCCGCCGTACAGGATCGGCAGCGTGCTTCCGACGTCCTGGTGTATGGAAACCAGCCATTCGCGGATCGCCGCGGCCATCGCAGCGGCATCGTCGGCGGTCGCGGCGACCCCGGTGCCGATCGCCCAAACCGGCTCGTAGGCGACGATGCATCGTGCGATTGCGGCCGGTTCGATCTCGCTCAGCGATCCAGCCAGGTGCGCGTGGACGACGGCGACGGCATCGCCTCGCTGGCGTTGATCCAGATTCTCGCCGACGCAGACGATTGGGGTCAGCCCCGCCTCCAGCACCGCTCGCGTTTTGCGGGCGATTATCGGGTCCGTCTCGCCGTAGGTCGCCCGCCGTTCCGAATGACCGACGATGACGAAGCGGCACAGTTCGGCCAGCATCGGCGCCGAGACCTCGCCGGTGTGGGCGCCTTGCGGCTCGCTGGCGCAGTTTTGCGCTCCGAGGGCAACCGGCGACCCGCCGAGCGCGTCCCGGACCGGCACGAGCCACGGGAACGGCGGACAGACGACCATCTGCACGCCCGTGACCGGAGCGTCGCCGACGGCAACGGCCAGGGCCAACGCGTCCCGCAAGCCGAGGTTCATCTTCCAGTTGCCAACGATCAACGGCGACGCCATCACGTTCCCTCGTCCGCGTCGAGGAGCGCGGCGATGCCCGGCAACGTTTTGCCCTCGACGAACTCCAACGACGCGCCGCCGCCGGTCGAAACGTGCGAGACCCGGTCCGCCAATCCGGCGAGTTCGAGGGCGGCCACCGAATCGCCCCCCCCGACGACGGTGAATCCGGTGCAGGCGGCGACCGCCTCGGCGACGGTAATCGTGCCGGTCGCGAATCCGGGCTTCTCGAATACCCCCATCGGGCCGTTCCAAAACACGGTCCTGGCCGAAACGATCCTGTCCGCGAAGCGTCCGCTGGTCTGCGGTCCGATGTCGAACGCGGCGGCGTCGGCGGGAATCGCCGCGGCGGCGACCGCGTGACCGGCAGCGTCGAGGTCGGGCGCGACGATCAGATCCGACGGCAGCGCCAACTCGACGCCATAGTGGTTTGCCTCGTCGAGCAGGCGGATCGCCTCTGGAACTCGCTCCCGTTCCGCCAGCGAGGAACCGATTTCGTGCCCTTGGGCGAGGAGAAACGTGTTGGCCATGCCGCCGCCGACAAGAATGGCGTCGACCTTCCGCAACAGGTTCCCGATCACGGCCAGCTTGTCCGAGACCTTGGCGCCGCCCAGGATGGCCACGAACGGCCGCTCAGGCGCGTCGAGTAACCCGCCGAGGGCCGCGACTTCCGCCTCCAGCAACAACCCGGCGTACGCCGGCAGATACGCCGTCACCCCGGAGGTGGAGGCGTGGGCACGATGGGCGGCACCGAATGCGTCGTTGACGAAGATGTCGCCGAGGCGGGCCAGCGCCTGGGCTAGGTCCGGGTCGTTGCGCTCTTCGCCGTGTTCGAATCGCAGGTTTTCCAAGAGGAGCACGTCGCCGTCGGCCAGCCCGGCCGCAGCCGATTCGGCGACCTCCCCAACGACCTGATCGATGAACCGGACCGGAACGCCGCCCAATAGCTCCGACACCCGCGCGGCGATCGGGCGGAGCGAGAGGGTGTCGGTCCGTCTGCCTTTCGGTCGCCCCAGATGGCTTATCAGGACGACGCGGGCACCGCGTTCTCTAAGGAGCCGGATGGTCGGCAGCGCGGCCCGGATCCGGGTGTCGTCGGAGATGGCCCCACCGTCGAGGGGAACATTGAAATCGACGCGCAGCAGCACGCGCTTTCCCGCCACGTCCGCGGCGGCGACGGTTTGCTTTAGCATCGGCACCTCAGGGGCGAGACGGGGAGATCGCGAGGCGGGGAGAACAAAGGAACCGCCACGTCCGCCGGTCGTTCTCGGCGCCCCGTCTCGGCTACTCGGCCGGGAATCCCGCTTCGCAGATCAGGGCAACGAGGTCAGCCACCCGGCACGAGTACCCCCATTCGTTGTCGTACCAGGCGATCACCTTAACCAGCGTCTCGCCGATGACCATCGTCGAAGGACCGTCGACGATCGAGGAACGGGGGTCCTGGCGGTAATCGCTGGAAACGAGGGGCTCGTCGCTGAAGCCGAGGATGCCGCCCATCGTGTCGCTTGCGGAGGCGGCGCGGAAGGCGGCGTTTAACCCGTCGACGGTTGCCGGTCGTTCCGTTTCGGCAACAAAGTCCACGACCGAAACCGTTGGGGTGGGAACTCTGAGCGAAAACCCGTCGAACTTGCCTTTCAACTCCGGGATCACCAGGGAAAGGGCGCGGGCGGCGCCGGTGGTGGTGGGGACGATGTTGGCGGCGGCGGATCGGGCGCGGCGGAGGTCCTTGTGCGGGCCGTCGACGAGCACCTGATCGGCGGTGTAGGAGTGGACCGTGGTCATCAGACCGCGCTTGATGCCGAAGTTGTCGAGGACGATTTTGGCCACCGGGGCGAGGCAGTTGGTGGTGCAGGAGGCGTTGGAGACGATGTGGTGCGTGGCGGGATCGTAGGCCTCCTCGTTCACGCCGAGCACCACCGTCAGATCTTCGCCGGTTGCCGGGGCCGAGATGACCACCTTCTTGGCGCCTGCGGTGACGTGCCCTTTCGCCTTCGCCGCGTCGGTGTATCGACCGGTTGATTCGACGACGAGATCCACGTTCTCTGCCGCCCACGGCAACAGCGCGGGATCTTTTTCGGAGAAGACCTTGACGGTCCGACCGTTGACCGCAATGCCGCCGTCGGTCGCGGCGATCTCGGCGTCGTAGCGGCCGTAGGTGGAGTCGTATTTCAGCAGGTGGGCGAGGCTAGCCGGTTCGGTCAGGTCGTTGACGGCGACCACCTCAAACAGGTCGGAAAAGCCTCCCTCGTCGATCGCCTTGAACACCTGACGACCGATGCGACCGAAGCCGTTGATGCCGATCCGGTAGACCATGAATCGCTCCTCTTTCATGCCGCTGACGCCGTGGCTGCCTACGAGGCGTGATAGTCGGAAACGGGTGCCGAGCCACCCACCACCGCGGGCACCTGGGCGTCGCCGAACACCCGGATGTCGGTGACTCGATCAACGGCGGCGGTCGTCGCGACGGTGACGCCGCGCGCGATTTCGACCAACGCGGCGGCCAACTTCTCGGGATCGTGGCGAAGGGGGTTGCGGTCGTTGACGACATCGCGGGCGACGACGGTGAAACCGTGTTCGCGGGCCAACGCATCCAACCCGACATCGAGCACCGCGTCGACGCCCAGCTCCGGGGCAATCGCCGCCGCGGCGGCGGGGTTCGAATTGACGAGGGCGTAGTGGAGGGTCCGGGGTCCGAGTTGGGAGACGATAGCGCGGACGTGGTCGGCGGCTCCGAAGTGGTCGGTTTCGCCTTGCTGGGTGGCGACGTTACAGACGTAGACGACGGTGCCGCGGGACCACCGGATGGCCTCGACGACGCCGCCGACGAGCAGGTTCGGCAGCACGCTGGTGTAGAGACTGCCCGGCCCGAGCACGATCAAGTCCGCGTTGATGATCGCCGTGAACGCCGGTTCGTAGCCGTCCGGGGCGTCGGGCTCCAGAAAGACGCGCTTGATCGGGGCCTGCTTGTGCGCGATCGAGGACTCGCCGTGGACCACCGAACCATCAATCAGTTCGGCGCTGAGGCGGACGTTGGCGAGCGTAGAGGGGAGGACCCGGCCGCGTACCGCCAACACCCGTCCTGACTCGATCACGGCTTGCTCGAAGCTGCCGGTGACCTGGGTCAAGGCGGTGATGAACAGGTTGCCAAACGAGTGGCCGTCGAGCTGAGACCCTTCCTGGTCGAAGCGGTATTGGAAGAGGCGGCCGACGGTGGACTCGGCGTCGGCGAGGGCGACGATGCAGTTACGGATGTCGCCCGGCGCCGGCATGTTGAACTCCTCGCGGATGCGGCCGGTGGAGCCACCGTCGTCGGCCACGGTGACGATCGCGGTCAACCCGGCGTCGCAGTGCTTGAGCCCTCGGAGCAGGGTGGAGAGTCCCGTCCCGCCGCCGAGGGTGACGACGTTCAGTTCCGGCCGCACCGGTCCGAAGCGGTGCTCGGCGACGATATCGACCAGGTCGCGTCCGGCCGGCGATCCCGCCATCAATGGCACGATCAAGGACCGGCTGAGCCCCCAGAATGAGGTCGCCAGCAGCCCCACCCCGGCTATCAAAACGATCACTTCCCGGAACGGATGGGGCACGAACTGCAACGTCAACCCGCGAACCAGGTCCTGGGTCGGGCTGGGAAAATCGTAGCTCCGGTAGACCCAGGCCAGCGCCATCGCGAGCGCCAAGCTGGTGACGGTCACGCTGAGCATGAACAGCGCGAGCCACCGCTTGATCAGCATCCCGGGGCGGAGCCAGGTTCGCCAAGCGCGCAGGGCGGTGCCTCTCGTGCGAACTCGCCGATGGTTCATCCGGTATCGCCGACCGGAACCGGCAACCCTCGTAGCGTGGGCCGGAGTATAGCACCGGCCCCGCGGCCGGCCGGTCAGGCGAGGCCCTGTGACCGCCCTTCCCCGCACGGTTGACTGGCGGAAGCCGGCCGTCCGGACTACACTTGGCCGGTTGACGACCCGGCCCGAGCCGAGGTCGGTTTCGGCTACGTTTCGCCCCAGTGCGATGGAGAGTGCATGGCCACCGCGATTAAACTCAACGACGACGACGTTGCTTACCTGTTGACCCTGCTCCGCAACTCGCCCCAACCGCTGACCACCCAGCAGTTAATCGACGCCTTCCGCGTCAAATCTGGGCGCGCCTAGCCACCGGCGGCCTCCGACATCCGCCTCGTCGTGCCCAACGTTACCGCCCACAACGGGGAGCAACCGATCTATGGTCACCCAGCTCGAACAAGCGGCGCCGACCCTGACGGGGACCGGCGCTGTGCGCGCCGATGCCGAGCGCCTTTTTGCGGCCGTCGCCGTCCACGGTCATTACATGTCGGCCGATGCGCCGATCCGGGTCTCCCTCGAGTCGTTGGTCGCGTTTTTCGCCCGGACCGGCGATGACGGGACCGCGATCACCGAGGAGCGGATTTTGGCCGCGGTCGCGGCCAACCCCGGCGTCTTCGGGATTGAGGAAGCCGGTGATCTTCGTCTGGTGGCGACGACCCGCTCCGGGCGGGCATTGACCGCGGAGCGCCCCGCCAGTAGCCATTCCTTCGCCAAGCGCTTGATGACGCCGTTGCCGAAGCCGGAGAACCCCTTGCCGCCGCAGCGGGAGCGGGTCCGAGTCGATCCAAGTTGGGCGTCGTTGGCGTCCCAACTGGGCGACTTGGCGATGGACGATGACGAGGACGACGAAACGGAGGCCATCGGCGTCGAGGCGGAGTCTCCGGCGATGGCACCGGTCGAGGTGTTCGTCGAACCGGCGCTGGCCGCCGAGGTGGCGTCGCCGGATCAGGTCGAGGAACCGGTTGCCGAACCCGTCGTCGCGCGGACGATCGTTGTCCCGGCGGCGCCGTCCACATCCGACGTGTCCGAGGTCGACGACCGGGAGCTGGCGACCGCGTTGTCCGAGCGGTTGCGGGCGGATCCACGGATCGCCAACTTCGGCGAGCAGTGGATGGTCGAGGATCGGGTGCCGCGGTTCAGCCGGGGCGACCTGCGCCGGATGAAGGAGTACATCCAGGAGCAGGAGCAACCGCTGACCGACGATGTCCTGGTGCAGGACGTGCTGTCGGTACGACCGGGAACCCCCGAGTTCGATCTGCTCCGGTTCGCGGTCAACTTCCGGTTGTCGCGGGAGCACCGGGAGTTCGATTTCGTCGGCACGACCAATCAACGGTTCTGGAGCACGAGCAGCCTGCCGCAGATCGGCACCAGCCGCCGGAAGCCGAACGAGATCGGCACCGACTACCGCTTCCTGAGCGAGGAACTGCCGGCCGAGCCGGAGTACCGGACGGTGGCATCGGTCGACCACGTCGTGACTTTCTACGAGTACTACCACGGGCTGCTGCCCTACGACGCCCGGATGCAGGCGCTTCTACCGGCGCCATTGCTGCCGGACCAGCGGTCGGTGGTGCTGACGTTCGAGACGCCCCAGTCGTATACCACTTACCTGGTCGAACTGCGCTATCCGACGCCGAACCGGGGCGGATTCATCCTCGGCCTCGACGACTTTTTCTCCGAGAACCTGGTGCCCGGGGCGTTGATCTCGATCAACCGGACCGACAACGACGGTCACTACACCGTCGAGTACCTGTCCGGCGGCAACCAGAGCGCGCGGCTGTTGGAGTTGGACGAGCGTCGCGCGTTGCGCTACGTCTTCCGACCGATCAGCTTCGCCTGCGGGGTGGAAGACGAACTGACGCTGACCGAAGAGCGCTACCCGCGCCTGGGCGGAGAGAAGCCGTTGGACGAGAAGGTGCGGCGGCGTCCCGAGGCGGTGGTTGCGGCGACGTTCGAGCGGATCGGCGACCAAAGCGAAACGCCGGGCTTCTCGGCCTCGTTCAGCTCGCTCCTCGCCGCCGTCAACATCGAGCGTCCCTTCTCTGAACGCCTGCTGCGCTCGATCCTGGACAACGACGACACGGGCGCGTTCGCCCGCGACACCGATGGGACCGATGCCTACACCTACGTTCGCGGTACCACCTCCTGACGACGGCCCAACGCTCGATGAGGTCCTCGGTTCGCTGCGCGACGGACGGGTCCGGCCGGTCGAGGTGGCCCGGCTGTCGGACCTGAGCAGGGACGCCGTGTCCCGCGTCGCCCGTACTTGGCCGTCGCTGGACGACGGCGTTCGCGAGGCGCTGGTTCGCCAAATCGGGGAACTGAGCGAGGACCGGATCGAGTTGAACTTCGGCCGCGTGCTCCGGTTGGCGTTGGACGATCCGTCGCCGGTGGTCCGCCAGCGCGCGGTCTCGGGTCTCTGGGAAGACGAAGGGCTCGATTTGCGAGATCGGTTCTTGGCTCTGGCGGCGACCGACCCGTCCCAGGACGTGCGGGCCGAGGCGGCACGGGGCCTGGTCCGATTCGTCGATCTCACGGTGGGACGCGAACCCGTCGTGGACGACGACCCGTTGCGCGTGGGGCTGCTCGCCATCGCCGAGGACGACGCGGAAACAGAACTGGTCCGCCGACGTGCGATCGAGGCGGTCGGCGGATTCGGTACCGACGGGCGGATTGCGGGCGCGATCCGCGACGCCTACGACGGCGACGACGAAGCGGCGCGTCTCGGGGCGGTGGCGGCGATGGGCCGTAGCGGGGATGCCCGCTGGCTGCCCGATCTGTTGGCCGAGATCGGCTCCGACGACGCGGAAATGCGGTTCGAGGCCGTGCAGGCCTGCGGCGAACTGGGCGACGATCGGGCGCTGGCGCCGCTGGCGGAGATGATTTACGAGGACGCCCTCGAGACGGACATCCGACAAGCCGTCGTCGTCGCCCTTGGCCGGATCGGTGGTCCCGAAGCGGCTCGGATTCTGCGCGAACTCGGGGATGACGACGAGCATCCCGATGCCGAGTTAATCGAGGCCGTGATCGAAGAGGCGTTGTTGGCGGTGGATCCGCTGCGGTTCGGGCCGTGACACCATCTCGATTCGGGGAGGTTCGGGAGGCGGCACCGATCGCGCCTCGGCGAACGGGCGGCACCGCCGACGGCGAACGGGGCTGGAACGAGGCGGCGGTCCGCGCCGGTGGTCATCTGCTCCAATCATGGCAATGGGGCGAATTGAAGCACCGCCACGGATGGGAGGTCGAGCGGGTCCGCGTGGAAACGCCCCACGGGCGCGGATTGGCACAGGTGCTGTTTCGCCATCGCGGACCGGTCAGTCAGGCGTACGTGCCGAGGGGACCGGTTCTCGAAGGTGACCGGGGGGCGGTCTTTCCCGTCTTGGTCGATGCATTGGACGCCCGGTGCCGGGACCATCGCGCCTTGAGCCTGATCGTCGAATCCAACGGGTCGTTGGGGCTGCCAGGAACCTACCGCGATGCCGGATTTGTGCGCGGTCCCGAACATTATCAGCCAAGCCGGACCGTCAAGGTTCCGCTGCTCGACGACGAGGCGCTGCTTGGCCAGATGCATCAGAAGACCCGCTACAACGTGCGGCTTGCCCAGCGCCGTGGCGTGACGGTGGAAAAGGCGGAGGGAGGCGGCGCCTCGCTCGACGTGTTTTACGACCTGCTGCGCGACACGTCGGAGCGCAACGAATTCGGGATCCACGACCGCGCCTATTACGACGACTTTCTGCAACTGTTTGGAGACGCGGCGGTGCTGTTGTTCGCGCGGATCGACGGCGTCGTCGCCGCGGCGGTCATGTCGGCGCGTTTCGGTTCGGAGGCGGTCTACATGTACGGCGGCTCGTCGACCAAGCACCGGGCGCACGGCGCGGCGTTCCTGCTCCAATTCGAGGCGATGCGCTGGGCGCGCGAGGCGGGGTGCAACACCTACGATCTTTGGGGTATACCGTCCCAGGATCCGGCCGCCAGCAGCGAGGAGGTTGACCGCGTCGCCGGAACGTCCGGGGACGATTGGCGCGGGCTCTACATCTTCAAGGTCCGGTTCGGGGGCGAGATCGTCGGATATCCGCCGAGCCTGGAGCGGCGCTATCGCCCGGTTTTGGCCTGGGCCGCGAGGCGGTTCGTGGTCGGACGGGGCTAGGCCGGGTGGATCGCTCCGTCAGGCTGTCCGCGTTGGCGTCCGAACTCGGGATCCAAATCGCCCGGGCAGACGATGTCGTCATCGGGGGAGTGGTCTACGATTCTCGAGCGGTCGAACCGGGATTCCTGTTCGCCGCGCTGGTTGGCGGCGACGCCGATGGTCATGATTACGCTGCGGAGGCTGTCTCCCGGGGCGCCGCCGCCGTGTTGGCCGAACGTCCGCTTCCGATTCCGGCGCCCGTCCTGATCGTACCCGACAGCCGGGCCGCTCTCGCGCCGCTGGCCGCCGCGTTCTATGGACACCCCTCGCGCGGTCTCGGCGTGATCGGAATCACCGGCACGGACGGTAAGACCACGACCAGCTATCTTGTCGATTCCATCTTAAGGCGAGCCGGCAGGCGGACGGGGATGGTCGGTACCGTTTCGTTGCGCGTTGGCGACGAGGTCTTGACGCACGGCACGCGGCAAACGACGCCGGAATCCGCCGACATCCAGCGGTATTTGCGCCGGATGGCTGACGCCGGCGTCGATTGGGCGGTGCTGGAGGCAACCTCCCACGGGTTGGATCTTCACCGCCTGGACGGGGTGCGGTTCGGCGTCGGCGCCGTGACCAACATCACCCACGAGCACCTGGAGCACCACAAGACCATCGCGGCCTACCGGCGGGCGAAGGCGATCTTGTTCGAGCGCGTGGGGGCGGTTGGCGGGGTCGCGGTGATCAACGCGGACGATCCGGGCGCAGCCGAGATGGTTCCCTATGCTAAGGGGGCCACAATCGTCCGCTTCGGGATGGACCGCGAGGCCGAGGTCACGGCGAGTGACGTTCGATTGAGCGCGACGGGATCGCGGTTCCGACTCGATGCGTTCGGCGAACGCGTGGCGATCCGCTTGCCGTACATCGGCGGGTTCAACGTCGCGAACGCCCTCTGCGCGGCGGGGGTCGCGCTGGCAGCGGGGATGGAACTGGCCCAGATCGGCGAAGGATTGGCGCAGGCGCCGCCGGTGCCGGGCCGGATGGCGCGGGTCGACGAGGGCCAACCGTTCTCGGTGGTCATCGACTACGCGCACACCCCGGAGTCGTTGCGCAAGGTGCTCGGCCTGTTGCGGACGCTGACGCCGGGGGGACGGTTGATCTTGGTCATGGGCAGCGCCGGGGAGCGGGATGTCGAGAAGCGAGCGGTGCAGGGCGCCGCGGCGACAGAACTGGCGGATTTCTCCGTCTTTACGAGCGAGGATCCCCGGTTCGAGGACCCGGAGGCGATCGTGGCCGAGATCGCGGCCGGAGCGGTCGCCGTGGGTGGCAAAGAAGGGACGACGTTCGCGCGGCTGGTCGACCGCGAACAGGCCGTCGAGCGCGCCATCGCGATGGCCAAACCGGGCGACTGCGTGCTGCTGGCCGGCAAGGGGCACGAAGGCAGCATCATTTGGGGCCGGGAGAAGCGACCCTGGGACGAGGACGCCGCCGCGCGGCGGGCGCTGGCGGCGCGCGGCTATCACGGGGGTCCGCCGCCTAACGTCCCCTCGAACGACATATCCCCTTAGTCCTATGCCCCGCCATAACGTCAGATGGTTGACGGCGGATCGGCCGGCGCCAGTTGGAGACCGAGATCGTCCAACTGCTCCGCTGTGACCGGGGCGGGAGCGTCGAACATCAGGTCGGCCCCGCGTTGATTTTTTGGGAACGCGATCACCTCGCGAATGTTGTCCTCGTCGGCAAACAGCATCACGGTGCGGTCGATCCCCATCGCCACGCCGCCGTGGGGGGGGGCGCCGTACTCCAGCGCGTCGAGCAGGGCACCGAAGCGGTCTTGCTGATCTTCGGGGCGGTGCCCCATCAGCGCAAAGACGCGCTCCTGGGCTGCCCGCTGGTGGATGCGGACGCTGCCGCCGCCGACCTCGTGGCCGTTGCAGACCAGGTCGTATTGCTTGGCGCGGACCGCGCCCGGGTCGGTCTCCAGGAGATGCTCGTCGGGCATGGCATAGCCGGAGAAGGGGTTGTGGGTGGCGTCCCAGCGGTTGCCTTCTTCGTCCCATTCCAGCAGCGGAAAGTCCGTGACCCAGCAGAACGCGAGCACGTCTTGGTCGACGAGTCCGAGGCGAGTGCCGAGCTCGGTCCGCAACGCCGCCAGCGTTTTGGCGACGACCGCCGGGCTGTCCGCGACCAACAGCACCAGGTCGCCGCGTTCGGCGCCGATGCCTCCGGTCAAGGCGGTGAGTTCGTACTTGGACAGGAACTTGGCGATCGGGGACCGGACACCTTCCTCGGTGAGCGCGATGGTGGCCAGTCCCTTCGCGCCGGAGCGTTTGGCGAACTCGGTCAGTTCGTCGAGCTCGCGCCTGGTGTAGGCCGCGCAGCCGGGGACGACGATCGCCTTGACCCGGCCGCCGGCCGCGAGTACGCCTTTGAACGCCTGAAACCCGGTGTCGGCGAGCGCCGCCGAGACGTCATGAAGTTCGACGCCAAACCGGAGGTCTGGCCGGTCGATGCCGAAGCGTTCCATCGCTTCGGCGTAGGTCAGACGCGGGAAGGGCTTGGCGAGGAGACGCTTGGCGGTGTGGGTTTCGACCAATTCTCTGTAGAGGTCCTCGGCCAATCCCATCACGTCGACTTCGTCGACGAACGACATCTCGATGTCGAGCTGGGTGAACTCCGGTTGGCGGTCGGCGCGTTGGGCCTCGTCGCGAAAGCAGCGGGCGATCTGGAAGTAGCGGTCAAAACCGGCGACCATCAGCAACTGCTTCAACTGTTGCGGTGATTGGGGCAGGGCATAGAACGTCCCGGGCGCGCTGCTGCTGGGCACCAAGAAGTCGCGGGCGCCCTCGGGGGTGCTCTTGATCAGCAGCGGCGTTTCGACCTCGACAAAACCGCGGGCGTCGAGGTAGTCGCGCATGTGCTTGACCAAGCGGTGGCGCAGGATCACGTTGGCCTGCATCGTGGGTCGGCGCAGATCGAGGTAGCGGTACTGCAGGCGCAGGCTCTCGTCCACCTCTGCGTCGTCGTTGACGTTGAATGGCACGGTCTTGGACGGGTTCAGGACCTCGATCGCGTCACCATCGATCTCGATCTCGCCGGTAACCAGCTTCGGGTTCTCGGTCCCTGCGGGACGGCGGCGAACGGTGCCCGACACGCGGACGACGTACTCGTTCCGGACATCGCTGGCGGCGGCGTGCGCCGCCGCCTGGTGTTCGGGATTGAACACCACCTGGGTCACCCCGAACCGGTCCCGCACGTCTAGAAAGACCAGGCCACCAAAATCTCGCCGCCGGTTGAGCCACCCCCTCAGCTCGACGCGTTCGCCGACGTTTACGGCGCGGAGGGAGCCACAGGTCAGGCGGCCGATGACGGCGGGGTCGA
This sequence comes from uncultured Thermomicrobiales bacterium, assembly GCA_902806325.1. GTDB lineage: Bacteria > Chloroflexota > Chloroflexia > Thermomicrobiales > UBA6265 > CADCWE01. The sequence continues at coordinate 69,523 of CADCWE010000031.1, read as the reverse complement.
CGTCGGACGGATAGGTTGGGGACACGGTCGGGTCTTCCTCCGGCTAGCTCAGACGGTGCGGATCGCGGTTTCCGACGAGCACTAGGTCGTGCGGTTCCGGCTTCGGGTCAGGGCGTCGTTGAGCGCCCGTTCGGGGTCATGGCCGGCGGCGGCCAACGCGGTGACCGCCGCGAGCAGACGGTCGCCGAGCACGTCCTCCGGTTCATGCGGGACCGAGGAGGGGGCCGTGTGGTCACGGAGCACCATGGCGGCCCTGAGCAGGGCGGGCATCGAACGCGGCAAACCGTCGCCGGGCGGAGAGGGCGACGATCCCGCCGGAGACTTGGCCCGCCGTTCCTCGGCCTTGACCCGGTTCCAGGTCGCCACCACGTCATCGGGTGTCTCGGCGGTGGCCGTGGCGAAGACGTGCGGATGGCGACGGACGAGCTTTTCGGAGACGTGAGCGAAGACGTCCTCGATCGCGAACGACCCGGCTTCCTCGGCGATCTGGGCGTGCATGAACGCTTGCAGCACCAGATCGCCCAACTCCTCGGCAAGGTTCTCGGCGTCTCCGGTGTCGATGGCGTCGACCGTTTCGTAGGCTTCTTCGAGGACGGCACCGCGCAGCGAGCCATGGGTCTGGGCGCGATCCCAGGGACACCCGCCCGGCGCTCGCAACGTGGCGACGATCCGTTGCAACGTTTCGGGAGCGCGCGTGGACGTTAAGGGGTCCATCGCCGCCACCCAGACGCTGCTCAGGTGGTCGACCGATTGGCGATCGATCCGGTGGAGCGGGCAGGCAACCGTCGTCCCCTCACCGTCCACTCCCGCCGAACCGACGAGGACGATCGGGTGATCGTCGGGATAGCGACGCCCGAGGGCGATTTTGACCGAGGAGGCAATGGCGGGACCGTAGACCTGAGTCACGAGACAGGGTCGGGTCGGATCCAGCGCCAGCAATCCCCCGGCGTAGGGTTCCCGGTCGAGCGTGGCTTCGAGGGCGGCGGCGTCCACGATTTGGAGCTGCGCGCTCAGCGGGTCGATGTCCAGCGCGGTGGCCACGACATCCAGGGCACTGATGCCGTCCACGACTTCGAGGCTCAGGCCGCGTTTCGCACACGAGCCGATCAGTCGGGTAACGCTGGCCTCGCCGAAGCGCGGATGCCCCGGAACGGCAAGAACCACCGGCCCTGTGTCCGCGGCGTCGAGGACGCGCGCGGCGACGGCATCGTAGACCGCGTCGAACGTGTCGAGGCGGTCGTAGAGGTCGTCGCAGGCGGTCACGCGCGGATCGCCGAGGAGGTCGTCGAGACCGGGGTGAACGCCGGTCCGAAGGATGATTCGTCGCGCCGCGTCGAGGCGTGCCTGAGCGCGGAGCGTGCGCAGGTCAGGGGAACCGGGGCCGAGACCGACCACCGTCACGGCGGCGGTCATGCTACGTCTTGCCCGCCGTCGCTTTTTCAGCGCTCAAACTGAGGACGGCCATAAAGGCCTCCTGCGGGATCTCGACGTTGCCGACGATCTTCATCCGCGCCTTGCCCTCTTTCTGCTTTTCGAGCAGCTTTCGCTTGCGCGAGACGTCGCCACCGTAGCACTTGGCGAGAACGTTTTTGCGCATCGCCCGGATCGTCTCGCGGGAGATGATCCGGCTCCCGATCGAGGCCTGGATCGGGACGTCGAACATCTGGCGGGGGATCAAACCGCGCAGGGTCTCGACCAATTGGCGTCCCTTGGCGTAGGCGTCGTCGCGGTGAACGATCAAGGAGAGCGCGTCGACCGCCGCGCCGTTGACCAGGACATCGAGCTTGACCAGATCGGCGGGACGGAGGTCGGCGAAGGTGTAGTCGAGCGAGGCGTAGCCCTGCGTGCGGCTCTTCAGTTGGTCGTAGAAGTCGATGATCAATTCGCCGAGGGGCATCTGGAATTTGAGATGGGCGCGGTCCTCGTCGAGGTAGACGAGCTCCTTATAGATCCCGCGGCGGCTGGAGAGCAGCTCCATCACCGCGCCGATGTAGCGCGACGGGAGGATGATGCTGATGTCCATCCACGGTTCGCGGATCGCTTCGATCTCGCCGGGCGAGGGCAGATCGGCTGGGTTGTCGATCGCCAGGGTGCGCCCGCCGCGCAGCGCGATCTCGTATTCGACGCTCGGCGCGGTGGCGAGCAGATCCAGGTTGTACTCGCGTTCCAAGCGCTCCTGGATGATCTCCATGTGGAGCAGGCCGAGGAAGCCGCAGCGGAAGCCAAACCCGAGCGCCAACGACGATTCGGGCTCGTAGGTCAGCGAGCCGTCGTTCAGCTGGAGCCGTTCCAGGGCGTCCCGCAGAAGGGGGTACGACTCGTTGTCGGTCGGGTACAACCCGGCGAACACCATCGGCTTGGCCGGTCGGTAGCCGGGCAGCGGTCGCACGGCGGGAGCAGACGCGAGGGTGATCGTGTCGCCGACCTGGCAATCCTTGACCACCTTGAGACCGGTGGCGACGTAGCCGACTTCGCCCGTGCGCAAGGCGCTGGTGGCCTGCATGTTGGGATCGAAGAAGCCGAGTTCGATCAGCTCGGCTTCCTTGCCGGTCGACATCAGCCTGATCCGGTCGTCCTTGCCGATCTCGCCGTCGACGACCTTGACGTAGGCGATCACTCCCTTGTAGGCGTCGTAGTGGGAGTCGAAGATCAAGGCCCGGGTCGGGGCGTCGGCCCGGCCGCGCGGCGGCGGAATCTTGGCGACCACGGCTTCGAGGATGTCCTCGATGCCGCGGCCCTCCTTGGCCGAGGCGAAAATCACCTCGTCGTCGAGCAGGCCGATGAACTGGCCGACCTCGGCGGCGACCTTTTCGGGCTGGGCGCTGGGCAGGTCGATCTTGTTGATCACGGCGACGATGGCCAGGTCGTGCTCCAGCGCCAGGTACACGTTGGCCATCGTCTGGGCTTCGATGCCCTGGGCGGCGTCGACGACGAGCAGCGCGCCTTCGCAGGCGGCCAGACTGCGACTGACCTCGTAGGAGAAGTCGACGTGACCGGGGGTGTCGATCAGGTTGAGTTCGTACTCCTCGCCATCGCGCGCACGGTAGCGCATCCGGACGGCGCGGGCCTTGATCGTGATCCCTTTTTCGCGCTCCAGCTCCATCGAATCCAACACTTGGTCGACCATGGCGCGCCGGGTTACCGTCTCGGTCTTTTCGAGCAGGCGGTCGGCGAGGGTAGATTTGCCATGGTCGATGTGGGCGATGATGCTGAAGTTGCGGATCTTAGCGATCGCCTCGGTCGGCGAATCGGCGGTGGTGGAGGTGATGGTGGTGCTCATACGCCGGTTTCGTTGGTCGCGCGTCGTGTCACGGTTCGGAGGTGGTTGGGGCGCGAACGCCGCCACGAAAGTATAGCGCAGCGCTTAGGGGCGACGACCGAGGGCAAGGCGGACCGGTCGCGCCAGGGCCGGGGCGCGGGCGGCGACCCGGTCCAGCGTCTCGTCCAACTCCTCCAGCCGGAGCCACGACGCGGCGACGGCGAACGTGCCCCCGGCGAGCGCCAACGCGAACCCGAGCAACGCGAACTGCACCGGTCGGGCGGCGACGCCGGGTTCGGTGGCGCGGGTCAACCGATGAGCAACGCCGTTGGCCAGCAACGCCATTGGCGTGGCGGCCAATGCCAGCCGGGCAAACCAGGCGGCGAACTCCGGCGAAAGGGCGCCGATCCGTCGGTGGAGCACGTAGAGGAGGATCAGCGCCTCGATCCCGGTCGTCGCCGTCAACCCGAGCGCCAGTCCCCCCAGGTCGAGCGGACCGACCAAGGCCGCCGCCAGTGCGACGTTGAGGACGATGATGACGACGGCGGCGATGACCGGAGTCCGGGTGTCGTGCATCGCGTAGAAGGCGCGGGTCAGGATCTCGACCAAGGCGTAAAACACCAGCCCGAGGCCGAGAAAGACGAGCGCCTCGCCGACCATCCGCGTCGATCCGGCGTCGAACTCGCCGCGCTGGAAGATGGTCTGTACGATCGGGGTTCGGAACGCGAACAGCCCGACGGCGGAGGGGACGCTGAGGAACAGCAGGGGGCGCAAGGCGCGACCGAACGTCGCTTGCAACTCGTCGGTCTTACCTTGGCTGAAGAGCTGAGCCATGGTCGGGAAAATGACGGTCGAGATGCTGAGCGCAATCACGCCGTGGGGCAGCATCATGAGTTGCCAGGCGTAGTTGAGCGCCGAGACCCGGCCTTCGCCGGCGTTCGAGGCGAAGTACTGGACGGCGATGAAGTTGACCTGGAACGCCGCCTGGCCAATCACGCGTGGCAGGAGGAGGCGCCCGACCTGGGCCAACCCTTCCGTACGGAGGCTAAACCGGGGCGTGTAGCGTATGCCGGCATGGATCAGCCCGGGAATCTGGATTGCGACGTGGCCGAGGGCGCCGATCAGCACGCCGGTCGCGACGCCAAAGACGCCTAAGGTCGGGCCGAGGGCCAGCGCTCCTCCGATGATTGCGGCGTTGTAGACGAGCGGGGCGAGTGCGGCCAGCCCAAACCGGTGATGGGCCTCGAGGATACCCTTGGCGGCGATGCCGAGCCCGAGCAGGATCGGCGAGAGCAGCAGCACCCGCATCGTATCGACGCAGATGGCGCGGTTCTCCGGGCTCAGACCCGGCGCGACGACGTAGCGAACCAGCGGTTCGGCCAGGATCATGCAGACCAACGAGAATGCGATGGTGATCAGCACCGAGAGGTTGATTACCGCCGACGCAAGGCGCCAGGCGCCGCGCCGGTCACCCCGGACCAGCATCCCGCCGAAGATCGGGATGAAGGCGGATCCGAACGATCCGGCCATGATGACCAGGAACAACAGGTCTGGGACCCGGAACGCGGCGACGTAGGCGTCGTACTCGCCGCTGGTGCCGAACTGGTAGCCGAGGATGATCTCGCGGGCGACGCCGAGCAGGCGGCTGAGGATGAACGCGATCCCGATCACGGCTGCGCTGCGCATCACCGACGACTGCACCGCCGGTAATTCGGCGGTCGGCAACTCGGCCGTTGGGGCGGCGTGCATCGGCCCGACATCCGTGGCGGCCGCGTTCGGGCGACGGGCGATCGGGAACGACCGTCCTGGCGCGGTCACGACCGTCCCCCGGGCACCCTTGAGTCAGCGTGCCCGTTCTGGTAGGATGCGGCCAGCGCATCGTGGGCGCCGCGTGTTGGCGTGCCCGATCGGATAGAGTCGAACGGTAACGAGACCAGCGAAGGGCGGTTCGGGTTGGCAAACAGCAAATCGGCGAGGAAGCGGATCCGGGTGTCGGAGCGGCGGCGGGCGCGGAATCGTCCGTATCGGACGGCGGCGCGGACGTTCGTCAAGAAGGCGGAGCTGGCGATCCGCGCCGGCGACCAGGACACCGCGACGGCGGCGGTTGGCGACGCGATCAGCATGTTGGACCGGGTCGCCAGCAAGGGCGTCATCCACAGCAACAACGCGGCGCGCCGCAAGTCCCGCCTGATGGCGAAGTTCAACCGGATGGGCGCGACGGCCGCCTCGGCGTAGCGACGCGGCTCCGGTTCCCGGGCAAATGCGACGACCCGGCGGGGCGGCACTTAAGTGTCGCCCCGTTTTGGCGTGCCGGCGGCCGACCCGGTCGCGGCGATGAGCGCGTACAGTGAGTCCTCGGGTTGCCGCAGGAGACCGCGCTTGATGCCGCGGTCGGACGCGATGGCGGCGCCCAGCGCGGCACGCGGCATCCCGGGCGGCAACCGCCGCTGGGCGTTGACAACGCCGATCATGCGGTTCGGGTTGGTCAGGCCCAATGCTTTCCCGATGCCGACCGGATCAGCGCGGCCGCCCGCCGCCGCGGCGACGATCGCCAGCTCCGCTTGCTGTTGGACCTGGGCGGCCAGCTTGAACGGCTCTTCCCCGGCGTCGAGCAAGCGACCCAACTCGACGGTGGCCGGGCCGACCGCGCCGGCGGCAACGGCTTCGGCGAAGCGGAACAGTTGGTCGTTGTCGCCGGCGGGGACCATGGCGTCGATCACGTCGCTGGAGATCGGTGACGGGTGGGTGGCGAGGGCGAGTTTGGCGATCTCGTTGGCGAGGCGATCGAGGTCGGGCGGGCGGTCGAAGGCCGGGTTGTTCGGTTTGGTGGACCAAGTTTGCGGGTAGAGGCGCTCAGCGAGGCCACGCGCGACTCGGGGCGAAAGGTCCGCGTCGTTGTCTTTGGCGATGCGCACCAGCCAATCGATCAGGGCGGCACCGCGAGGTGGCTCGCAGGCGATGACCCGCGCCTGCGCAGGGAGCGACTTGCGGACGGCCACCGGGAGCGCGGCGAGCGTCTGGTCGAGGAACACCAGGACGTTATCGGCGGGCACGGCGGCAAACAGCGCCGCGAAATCGGTGGCGGGTTTGCCTTTGGCGTCGGCGTCGCCGTCTTGGGTTTTGGCCGTGCGGGACAGGAAATCCTCGACCACGATCACGCGCGGCTCCGCGAAGAAGCCGACGCTGGCGACGGCCCCAAGGATTTGGGGCACGCCGACGACCCGACCATCCAGGCGGGACGTGCTGGTCCCCGCCGGGTCGTGGGCGCGAACGAGGGCGGCGACCTCGGCCCGCGCGGTGGCGGCGTCGGGGCCGTGGACGATGGCGATCACGGGCGTTCCTGTACTGGAGAGCGGGGTGATCGGATGGCGGTGGGCGGGTCAGCGGGAGCGGAAGGAAGGCGGCGGACCCCGCCTGTGCCGTGTGCATCGGAGCCTTGAACCTGCTTTCGCAGGTGGGCGCCACAACCCCGCGAGCGGTCGCTCCCGGCTAGCAGCTCCCGGCTATTTTCTGTTGGCTCAAGACCACGAAGATCATCACGAACACCGCAGGGCCAGCCGCGAAGGGAGGGTAGCACGGTCACCGGGGTAGGACAAGGCGGCAACGTGGAGACGTGGAGACGGGCGCACAGGAGCGCCGGCCGCACGACATATCCCCTTCGCCCCAAAACGATCTATCATTTGCCACGGCAATGAGGGAGGATGCGGTCATGGACCAAGGATCCAGAAGAAGGGTTGCGGTCACCGGTGTCGGGGTCGTTTGTCCGACCGGGAACACCGCCGGGGCGGCGTGGGCCGCGGTCCGAGACGGACGATCGGGGATTGGACCGATCACGCGGTTCGATCCGACGGGTTTTGCGACCCGGTTCGCGGGCGAGGTAACCGGCTTCGATCCGGTGGCGACCTTGGGGCGCAAAGAGGCGCGGCGGATGGACCGCTACAGCCAGTTTTGCGTCGTCGCCGCGCTCGAAGCGGTCGCCATGGCCGGTTTCGACGCGAAGCAGGAGGACGCGACGCGGGTCGGTTGCCTCATCGGCACCGCGATGGGCGGGGTGGAGACCATCGAGCAGGGCGCGGAAACGTTGGCCGCGCACGGGCCGTCCCGGATGAATCCGTTCTTTATTCCGATGCTGCTGCCGAACATGGCGGCCGGCTTGGTGGCGATCGCGATCGGCGCCAAGGGACCGAACCTGGCGACCGTTTCCGCCTGCGCCTCATCGGCCCATGCGATCGGCGAGGCGACGACCATGATCCGGCTCGGGCTGGCAGACGCGATGATCGCCGGAGGCGGCGAGGCCGCGGTGACGAAACTGGGGGTGGGCGGGTTCAACGCGATGGGCGCGTTATCGACCCGCAACGACGAACCGGCGACGGCCAGCCGGCCGTTCGACGCCGGCCGCGACGGCTTCGTGATCGCCGAAGGCGGCGCCGTTCTGGTGCTGGAGGAGTGGGATCGGGCCGAACGACGCGGCGCGACGATCCTGGCCGAGGTCGCGGGCTATGCTACGACCGATGACGCCAACCACATGGTCCAACCGGCGCCGGACGGAGACGGCGCGGCGCGGGCGATGACGCTGGCGCTGGCGGACGCGCGGACGCGTCCGGACGAGATCGACTACCTGAACGCCCATGGGACCTCGACCCAGCTGAACGAGAAGCTGGAAACGCTGGCGATCAAGCGCGCCTTCGGCGACCACGCGGCCCGGCTGCCGATCAGCTCGACCAAGTCCATGACCGGCCACCTGCTCGGGGCGGCGGGATCGCTGGAAGCGGCGATCTGCGTCCTCGCCCTGCGCGACGGTTGCATCCCACCGACGATCAACCAGTTCGAGCCGGACCCGGCCTGCGACCTCGATTACGTGCCGAACGAGGCGCGGTCCGCCCCGCTGCGGACAGCGATGACCAACTCGATGGGGTTTGGCGGGCACAACGTGTCGCTGATTCTGCGGGCGCCATAGCGGGAAACGCCTGACTCTGGCTTCGTCCGCTCAATCCCGCGTGGTCCTGCCCCTCGAGGGCGCCACCGGGCAGGAAAGGCGGTCCGCGCCGATCCGCCTCTGGCCGAACGTTCGGTCAGGCGCAACGTGAGGAATCTCGTGTTCCACGACAGGGACAACGAGATTCCTCGCCTCGTTCGGAAAGACCCGAAGCATGGGGGAGAGCAAGATGCGGTGGAGACCGCTGGTTTCGCGCGCGGCTATTCCAAGTACCCCCGCAACTTGCGACTGTAACTGGGGTGGCGCAGCTTGCGCAGCGCCTTCGCTTCGATTTGCCGGATCCGTTCGCGGGTGATGCCGAACTCGCGGCCGACCTCTTCCAGCGTGCGGAAGCGGCCGTCTTCGAGGCCGAAGCGGAGGAGGATGATCTTGCGTTCGCGCTCGGTCAACTTGTTCAGAGCGTCCCCAATCTGGGCCTTGAGCAACTGTTGGGAGGCCAGTTCCAGCGGGGCGGGCAGCGACTCGTCCTCGATGAAGTCGCCGAGGAAGGCGTCGCCGTCTTGGCCGACGGGGGCTTCGAGGGAGACCGGATGGCGGGCGACGTCAAGGACCTGGCGCACCTTCTCGTCGGTGATGTCCATCACCCGGGCGATCTCTTCCTGGGTCGGTTCCCGCTCCAGGATCTGCTGCAGGCGGTGGCCGGTTTTCTTGACCCGGTTGATGGTTTCGCCGACGTGGACCGGGAGCCGGATCGTCCGGCTCTGATCGGAGATGGCGCGGGTGATCGCTTGCCGGATCCACCAGGTGGCGTACGTGCTGAACTTGAATCCTCGCGTGTAATCGAATTTGTCGGTCGCCTTCATCAGTCCGATGTTGCCTTCCTGAATCAGATCCAGGAACGACAAACCGCGGCCGACGTACTTTTTGGCGACGGAGACGACGAGGCGAAGGTTGGCTTGGATCAGGTGGGCGCGGGCGCGGTCGCCGTCGAGCCGGTCGGCTTCCAGCGACTCCCGGTCTTCCAGGCTGCACAGGTCGAGGAGGAGGCGCTGCTCGGCCTGCTTCCCGCGGTCCATCCGCTTGGCGAGCCAGACTTCCTCCGCCATCGTCAGGAGGTCGGTCTCACCGATCTCCTGGAGGTAAAGGCGGACGGAATCGCTGACGCCAACCGCGATCGCCTCGTCGTGTTCGGCCCGCTCGGCCGCGTGGTCGCGGACCTTCGCGGTCGATGATGCCGCGGCGACCGGTTTGACGGGCGCTTGGTCGAGGACCTCGATGCCTTCGGCGACGAGCGAAGAATAAAACTCGTCGAGTCGTTCCAGGTGCTCTTCGGGGTCAGGAAACGCGGCGATGATCTCGTCGGACAGCAGGAACCCTTGGTTTTTGCCTTTGGCGATCAGCGTGGTAACCATCGAACGCTTCACCACCTGTGGGCGAGCGCAGCGCTGGCGCGACGTTGGGGACGTTGGCGATGCGCGGCGAATGCAGGTCGAGACCGGAACCGGCGAACCCAACCGGCGGGCGGCGGGCAACGGACAACGCTACGGCGATCCGCTCCGAACGCGACGGGCACGATGGCTTGGCATACCCCTCCCCGGCTTCTCGATTTGTGTAGACCTACCCGATGCTCCGCAGTCTAGCGGAGGTTTACGCACGTTTCAAGGGGTCCAGCTCCCATTCCGGCACCGGAATGGAACCCCCGAACGCCGGTGCTATACTTCCCGAAGCGAGACGACCCGCATCGGCTTAGGAGCAATCGGTCTTATGTCCGGACACTCGAAATGGTCGACGATCAAGCGGAAAAAAGGCGCCGCCGACGCCAAGCGGGGCCAGTTGTTCACCAAACTGGCGCGCGAGATCACGGTCTCGGTGCGGGCCGGATCGCCCGATCCGGACGCCAACTTCCGGCTCCGGCTTGCGGTACAGAAGGCGCGCACCGAGAACATGCCGAAGGAGAACATTGATCGCGCGATCGAGCGCGGAGCGGGTGGATCGGGCGGCGAACAGTTCGACGAGATCACCTACGAGGGGTACGGTCCGGGCGGCACCGCGTTGATCATCCAGGCGATGACCGACAACCGCAACCGCACCGTCGGCGAGGTCCGGGCGGTCTTGACCCGCGCCGGCGGAACACTCGGCGAATCCGGTAGCGTCGGCTGGATGTTCGACCAGGTCGGTCTGGTTGTGGTCACGCCGGGTTCAGCCGACCCCGACGAGATCGCCTTGGTGGCGATCGACGCCGGCGCGATCGACGTGCTGACCGACGACGGCTTGGTCGAGGTCTACACCGAGCCGCAAGGCCTGCACGTGGTCCAAGAAGCCTTGTCCGATGCCGGCTACGAGATCGAGTCGGCCGAACTGACCATGCGCCCAAAGGCGCTGTTGGAAGCGGATCCGGACGCGGCGGTGAAGGCGATTCGCCTCGTCGAGCGGCTCGAGGACCTCGACGACGTGCAAACGGTCTACACCAACCTCGACATCTCCGACGACGTGTTGGCCGCGGTCGGATAAGGCCTCGCGTCGCGTCTCGCGCCAGGAACCCCCACCCGTGATCACCCTCGGCATCGACCCCGGAACGGCGCTCCTCGGGTACGGGGTCATCGCCGGAGACCAGGAACCGCGCCTGCTCGACTTCGGCGTGGTCGCCACCCAGCCCGATCGACCGATGCCGGATCGGTTGGTCGACCTGTTCGACCGCACGACCGAGCTGCTCGACGAGCACCGGCCCGACGTGTTGGCGGTGGAGCAGTTGTTCTTCGCCCGCAACGTTACGACGGCGATCGCGGTCGGCCAGGCCCGGGGCGTGGTCCTGCTCGCCGCCGCCCGCGCCGGGGTGCCGGTCGTCGAGTACAGCCCGTCGGAGGTGAAGCACGCGGTGGTCGGCTACGGTAAGGCGGACAAGCGTCAGATGCAGGAGATGGTCCGCTTGATCCTGGGACTGGCACAGGCACCGCAGCCAGACGACGCCGCCGACGCCCTCGCGGTCGCGCTTTGCCACGCCCAGACGGCGCCGTTCCTTGCGCGCGCCGCCGCCGCGGACGACCGGTGACGGCCGTCGTGCCGGTGGGCAAGGCGCGGCTCGACGAGGCAGTCGTGGCGCGGGGATTGGCCAACACCAGGAGCCGAGCGCGAGCCTTGATCCTGGCCGGGGATGTCCAAGTCAACGGCGCCACGGTGGTCCGGGCGGGCGCCCCGGTGCGGCCGGCGGACGCGGTCGAACTGGCGGCGCGTCCCCGGTTCGTCAGCCGCGGCGGAGACAAACTCGCCCACGCCCTGGACCGCTTCCGGATCGTGCCGATCGGGCTGGTCGCGGCCGACTTTGGGGCGAGCACCGGCGGTTTTACCGATTGCCTGCTTCAAGGCGGCGTGTCCCGCGTCTACGCCGTCGACGTGGGGTACGGGCAACTGGACGCGCGCCTGCGGCAGGACCCGCGGGTGACGGTGATGGAACGGCTGAACGCCCGCTACCTTGACCGGCTGCCGGAACCCGTGGACCTGGTGGTGATTGATGTCTCGTTCATCTCGCTCGGCGTGATCTTCCCGGTCGCGGCGAAGGTCCTGATCTCCGGTGGTCGGTGCGTGCCGCTGATCAAGCCGCAGTTCGAGGCCGGGCGCCGCGACGTCGGCAAAGGCGGTGTCGTCAAAGACGCGGCGATCCACCGCCAGGTGCTGGAAACAGTCCTCGCGGCGGCGACCGAGAATGGCTTTTCGATCCAGGGTTTGACCGCGTCACCGCTACGAGGACCGGCCGGCAATGTCGAGTTTCTGGCCGCGCTGACGCTCGACCGGGAACCGACCGACGCGGCGCCGCTCATCGCCGCCGCGTTGGCCGAAGCGGCGGAGCTGGCGACATGAGCGAGGGACCGCCGACGCGCCCGTTTGACGCCGTCCGTGCGGCGCTGGCACGGGCGGCCGATGTCTCGGTTGGCGATCCCGGGCAGGATCTCCCTCTCAGGCTCGACCCCGACCGGCGACGGCGCACCGGGATTCCGGAGGTGGTCCTGGGAGGGCACAAGACGGTCGAAGAACTGGTTTTCGCGCTGGAGCGGCTGGTCGCGATCGGACCGGATCACCGGGCGCTGGCGAGCCGCTGCAGCCCGGAGATCGGGCGGGCGGTGGCGACGCGGTTGGCGACCCGCTACGCCGTGCGGCAGGTCGAGCGAGCCGGCATCGTCGTGGTCGCGGCAGGCGGCGCTCAACCACCGGTCAGCGGAGGCCGGATCGGTCTGCTGGCGGCCGGTTCCTCCGACGCGGCGACAGCGCTGGAAGCGGCGACGATGGCCGAGGAGATGGGCTGCGCCGTGGTCCAGGCGTGGGACGTTGGCGTGGCGGGACTGCACCGCCTGGTCGAACCGCTGGAAGCGATGGTCGCCGGCGGAGTGGACGCGATCGTGGTCGCCGCCGGGATGGACGGAGCGTTGCCGTCGGTGGTGGCGGGGTTGGTCGGCGTGCCGGTGATCGGGCTGCCGACCTCGGTCGGCTACGGCGTCGGCGGCGACGGCGTCGGTGCGCTCTACGCGATGCTGCAATCGTGCGCCCCGGGCCTGGCGGTGGTCAACGTCGACAACGGGATCGGCGCCGGGGCGATGGCGGCGCTGATCGCCAACCGCGCCGCCGCCGCCCGCGGCGGCGTCACCCCGCCGGATCCAGGTCACGCACGGCGCCCCTGACGAGCGCTTCCGCGGCGTCGGTCGCGGTTCGCCGCCGGCTCGCCACGTCCGCGATCGCGGCGACGACCGTACCGTCGCGTCCTCCCCGATCAAGCCACCGCTCCAGCGTGATCCGCAGGAGCGCCCTGACTTCCCCGCCGGCGATGCCCCGCACGCGCTCGTCCCACGCCGAACCGGTGGCGCCGTGCCCGGCCGGGGTCGTTTCGAGCGCCGAGCGGTGGACGTCCAGCGCGCCCTGAAGTTCGACCACGCCCTGCCCGGTGGAAGCAGAGGTCAGCAGAACGGGCGGCGTCCAGGGTTTCGCACCGGTGCCGAGGGCGAGCATGCGCCGCAGGTCGCGCGCCGTGATCTCGGCGCCGGGGCGGTCGGCTTTGTTGACCACCAGCAGGTCGCCGATTTCTAGGATGCCGGCCTTGATCGTTTGGATGTCGTCGCCGAGACCGGGAACCTGGACCACCACCACCGAGTGCGCGGCGGCGGCGATGGCCACCTCGTCCTGGCCGGCGCCGACGGTCTCGATCAGGATCGGGTCGAAGCCGGCGGCGTCGAGCAGGTGGGCGGCGGCGATGGTCGCCCGCGCCAGCCCCCCGCGCTGACCGCGCGACGCCAGGGACCGGATGAAGACCCCCTCGTCGGCGTAACGGTCCACCATCCGGATCCGATCGCCGAGCGTCGCGCCGCCGGTCAGCGGGCTGGACGGATCGATCGCGAGCACCCCAACCTGGCGCCCCAGGTCCCGGTAGACGCCGATCACGGCGTTGACCAGGGTGCTCTTGCCGGCGCCGGGCGGTCCGGTGACGCCGATCCGGTGCCCGCGACCGGTGGCGGGGTAGACGCGTGTTAGTCCGGCGCGACCGACGGCATCTTCGGCTTCGACGTGGCTGAGGAGGCGGGCCAGCGTCCGCCGGTCTCCGGCCAGCAGCCGTTCCCCGAGCGCGATCCCCGCGGCTTCAGAACGGTCGCTCACGCGGGGCCGTCCCGGCGTGGGGCGTGGTCGCGGATGAACGCGACGGCCTCGCGCAGGGACGTTCCGGGGCCGAATACCGCCGCCACGCCGAGGTCTCGCACCAGCGGCACGTCCTCGTCGGGGATGGTGCCGCCGGCGATCACCAGCACGTCGTCCATCCCGTTCGCCCGCAGCGCGTCCATAATCCTGGGAAACAGCGCCAGGTGGGCACCGGAGAGGATGCTGAGCCCGACGACGTCGACGTCCTCCTGGCTGGCGGCGGTCGCGATCATCTCCGGCGTCTGGAACAGACCGGTGTAGATGACCTCGAACCCGGCGTCGCGCAGCGCCCGCGCCACCACCTTGGCGCCGCGGTCGTGCCCGTCCAGGCCCGGTTTGGCGATCAGCACCCGGATCGGGCGCGTCCCGGGTTCGGTTCGGTCCCCGTCCATCGCCGGCTCCCGTGCGCCGCTATCCACCGGATCGTTCGCCCGGACCGCTCGAATAGACATAAAACCCCTCTCCGCTTTTGCGGCCCAGTTTGCCGGCCGCGACCAGGCGGCGCAAGAGGGGAGCGGGTCGGTACTTGTCGTCGCCGAGGTCACGCTGCAAGACGAGCAAGATCTGAAGGCAAACGTCGAGGCCGATCAAGTCGGCCAACGCCAACGGTCCCATCGGGTGGGCCATGCCGAGGGTCATCACCGCGTCGATGGCGTCGCGCCCGGCCACCCCTTCCGACAGGCAGAAGATTGCCTCGTTGATCATCGGCAGCAGGACCCGGTTGGAGACGAAGCCGGGGTAATCGTTGACTTCGACCGGCGATTTGCCCCAGGCCGTCGCCGTGGCGACGACGCGGCGGGCGGTGTCGGCGCCGGTGCGTTCTCCCCGCACGACCTCCACCAACCGCATCACCGGCACCGGGTTGAAGAAGTGCATCCCGATCACCCGATCCGGCCGCGTCGTCGCGGCGCCGAGGGCGGTGATCGAGATCGAGGAGGTGTTCGAGGCCAGAATCGCCGCCGGCTTGAGGATCGCGTCCAGATCGCGGAAGAGCGCCGTCTTGGCCGCCAGGTCCTCGCTCACCGCCTCGATCACCAGGTCGGCTCCCGATGCCTCGCCGCGGTTCAGGCTCGCGCGCACCGACGCGGTCGCGGTCGCGGCCTGGTTTTCGGTCAGGCGCGCTTTGGCGACCGCGCGCGACCAGTTCTGGGCGAGAGAGGCGAGCGCCCGGTCGAGGCATCCCCGCTCCTGGTCGATCAGCGTCACCGGAAGACCCGCCTCGGCAACGACCTGGGCGATGCCGGTGCCCATCGTGCCGGCGCCGATCACGGCGACGGCGGCGATCCCGTGGTGGTCCGCGGCCGGTACCGGGGTTCCCGAGCCGCCGGAGACGGTGCGGGGGGCCGGCGCAGGCGGTCGGGGAGGCTTCGCGTTCGGTTCCGGTTTCGACGCGACGGGATTAATCCTGTTCATCGCTTCGACGATGCCCCCTCGGATCCAGGTCTCGACGCCGTCGGCGGCGGTCTCGACCAGACCGGGTACCTCTTTTTCTTCGTCGGCGCTGAACCGCGCCAGGACGTGGGAAGAAGCGGACGAACGCCCGCGGCCGATCCCGATCCGTAGCCGCGGGACCTCGCGGCTCCCCACCTGCTCGCAGATGGACGCCAATCCGTTGTGGCCGCCGGGGCTGCCCGACGGCCGCATCCTGGTCGCCCCGAACGGGAGGTCGAGGTCGTCGAGCACGACCAGCACCTCGTTGAGCGGCATGTGGTACCAGTTGACGACCTCGCGCACGGCGTTGCCGCTCAGATTCATGAAGGTTTGCGGTTTGACCAGGACGACCTTTTCGCCGCCGAGGATCCCCTCGGCGATCTCCGATTTGAACCGCTTGCGGAACCCGGGGCTGCCGCAGCGGCGGTGGAGCTCGTCGGCCACCAGAAATCCGATGTTGTGCCGGGTCGCCGCGTACTCCCGCCCCGGGTTGCCCAATCCGACGATGATGCGCATGAACCGTTTGCTCCACCCGTTGTCGGAATCGTTGTCCGCCGAACCGCGGCTGGATCGCTGCTGCCGGGGATCCCCAAGGCCGGGTGCTATACTACTCGGTCGAATTGTGCCACGACGCGATCCCGCCGCGCCGGAGCGGCCAGAGGACACCAAGCATGGGTTTTTTCGGCATCGGAACCTGGGAGTTGGGCCTGATCATGGTCGTCGCCTTGATCGTCTTTGGCCCGGGGAAGCTGCCCGAGGTGGCGGGGCAGATGGGCAAGGCGGTGCGGGATTTCCGCCGCATGACTTCCGAGTTGACCGGTGAGTTCGAGAAGACGATCAACGAGGCCCAGGACATCAAGAACTCCGTCACCGGCGAGTTGACCGGGATCAAGGGCCAGGTTGCCAACGTCACGTCCAGCGTCAAAAAAGACCTCAATTCGGCCACCGGTGCGGCCAAGTCCGCCACCGCGACCAAGAGCGGGACCGCCAAACCAGCGACCGCCGCAAAACGATCGGTCACCGCGGCCAAGACGGCCGCCGCCTCGGCCAAACCCAAGCCCACCAACGGCGCGAACAAGGCCGTGGCGGTGATGGCAACCAAGGCCGATCCCCTGGCCGACGTGTCGGAGATGGACGACGAACCGGTCATGAAGCGCCCCTCGGTCAGCGCTCGGCAGGCAGCGCCGCCGCCGGCCACGGCCGGCCCCGAACGGACCGAGGCACTGGCCCGCGCCCGCCAACGCCGCCTCGCCACGACCTATACCAAGAAGCGTCCCCTCTGAATCTGGTCCTGGTCCTGGTTGGTCGCTTCCGAGATCGCTCGACCGATGTAGAGCGTGGCGCGGCCGTGCGTGGTTTGGATCTCCTCCGTGCCGCCGTCGAACCCGGCGAATCGGATCGCCGGCGGCGTTCCTGGCTTGCGGCCGTAGAAACGCCGCAGCGCCCAGCGGCGCCACTTCCGGTTGGATCCGTCCGCCGCCAGCTCCCCGTCGAGGACGATCACCAGGAGACCATCCCGTTTGACGACCCGCTGGAGTTCCCGCCCGGTTTCTGGTGCGACGATGAACGGTCCCGGAAAAGTGGCCACGATCGCATCGACGCTTCCGGTCCGCACGGGCATGACGCGGGTGTCGGCTCGGATCAGGCACGCCGGGCCGAGGCGCCGCCGCGCGACCGCCAGCATCCGGGGCGAGGCGTCCAGCGCCAACCAGGTGCGGCCGTTGCCCCCGTTCTCGGCCAGGGCGCCGGTGCCGCACCCGAGTTCGACGACGACCCGGGCGCCCGCGAGCGGCGGCAAGGCGGAATTCTGCCACCGCGCCCACTCGCCCAGAAACAGCCACTCCGTGAACCGGTCGTAGACGGGCGCCAACGCCCCGTAGAGCAGCGCAAAGGCGCGCCGTTGCAGGATGACCCGAAACCGATCGCCCACCATGACCCTCGGTCGATCGCGCGATGATCGAGTCCGCAACGCTCGCTATGGTACCCGGTTCGGGTCGCCTTCCCGCGCCGGTCGGCTTCGCGGTGTTCGACCGCGACGCCGAAACGCTGGCCAGACGTGGCCGACTGTCCACGACCCGCGGCGATGTCGAGACGCCCGCCTTCATGCCGGTCGGCACCCAGGCGACGGTGAAGACGCTGCACCCGGAGGAGGTGTTCGCCACCGGTGCCCGGATCGTGCTCGCCAACACCTATCACCTGATGCTGCGTCCCGGTGCCGATCTGCTGCGGGACGCCGGCGGGCTTCATCGGTTCATGAGCTGGGCGGGGCCGATCCTGACCGACAGCGGCGGGTTCCAGGTTTTCAGCTTGTCGCACAAGACCCGCGTCACCGAGGACGGCGTCGTGTTCCGCTCCCATGTCGACGGCAGCGCGCACCGACTGACCCCGGAGCGGGCGGTCGAACTCCAACTGGCGTTCGGTTCGGACGTGATGATGGCGTTGGACCACTTCGTCGGGCTGCCGGCGGCGCGAAAGGACGTGATTTCCTCCACCGAGCGGACCGCCCGCTGGCTGGATCGCGCGATCCGCGCCCACGCGGACCAGGGCGGCGCCGCCTCCGGATCGGCCTTGTTCGGGATCTGCCAGGGCGGAATGGAGGCGGATCTGCGCCGCGAGAGCGCGGCGATGCTGGCCGCCGCCGACGTGACGGGATGCGCCGTTGGCGGTCTCAGCGTCGGCGAACCCAAACCGGTGATGGCGGCGATGCTGGAAGAAACGGTGCCCTTGTTGCCAGACGCCAAGCCGCGCTACCTGATGGGCGTCGGCTCGCCCGAGGATCTTTGGGAGTGCGTCGCCCGCGGGATCGACCTCTTCGACTGCGTGCTCCCAACCCGGCTCGCTCGCAACGCGGCGCTCTTTACTCCGGACGGCCGGATCAACATCCGCGTCGTCCGCTACCGGGACCTTCACGAACCGATTGACCCCGGCTGCGATTGCGCGACCTGCTTCCGCTTCACCGCCGCCTACCTCCACCATCTGTTCCGGACCGAGGAGGTGCTGGGGCTGCGCCTGGCCTCCGTCCACAACCTCCGCTTCCTCGCCCGCCAGTGCGAAACGATGCGCGCGGCGCTGGCCGCGGGAGCATTCGACGCCGCCCGCCGCGCGTTTCACGACCGCTACCGGCCGGTCGGCGCGGTAGCCGGATAGGGGCGTGGATTGGCGGGTTTCCCGCCGGGGACTACAATCCGGCGGGCGACGCGACGGAACGTGGAAGGTGCGGCGGAATCGTGATCGAGGACGACAACGGCGCGGCGGCCCACCGCTACGCCCCCGAGTTCGACCCGGAGCGGTCCGGTGCCGTCGCCGTTGGGGTCGACCTGATCGAGATCCCCCGCATCCAGCGGGCGATCGACGATTTTGGGGAGCGGTTCTTGCGCCGGGTCTACACCGAGCGCGAACGAGACCGCTACCGGCACCGGGTCTCCGAGCTCGCGGCCCGCTTCGCCGCCAAGGAGGCGACGTCCAAAGCGCTGGGAACCGGCATCGTCGGCATCCGGTGGCAGGAAATGGAAGTGCTGTCCAATCGGCGCGGCAAACCGGTCTTGATCTTGCACGGCCGGGCTGCCGACCGCGCCGCCGCTCTCGGACTCAATCATTTCAGCGTCTCGCTGACGCATTCGCGGACCGACGCGATGGCCTTCGTCGTCGCCACCAACGGCCCGGCGATTCCGGTTTCGGCCGCCCAACCCGCGTCTTGGCCACGAACGCGGCACCCGGATTCGGTCGCCGATTCGGCACAACGAAAGGGCAAGTAGGGTGAGTTCGGCGATCGAAACCCAACGGGGAGAACGGGCCCACCTTGGGCCGGGCGACGCGATCATCGACGAGGCGTACGCGCGGTCGGTGCTGCCCAGCCGCGCTTACGGCGCCCACAAGTGGGGCGTCGGCGGGCTGGTGATCGTCGCCGGTTCGCCGGGATTCGTCGGCGCCCCGGCCTTGTGCGCCATGGCGGCGGGACGGGCGGGGGCCGGGATCGTGTCCCTCGCCGTGCCCCGCGGGATCGCCGGGGCGATCGCCGCCAACGTGCCCGAGGCGGCGTTCGTGCTGCTGCCGGAGTCGGACTCCGGCGGCGGTGGCCGGAAGGCGGTCGAGTTGATCAAAGCCAAACTCGACCGGTCGACCGCCCTCCTGGTCGGCCCCGGTTTGGGCGACGACGAGACCTCGACGGCGCTGCTGGCGGCGCTGTTCGGGATCGGCGGGTCGCGAGCGGTCGGCTTTCGCGGCGCGATCGGGTTCGCGACCAACGCGACCCGTGAGGAGCCGGAAGCCGAAGCGCCGCCACCGGTCGGGATCGCCAAACCGGTGGTGATCGACGCCGACGGACTCAATTGGTTGGCCAAACAGGACGGTTGGCGGGATAGGTTCCCCGCCCGCCAAGCCGTCCTCACCCCGCACGTCGGGGAGATGGCGCGCCTGCTGGGGAAGGAGCCCGACGAGATCGTCGCCGATCCGGTGGGGACGGCGCGCGAGGCCTCGCGGTCATGGGACCAGGTTGTCGTGTTCAAGTACGGCCACACCGTGGTGTCCGACGGCGACCGGACGTTGATCGCCGAGGATGCCCCGCCGTCGCTCGCCTCCGCCGGAACGGGGGACGTGCTGGCCGGCACGATCGGCGCGTTCCTTGCCCAAGGTCTGGCGCCGGTGGACGCGGCGGCGCTGGCCGTCTTCGTCGGTGGTCGCGCGGCGCGGCGAGTCGAGCGGCGATTCGGCACCCTTGGTCTGGTCGCCAGCGACCTGCCGCCTGCGATTGCCGAAGAGCTGGCCGCGTTGGAACGGGCGCCCAGTGACTCCGCGGGAGCCGGCCGTGGATGAGCGAGAGATTGTCGGCGACCCGACGGTCGCCGATCTGATGCGAACCGACGTGCCGACGCTAGACCGCGAGGACTCGATCGCGATCGTCGCCGCCCGATTGGCGGAGTCGGGGTTGCCCGGTCTGCCGGTGGTGGCGAACGGCGAGGTCGTCGGCATCGTCGCCGAATTGGACCTGATCGCCCGCCAAGCCGAGGTCACGGTGCCGACCACCGTGCCGTTCTTCGACGCGATCTTCGTCGCCGACGGTGGGCGCGACTTCGAGGAGGATCTGCGCCACGTCTTGGCGACGACCGCCGATGACCTGATGACCTCTCCCGTCTACAACATCCTCGCCTCCGCCACGCTCTCCCAGTTGGCGACGCTGATGCTGGAACAGGGAGTCAACCCGGTGCCGGTGGTCGACGACGCGCACGCGCTGGTCGGCATCGTCAGCCGGGCCGATCTGGTGCGCGTGATCGCCCGGATGGAGCGTTCGCCCGAGGCGACCGGAAGCGGCGGTGGCGACGACGGACCGTAGGGTCGGGTTCCTCCCGCCCGAGGTTTTTACCGGCCCGGGTCGGGTCACCCGCGCGGTCGTTGATCTCGACGCGATCGCCGAGAACGCCGCCCATTTCCGCCGCCTGATCGGCCCCGGCACGGAGCTGATGGCGGTGGTCAAGGCCAACGGCTATGGTCACGGCGCCACTCGGGTCGCGCGTGCCGCGCTTGAGCACGGCGCCAGCCACCTCGCGGTCGCCACGGTCGACGAGGGGCGCGCCCTGCGCGCTGCGGGGATCGACGCGCCGGTGCTCGTCCTCGGCCCGATCGGCGACGCCGAGATCTCGGAGGCGCTGCGGTCCGATCTGGCGCTGGCGGTCGCCGATCCGCTGTTCGCCCGGGCGGTCGCGATGACGGCCGCCCGACTCCCGCTGAACAGTCCCGCCTCGCTCCATCTCAAGCTGGACACAGGGATGCGCCGCTTCGGCGCGACGGCGGACGGGGCCGTTGCCCTGGCGCGAGCGATCGTTGCCGCGCCGGGTTTGACGCTGTCCGGGGTGTTCACCCACTTCGCCGCCGCCGACGATCCGGACTCCGACCTCACCGACCGCCAGGACGCGCTGCTGGACACGGTGTTGGACGATCTGGACCGCGCTGGGATCCCAGCCGGACTGGTCCACGCCGCCAACAGCGCCGCCGTCTTGCGCGACCGCCGGTTCGACCGCGGCCTGGTGCGGGTCGGGATCGCGCTCTACGGTCTCGCTCCGGCGGCGGAGGGCGTACCGCCGGGGGTGAGACCAGCGATGAGCCTTGTCAGCCGGGTCGCGCGCGTGGTGGATCTCCACGCGGACGACGGCGTCGGCTACGGCCACACCTATCGGGCCGGAGCGGCGGAGCGCGCCGCGCTGGTCCCGATCGGCTACGCCGACGGCTACCGACGGGGCCTCTCCAACCGGGCGGCGATGGGCATCGGCGGGTTCCCTGCGCCGGTTAGGGGGCGAGTCAGCATGGATCAAACCGTGGTCGGCTTGCCGACCGGACACCCCGTCGAGGTCGGCGATCCGGTCGTTGTCGTCGGTCCTCCGGAAACCGGAGCGCCCGGTTGGGACGACCTCGCGCGGACCATGGACACCATCGGCTACGAACTGGTCAGCGGGATCGCGCCGCGGGTGCCGCGGGTCTACCTACGCCGGGGCCACGTCGTCGCGACCGACGGACTGTTCGGGACCGAGGCGTCGTCCGGATGCTGATTGCAACCGTCCCTACCCATGGGGAACGATCGGTCCCCGTCGTGGCACCCGCGGACAACAAACGATGGCCGGGGGCGCCCATCGCCCCCGGCCATCGTTCGAGTCAGCCCACTTGTCGCGCACGGCGCCCGACCGGCTAGGCCGAGTACTCTGCCGCCACCTTCTTCAGGTTGTCGATGTCGCGGCGGACGACAAAGGTGCGCCCGCTCATGTCGTCGCGGACGTAGTTGAGCGTCCGGTCGTCCATCCAGCGGTAGATCGTCGGGCGGGTGACGCCGAGTTGCTGGGCCGCGTTGCCGATGCTGACCAGTTCGTTCGGCTCGAACGCGCGGTACTTGGCGAGGGCCATCATCCGCCCGAGGTCCGTGTCCCAGAACGAACGGGGAACCGTGTAGTCGTCGGCGGCGGCGGGCCAAAACAGCAACTGCAACACCGACTCGATCGCGTCCAGCACCCCTTCCCGGGCCACGCGCACCTGACCGCGCGCCAGTTGGGACAGCTTGGTCAGGTCTTGCCCAAGCGGACCCTGCCGCAACTGTTCGAGTGACAGCGGTTGAAACGCCGCCGGAAACAGTTGCGAAACCAGCCGATGGTGGTGGCTGTAGACCAGTTGCAGGGCCTGGTCGATCACATCCTGGTAGTCCCGAGGATCGGCCTCCACGATGGCTCCTTCCGGCGCATGTTGGGCGTCGCTTGCGGCGTACGTGCCAGACTGTACGGTCGGATTGTACGCGCAGGCCACAAGCCTGTCAACATTTTGACGCAAAGGCAACAACATCTGGCATTAATAGACCACAACAGCGATCAACGCCGACGACCTACGGCGTCGTACCGCGCGACGCTCGGGTCAAACCCTGTTGTCGGTGCTTAACCGCCGGTCGCCATCCCACGTACCGCCAATCCGGCCACGAACAGCGCCAGCAGGCTGTACAGCAGCAACCCTTGACGGGGATGCCGGTCTTTCATGTAGGACCAGACGAACGGCAGCACCAGGATCGCGGTCACCCCGTAGAGGTAGTGAACGGAGGTCGCCGGTCGGTGCCCCCCCAAGTAGAGCGCGATGCCCGCCGCCGCCTGCACCACGACCAGGCCCTGGCCGATCACGAAGGCGCCGGCTAGGCTGCCAGACAGCGACCCACCGCGAACGTACGTCCAGCATCCCCAGACGCCGAGCGCGGCCATGAACAGCAACGTCGAGGTCGCGAGGCGATCGTGGAGGACCAGAAACGCGCTCAGGGGACACCCTTTCGTTCGAGCAGGTTGTCGTGAAGTCGCGGCGGCTGACCGCCGCTCACGTCGAGTATACCGGCGAACGGTCGCTGGATCGCTGGGGACCGGTAGCGCTGCCCGTTCGGCGTTGGAGACCGCTACAACAGCGGCAATTGAATGGCGATCTGCGGGGCCTCGTCCGAACGCCAGATCGGCCCGACCCTGGTTCGGGGCAAAGGTTCGACGCGATGGGTGAGGCCACCGGCGACCAACCGGGCGGCGACCGTTCGCGTCGCCAGTTCCGGCCGGTTGTTGGTCTGGGAAAGGTGGGCAAGCCAGATGGTGCGGCTCCCCGACCCGTGCGCCAGCGCTTCGGCCAGCATTTGCGAGCAGTCGGCGTTCGACAGGTGGCCGACGCGGGACAGGACGCGCCGCTTCAAGTGCGGCGGATACGGACCGCGGCGCAGCATCGCCTCGTCGTGGTTGGCTTCGAGCACGATCAGGTCGGAGACCGAGAGCGGATCGTGCAGCGCCTCGTCGCCGTGCCCGAGGTCGGTGACCACGGTCACGGTGCCGCCGACGCCCGAGATGTGAAACCCGACCGGTTCGGCCGCGTCGTGGGAGACGCCGAGCGCCGTCACGCAAAGCCCGGCGATGGCTAGCGGACGATTGGCCCGGATTTCCTCCCGGTTCGCGGCAGGAGTTCCCGCCGCGGTTACGGTCCCGGCGGTGCCGATGATCCGCACCCCGGTCTTCGCGATCCAGGCCAGTCCCCGGATATG
The DNA here is from genome assembly GCA_902806325.1 of uncultured Thermomicrobiales bacterium. Classification (GTDB taxonomy): domain Bacteria; phylum Chloroflexota; class Chloroflexia; order Thermomicrobiales; family UBA6265; genus CADCWE01. The sequence goes on along the minus strand of CADCWE010000031.1, from coordinate 45,691 downwards.
GTCGCTGTGTTCGTGGGTCAGGAGGACGGCGGCGAGTTCGGACGGGGTTCGACCGCAGTCGCGCAACCCGGCGTCCAACTGCCTCGGGGAAAGGCCGCAATCGACCAAAATCGCGGCGTGGTCGCTCTCGACCAGCAGCGCGTTGCCGGAGCTGCCGCTGCCCAGGCTGCGTACCGTCACGGTCATCCGCCGCTACCAGATCGAGCAGGCGCGTCCCTCCGGAGCGCGAACCCTCGGCTGATGATGGTACGATGTCCCGGCTGGTGACCCATTGCCGTCCTACCTTGAGTGCCCCGCCCGGCTCGTTCCGGATGCTAGCATCCCCCGCCCCGCCGGTGCCAGACTGGCACAGTCAGAGGTGACATCGCTCCGTGTTTAACCTACCGCCCAACCAAAACCGGCGCCCAAATCCGGGCGTGCCGCCGCGCCCATCATTGCCGTCGTTCGGGGTTTCCCCCTCCACCCGGCGGATGTTAATCACGGCGGCGTTCTTCGTCGTGCTGTTCGTGGTCGTCTTCGCCACCGCCGCGTTTTGGGTCAACTGGTGGTGGTTCGGCTCGGTCGGCTACCGTTCGGTGCTGGTCACCCGGTACGTCTCGCAGGTGACGCTGTTCGCGCTCTTTGGCGTGTTGGCGGGCGGGTTCTTCCTCGCCAATCTGGTCTTTGCGCTCCGCCGGACCCGTCGCGCCCGACCGGTAGGCGGCGCCGCGCCGCTGGGCGAGCGGTTGCTGGTTTGGCTGCTCTTGGCGGCGACGGCGCTCGTCGCGTTGTCCGCCGGGTCGTCCGGCGCCGCGCGCTGGGAGCAGTGGTTGCTGTTCCGGAACGGGGGGTCGTTCGGGATCGATGACCCGATTTTTGGGCGCGATGTCGGCTTTTATATGTTCACGCTGCCGGTGCTGCAGGCGGTGCGCGGCGGCCTGACCGCCCTCCTGATCGCGACCGCGATCGGCGTCGCCCTCATCTACGCGCTCCGGCTGGGGATGCGACCGGCCAACTGGCGGTCGGTGCCCGATCAGATGCGGATCCACGTCTTCGCGCTGCTGGGCGGGGTCTTGCTGACCTTTGCCGCCGGGTACGTGCTCGCCAACTACGAGTTGCTGTTCTCGACCCGGGGCTTCGTCTTCGGCGCCGGCTACACGGACGTCAACGCCCAGCGGTGGGCGAACTACGCCCTGGCGGCGGTCACGACCGTCGCCGCCGTCCTGCTGGTGGTCAACGCCTACGTGCGCCGGTTGCGCCTGCTGGCGGGCGCCCTGATCGCCTGGGCGGCCTTTGGTGTCTTGCTCGGCGTGATCTACCCGGCGGCGGTGCAGCGGACCGTGGTCGATCCGAGCGAGTTGCGCCGCGAGCGACCGTTCATCGAGGACAACATCGCCTTCACCCGCCAGGCGTACGGATTGGACGCCGTGACGGTGCGCGACCTTTCCGGGCAGGGAGAACCGGCCCCTGGATCGATCCAGGCCCAACCGACCACCGTCGACAACATCCGACTTTGGGACTACCGAGTGATCGGACCGACCTACCAGCAATTGCAAGCCTTTGCCCCGTACTACGCGTTCCGGGACGTCGACATCGACCGTTACGACCTGGGCGGCGAGTTGACCCAGGTGCTGCTCTCGGCCCGAGAACTCAACCTCGCCGGATTGCCGGAAAACGCCAAGAACTGGAACAACCGCCACCTCGCTTACACCCACGGCTACGGCCTGGTCGTCAGCCCGGTCAGCCAGGTCGACAACCGGGGCTTGCCTCCCTTTCTGCTCGCCGATATCCCGCCGACCCGCACCGGTCCCCCGGTCGAGAACGACCCGCTGGTCGTGACCCGGCCGGAGATCTACTTCGGCGAGAGCGCCGAGGATTGGGTGATCGTCGACACCGAGCAAGAAGAGTTCACCGGCCTGGCCAATGAGCCGGCCCGCTACGAGGGCGCGGGCCGGGGGGCGATCGAACTGTCCAACTTCGGGACCAAGCTGGTCGCCGCCGTGTTCCTGCGCGACCGCAACGTCCTCCTCAGCGGCGCCCTGACCGACGACTCGAAGTTGCTGCTGCGGCGCGAGATCGGCGAGCGCGTCCGCGCCATCGCCCCGTTCCTCGACTACGATCCGGATCCGTACCTGGTGATCGCCGACGGTCGCCTGGTCTGGGTGATCGACGCCTACACCACCAGCAGCCGCTACCCCGACGCGACGCCGACCCGGGGCATTAACTACGTCCGCAACAGCGTCAAGGTGACGATCGACGCCTACGACGGCACGACCACCTTCTACCGCACCAACGTCGCCGACCCGATCGCCGACGCCTACGCCGACATCTACCCGGACCTGTTCCGCCCCGTCGCCGAGGTGTCGCCGACGATCGCCGCCCACTTCCGCTACCCGGAGCTGCTGTTCGACGTCCAAACTGAGGTGTTTGCCGCCTACCACGTCACCGATGCCCAGGCCTTCTACAACAGCGACGACCGGTGGGCGATCGCCCGCGAGCGCCAAGGCGAGGAAACGCTCCGCATGGAGCCGTACTACGTCTCCTTGACCCTCCCCGGCGAGCAGAAGTCCGAGTTCGCTTTGATCCTGCCGTTTACCCCCGGTGGTCAGCAAGAGCGACAAAACATGACCGCTTGGATGGCGGCGCGGACGGCGCCCGACGGCTCCCATGGACTCGTCGTTTATGGGTTCCCGCGCCAAGTGACCGTGTTCGGACCGGAGCAGATCGCCGCCCGGATCAGCCAAGAACCGGAGATTTCGTCCCAGATCACGCTGTGGGATCAGGCCGGTTCGGAAGTGATCCGGGGCAATATGCTGGTGATCCCGATCGGCGACGGGTTGCTCTACGTCCAACCGCTCTACCTGCGCGCCACCGCCAGCGGCGCCGGCCTGCCGGAACTGCGCCGGGTGATCGCCGCCACAAGCGAGCGCGTCGTGATGCGTCCGACGCTGGAGGAAGCGCTCCAAGCCATCGCCAGCGGGTCGGCCGACGCCGCCGGTCCGCTCGAAGCTGCTCCCGACCCGGGCGCCATCGACCCGGCGACGCAGCCCCAAGACGCCCCACCGACCGGCGCGGACGCCGACCTCGCCCAGCAGGCGCTCGCTGCCTTCACCCGCGGCCAAGCCGCCCTCGAGAGCGGCGACTGGACCGCCTACGGCCGGGAGCAGGACGCGATCGAGGCGATTTTGGTCCGGCTGGCGGAAGCCACGCCCGGTGCGGGAACGCCTACTCCGACCCCGTAGGCGCGCCGCTTGGCCTGTTAGTTGCGTTCGAACACGGCGCGGCCCACCCGAACGTGGGTCGCGCCTTCCTCGATCGCGACCGGGTAGTCGTTCGACATCCCCATCGAAAGGATGTCGAGCCTCGATTCTGGATGGCGAATCTGGAGCCGGTCACGCAACTCGCGCAGACCGCGGAACACGGGCCGCACGTGCTCGGGATCGGCGACCAGCGGCGCGATCGTCATCAGCCCGCGCAGCGCGAGCGACGGTTCGGTCAGAATCGAATCAGCCAGCATGTCGGCCGCGGCCTCGTCGCAGCCCGCTTTTTGCTCTTCCCCGGAGATGTTGACCTGGAGCAAGATCGGAATCGGCCGCCCGAGCCGCATGCCCTCCTTGGCCAGCGCACCGACCAGCGACGGGCGATCCACCGACTCGACGAGGTCGAAGAGACCGGCGGCCGGTTTGGCCTTGTTGGTTTGGAGTTGGCCGATCAGGTGGAGGGAGGCGTCTTCTGGCAGCGGCGTGGCGTACTTCTCGACCGCGTCGAGCACTCGATTCTCGCCGAAATGGCGCAGCCCGTGCCGGTAGGCTTCGTCCACCGACTCCCGGTCGACCGTCTTCGAGACCGCGACGAGGGTTACCGACGCCGGGTCGCGTCCGGCCCGCTCGGTGGCGCGGGCGATCCGTTCGTGCACCTTGGCGATGCGTTGGGCCAGCGCCATCTCAGTCCCCGTCTCGGTCCGCCAGGGCGATGATGGCCCCGAAGCGGCCCGTCGCCGGACCCTGACCGCGGTGCGAGAACCAGGCGTCGCCGTCGTGGCGGGTACAGATGGAACTGACCTCGATCCGGGCGGGTTCGAGTCCGGCCGCCGCCAGCAGGTGACGATTCGCCCGCCGGAGATCGAACGACGGCCGGGAGCCGGTGTCCCGCAGTGACGCCTGGCCGTCCGGCGCCACGGCAAGCCACGCCTCCGCCACCTCCGGACCGACCTCGTAGCAGTCCGGTCCGATCGTCGGGCCGATGTAGCCGAGCAAGCGCGCTGGATCGCTGCCGAAGGCGCGCCGCATCCCCGCAACGGTCGCTCCGGCGATGTCGGCGACCGTACCTCGCCACCCGGCGTGGACCGCGGCCACGGCCGGGCGATCCGGGTCCACCAGCAGCAGGGGCAAACAGTCGGCGTGCAACGTCATCAGGACGACGCCGGGTTCGTCCGAGATCAGGGCATCGCCGTAACCCGCCGGATCGGTGGCCGGTCGTGCGCCAGACCCGGCGTCATCGGCGCCCACCTTCCGCACCGCCGCGCCGTGGATCTGGCCCAAGACCGCCAAGCGGGCGGCGTCGAGTCCGAGCGCAGCGCACCAGCGTTGTCGCATCAACCAGGCGTCTTGCCGATCACGCGGCGCGCTGTAGGCGACGTTGCCGTCCGCCGCGCCGAGTCCGGGCACCCGTCCCGTGATCCCGTGGACGACGCCGGGCACCGCGTCGAGCAGGGCGCTTTTGAGCGGCCGCGGTGGCCCTTGACAGTGCGGCTCTGGCGCGGAGCCATCCCGTGGAGTGGGAAACGCCGGGTCGAGCACCATCACGCCGGATGTTTCGGTCACGGGTCGTCTCCCTGGCGCGCCACGTCGAGGATGATCTGGTCCACCACCAGTTCGACCGGCGCGTGGTCGTCGGTAAACACGCGCCCACCGGGCGAGACCTCCCGGATGTTGCCGGTGGCCAGCGCGGTTGCCGCGATCTGACCGAGTTCCGAATCGGGAGCCAACCGGGCCGCGTTCTTGGCAAAGGCGCCGGGCGGCGACGGCGCGTTGGTTCCGACGACGATCGTGTTGGTGTACCCCTCGACGTCGATCGCGAAGACCGTCGGGTAGACATCGCGCATCGTCGAGGCGATCACGTCCACCAGCCGGTAGTCGGTGCGGGTGCGGCCGACGTTGACCACCGCGACGCCACCCGGGGTGAGGCGGTCGGCGACCTCTTGGAAAAATTCTCGAGACGTGAGTTGGAACGGGATGTACGGCTGGCGGTAGGCGTCAACGCCGATCAGATCGTAGCGCTCCGTCGTTGTCCGCAAGAAGTACCGCCCGTCTTCGACGATGACGTCGAGGTTCGGCGACTCCATCGCAAAATACTCCCGGCCGACGCGGGCGATCTCTGGGTCGATCTCGACGCCGTCGATCGTGATCCCCGGGTAGGCGGATTCCAGTTGCCGTGCCACCGTGCCCGCGGCCAGACCGATCAGGAGCGCGGTGTCAACTGCGTCCGGTCCGGCATCCGGCGTGAACAGCGGTCCGGCCATGAAGTAGTCCCAGGGGCCGCCGGTCAGCAGGCGCTCCGGGTCGTAGATGGAGTGAACGGCATGGCCCTCGTTGAGCGCGAGCAGGGTGCGGCCGTCATCTTCCAGGACCTGGATGTAGTTGTACTCGGATTCGGTCTCGTAGAGGAGACGGCCCCGATCCGGCGGCTTAATCCTGCCCTCGGCGGCGATGGTCGCCACGACCCCGAGCGCGACCATCAGCCCGACCGCCACCGCCGCCCGGCCGCGGGCGCCGACCGCGATCAGGCCCAGCACCGACGGAATCAACAGCGCCAAGCTCAGGATGAGGAAGGTCCGCGCGGTGCCGAAGAGCGGGATCAGGACGATCACCGGCAGAAAACTGCCCGCGATCGAGCCAACGGTGGACAAGGCGTAGATGCCGCCGGCGGTGTGGCCGGCGTGGGCGATCGCATCCAAGCGCAGCCGGATTGCGTATGGGGTGACGAACCCGAGCAGCGTGATCGGGACGGCGAATAAGACCAGCACCCCGAGCAGTGAACCGTAGAAGGCGCCGACGGCCAAGCGGTCGAACGCCCCCAACGACGCGGAGAAGATCGGCCGCGCCAGAACCGGGATCAGACCGGCGGCGAAGGCGGCGACCGCCGTCGCGGTGTAGAGCACCCGCGGGTCGGGGTAGCGGTCGGCGACCCGGCCGCCGATGGCGTAGCCGATGGAGAGAAAGGCCAACGTTAGGCCGATCAGGTTGGCCCAGATAAACGTCGAGCCGCCAAAGTAGGGGGCGATCAAACGCGACGCCGATAGTTCGATCCCGATCGAACTCACCCCGCCGAAGAAGACGATCGGGCGCAAGAACGGGGCGGGAGCGGTAACGCGCGCCACAGCGCCGGTTTGGGACGCGAAGGCTTCGACCGGAGAGGGGGTAGCGACCATGGTTTGGGAGGGGGTTCCTTCGCGGCGAAGGCGAAACGGCGTTGGCGGGCGAGGCGTTCAGTATAGTGCGCGACCGGCCGAGACCCTCCGCGCCGAAGCGGTGGAAAACTGGCCGATCCGGGATCTTGTGCCCTAGCCACCGCAGGCGCTACGCTATTCGCACGCACATCACGTCCTGTCAAGCGGCGATGCTCGCTGTCAAACCGCCCCACCGTGGGCCTGGAGCAAGGCATGGTACCCAGCCCGACCACCGACCGTCCGAAAGCCTCCGCGCGCCGGTTCGCCGCCCACGGGCGCCGTCTCGCCGCCATGGCGCTGCTGTGTGCCGCGTTGTCGCTGTCGAGCGTGCTGGCGGCGAGCGCGAGCCTGTTAACCGACGGCATCGGCGAGGTTCCGACCACCGACGGGCTCCGGCCGGGGCCGATCGGCCTTAACCCGGCTCCGGCGATCCAGCTCGATGGGGTTCTGCCGCTCGGAATAGCGATCCCCGCGGCGTTCGTTGACGCGCCGGTCGAAACGGTGCAGATTGTCGACGGCGTGATGCAGAACCCGACCGGCCCGTTCGTCGTCTCGTGGTACGAGCAGACCGCCAAGCCGGGACAGGGCGGCAACGCCGTGATGGCCGGGCACGTCGACTACTGGGACGTCGGACCGGCCGTGCTCTACAACCTGCGCAACGTGGTCGCCGGCGACGAGATCGTCGTCTCCGCCGGCGACGGCACCACGTTGACCTACGAGGTCGACTGGATGCAGACCTACGAAATGGCGACGATCACGCCGGAGCAGATCCAGGAGATCGTCGGCCCGACCGACGGCGAGGCCTTGACCCTGATCACCTGCGGCGGCGAGTTCGACGCGGCGACCGGGGAGTACCTGTCGCGGACCGTCGTTCGTGCCGTCGGGGTGGCAATCAGCCGCGGCGATGACTCCGCCGTGGCCGTCGACGCGGACGACGAGGCGGCCGAGGACGCCGCCCAGGACGATATCGCGGACGATGTCGTCGAGTCCGGGTTCGAAGAAGGCGGATTCGTCACCGTGACCGAGGCGGAGGTCAACCTGCGCGTCGACGCCTCGACCGATGCCGAGGTGCTGGCGGTGCTGCCGCAAGGCGCCCGCCTCACGGTGATCGGCAACGCGGTCAACGATGGCGAACGCGTCTGGTTGAACGTTGCCGATGAAGAGGGCAACGAGGGGTACGTGGCGGAGGAGTTCCTCCAGTCGGAGGAGTAGGTTCGGCCTTTGGACGATGGTCGCCTCGTCGCCATACCATCGCAACCCGGCGCCGGCCGTTGTGGCCGGCGCCGGCCCGTTAACGCAACCGGACCGCCGCCCTCGGTGCAGCATGACCGACGGTCGGCCGAGACGGGTCGCGGATGGCGCTCGAAACGTTTCGTGTGGCGTACTGGACGCAGGACCGGCGTGCGCCTGGCTTCGCGGAAGTCGCCGCGTGTCGACCGCTGTTATAGGCTCTGGCGCAATGGTGTCGCCCGGCGCCGGCCAACGCCGGGGCGGAATCGGCGGGCTCCCGCTCTCGCGCAAGGCATCCAAGTCCGAGTACGGTCAGGTTATGACAAACGGCTACCGATCAATTCGGTATTATGTCCGGTATCAACCACCGCCGGGGGATGTTCGCTCAACCATAGTTATCCGCATTCTACCCGGCGGCATCGAAACACCGCGGGCGAGGGGGCGCTCTCCTGCTTGGCGCGGGGTTATTTCACCTCTTGGACGATCGGTTCGGCAGGGGCGGCGGGCGCGGTGCCATCACCCATCCGATCGTCCGCGTTTACCTGACCGCCAGCAATCAACGCGGGTCCGGAAACGGGCCGCCCGCCCGCGCGCTGCACCGAGTCGAGCCGCAAGGCGCCCTGTCCGCAGCGAACCGAAACGGTGCCCCCGAGGAGCTGGATCGAGCCGGGTTCGTCGGCCCCGGTCCGGTCAACCACCGTTGCCCGGTGGATTTGCAACGGCACGTCGCGCAGCGTCGTCCACGCCCGCGGCCACGGCCACATCGCCCGTACCTGGCGCTCGAGGTCCTTCGCCGATCGCGTCCAATCCAGCCACCCGTCCGCCTTGGTCAGCGGGCGGGTGACGGTGACGCCGACGACCGGTTGGGAAACCGCCGGCAGCCGGCCCGCCGCGAACTCCGGGATCGCCTCCGTCGCCAATCGGGCGCCGATCTCCGCCAGCCGCTCGGTCAACGACGCGGTCGTGTCGTCCCCGGTGATGACCGTCTGGCGTACCGCGATCACGGGACCGTTGTCCAACCCCGGCTCCATCGCCATCAGCGAAACGCCAGTTCTCCCGTCGCCGCTCAGGATCGCCGCCGCGATCGGGCTGGCCCCCCGGTGGCGGGGCAACACCGAAGCGTGGAGGTTGAGACAGCCCAGCCGTGGCAACGCCAACGTTCTCCGGCCGAAGATCAGGCCGTAGGCGGCAACGACGAAGAGGTCGGCCTCCAGCACCGCCAGCGGTTCGCGCCCCGCGGCAGCGCGCAGGCCGTCCGGCTGGTAAACGGTTAATCCGAGCTGCTCCGCCGCCCGTTTCACCGGCGAGGCGACCAGCGAGCGCCCGCGGCCCGCCGGTCGGTCCGGTTGGGTCACCACCAGGGCAACAACGAACCGCTCGTCCCCCGCCAAGCGTTCCAACGCCGGGACGGCGAACGCGGGGGTGCCAAAAAAGGCGATCTTCAACCGCGATTCGATGGTGCCCGCCGTTTCTGTCATGCTTCTCGTTCCTGCGTTGTTGGCCGGGGGGTTCGCCCGCGTGCGGCGACGATGGGACCGATCGGCGACCTCCGGCGCGGCGGGACGCCTCGACCGCGCGTCGCCTGGTGGCTAGAATGGGCGCCATGATCGCATTCCGCACCGTCCTCGTCTCGCTCGCGCGGCGGCCCCACCACGTCGCGCTCGGGGCGGTGCTGGTTGCCGCGCTGGCGCTGCGCTTGTTCGGGTTGACCTGGGACGAAGGCCGGTACTTGCACCCCGACGAGCGCCACGTCGCCGACGTCACCTACTCCCGCATCTTCCTCGACGGCGCGCCGCTCTCTAACCTCCTCGATCCGGACAAGAGCGGCCTGAACCCGCGCACGCCCGACGCCGAGGGTCGCCCGCGGGGGTTCGCCTACGGCGCCCTGCCGCTGCTGGTCGTCGACGCGGTGGCGGAGGTGCTGACCTGGTTCAGCGACCGGGACTGGCACTGGTACGACAACATTTACCTGATCGGGCGACCGATCTCGGCCCTGCTCGACACCGGCACGGTCCTGATCGTCTACCTGATCGGCACCCGCGTCTTCAACCGCCGGGTTGGCCTGCTCGGCGCCGTCGTTGCCGCACTGGCGCCGATGTCGATCCAGCTCGCCCATTTCTTCACCACCGACGCCTGGCTGACGTTTTTCGTCGCCCTTTGCTTGCTCTGGGCGATCCGCGCCGCCGAGGGCGGGCAACGGCGCTGGTTCGCCGCCACCGGCGCCGCCTTCGGGCTGGCGATGGCGACCAAGGGCAGCGTCTTCACGCTGGGTGGCGTGGTCGCCGTCGCGGTCGTCTACGACGTCTGGCGGCGCTGGCGGGCTGGGGCGACCCCGCTCGCGGCGTTGACCGCGGCGCCGGAGCGGATCGCCGTCGCCGGTGTCGCCGCGCTGGGCTGCTTCGCGCTGTTCGAGCCGTACGCGCTGCTGTCGCCGGGGCCGTACCGGCGCTCGCTCGAAGAGCAGGCCAACATCGTCCGCGGCATCATCGACGTCCCCTACACCCGGCAGTACGTCGGCACCACGCCGATGCTGTACCAGGCGGAGCAGTTGGTCCGCTTCGGATTCGGTCCGGTCGCCGGCGTCCTGGCGCTGCTCGGATTGCCGTGGCTCGCCTACCGCTTCTGGCGTCACCCGACTGGTGGCCGCGCGCTGCTGTTGGCCTGGTTCCTCGGTTACACGCTGGTGATCGCGCTGCCGGAAACCAAGTTCCTCCGCTACCTGGCGCCGCTCACCCCGGTCTTGGCGGTCGCGGCCGGGTTGGCGCTCGACGGGATCTGGGGTGCCCTCGCGCGCTGGCGTGGACCGCGCCTGGCCGGGCTTGCAGGCGCGGTGCTACTGGCGGGGGCCGGACTCTGGACCGCCGCGTTCTCGACCATCTACGCGCACGAGAACACCCGCCTCGCGGCGAGCCGCTGGATGTTCGCCAATCTGCCGCCGGGCAGCGTCCTCAGCGGCGAGTATTGGGACGACCCGCTGCCGTCCAACCTCGGACCCGGCTTCAGCGGCGCGGACTTCCAATTCGAGACTGTTTGGTTCGATATCTACGCCGACCGTCCCGTCCCGGCCGATCTCCGGACGATCGGCGCCGCCTTCGCCGCAACCGACGCCACGGCATCGGCCGGCGAGTCCCTCGACCGCCTGGACTACCGATCCGCCGCCGCCTCGCTGCGCGAACTGACGACCCAAACCGGGCGTTGGTCCCAACCAGACCGCGAGCGACTGGCCGACGCCCTCGACCACGCCACCGGAGATCTCCTGCTCCTGCCGCCCAATTACGAACTCGGGGACGCCGCTCGCGCCCTCGCCCGTGCCCTGCGCGACGAGGCGACGGTTGACCCGGCGGAACGCATCGCCCCGTCGCTCGACCGACTCGCCGCCGCCTTGGAGGCGACCGGAGACGCCCAGGCGACCGAGATGCTCTACCGCGGGTTGGACCAGGTGGACTACTACGTGGTTTCATCAAACCGGGTCATGGACTCGGTTCCCCGCTCCCCGTGGCGTTACCCGGTCCAGACCCGATTCTACGACCTCTTGGAGAGCGGAGAACTCGGCTTTCGGTTAGAGAAGGAGTTCACCCGCTACCCCAGTCTCGGGCCGTTCTCGATCTCCGACCACGACGCCGACGAATCGTTCATCAACTATGACCACCCCCGGGTCCTCATCTTCGCGAAAGAAAGGCTGGTCGATCGCGAAACCTTCGCGGCGCTGTTCGCGGACGCGACGGCGGCGCCGGTCAGCCCCACCCGTCACGCTCCGGAGACCAAACTCCAACTCGATGAGCCGGTCGGCGAACTGCCGGTGGTCGCGGACGCCCGGTGGAGCGCCGCCTGGACTTCCAATTCCTGGGTCGCCCTAGGCGCCTGGCTGATCCTGCTTGCTGCCCTCCAAATCGTCGGCTGGCCGCTCGCCGGATTGGTCTTTGGCCGGTTTGCCGATGCCGGCTGGGGGTTTGCGAGACTGATCTCTCTTACTCTTGGGGGATATGTCGTCTGGATCGGGGCCAGCCTGCCCCTCTTCGCCTTCCGCGCGGTTTGGGCCGCCGCGGCGCTCCTCGTTCTGGCGGCTGTCGGCTGGGCGGCCCGCGAACGGTGGCGTCGACGCACGAAACTATGGACCGTACGCCCGGCACAACGGCGAACCGCGCTCGGGACCGAGGCGGCGTTCTGGCTCGTCTTCGCGCTTTTCCTCCTGTTCCGCTACCTTAACCCGGACTCCTGGCACCCGATCTGGGGCGGCGAAAAGCCGATGGAATTCGCCCACCTCAACGGCATCCTCCGCTCCGCCCACTTCCCGCCGCTCGATCCGTGGTACGCCGGCGGGTATATCAACTACTACTATTACGGTCTGTATCTGGTCGCATTCTGCGCCAAGGTGACCGGCATCCCGAGCGAGATCGCCTTCAACCTCGCCCAGCCGACCATGCTCGCGTTGCTGGCCAGCACCGGTTTCGCCCTCGCCGCCACCATTGGCCGGGATCTCGTGCACCGCGCCCGCTACGCCATCCCGGCCGGCGCGCTCGGCGTGCTCTTCCTGGTCGGGATCGGCAACCTCGACGGATTGGTGCAGTACCTCCGCCGCCCGGCTGACGTCGGCGATGGGTTCGGGTACTACACCTGGGATCCGACCCGACTGATCCTCGGCAATAACACCATCACGGAGTTCCCGTTCTTCACCGGCCTTTACGCCGATCTCCACGCTCACGTCGTCGCGCTGCCAATCACGGTCCTGGTCCTCGCCATCGGCTATGCGCTGGCCCGCGATCCGCGTGGATTGGCGTTGGCGTTGCGCCGGCCACGCCGCCGCCCCGCCCTGGGCGCCGCCCTGACCGTGCGTCTGGTGCTACTCGCGATTGCGGTCGGGTCGTTGATGCCAACGAACGCTTGGGACGTGCCGACGTACCTCGGCCTGTCTGCCGCCGCCCTGTTTATGGCCACCTCGGCGATCCGCCCGTTGGCCGTTCGCTTGGGCGTTGCCGCCGGTCTCGCGACCGGACTTGGCGCCCTGGCCTATGCGTTATTCCTTCCCTTCCACACCCACTACGTCGCCTTGTTCGGGTCACTCGGGCGAACGCGGGTGCCGTCGCCGTTCTGGCAGTTTGCGGACCACCTGGGTGGACTGCTGCTCCTGGTGGGAATCGGGATCGTCGCCGCGCTGGTGGCCTGGATTTCCGTCTCCGGCGCGCCGCTGCTCGATCCCGCCCTTCCCCTCCTGGTGCTGGCGACGATCCTAATCGTCCGCGGCTCCGTGCTGGGCAACGACGAGCCGCTCGCGTCCGCCCTGACGACCGCATTCGTCACCACGATCGCCGCCGTTCTTGGATTGGCCGGTTGGTACGCGATCGGCAGCCGAAACGACCGCACGGCGCGTCTGGCCGGTCGCGGCGGCCTGGCAACCGGGCTGACCGCCGCCGGTGCCGCGCTCGCGGTGGACCGGCCGACCATGGCGCTCGCCCTGGCGATGGCGACGGCGGCGGTTGCCGTCTGGGTCTTTGGAACGGGAATCGGCCAACGATTCGTCGGCCTGATGGTCGGCACCGCCTGCGCCCTGGCCGCCGGGATCGAGGTCGTCTTTGTGGCCGACAACCTGGCCGGCGGCGACGCCGAGCGGATGAACACGGTATTCAAGTTCTACAACCAGATATGGGTTTTGCTGGCGATCGCCGCCGCCGCCTTCGTCGTCCGGATGCTCGCCGACGCGCGTCTCAGAGGGGGTGGGGATCGACCCGACGCCGCCGCCCTTGGCATCGTAGGCCCAGCGTCGCGATTGGGCGCCGGGACGCGCGATGACGATTGGGTCCGTACTCATACCGCGCTGTCGCCGGTCGCCCTATGGTCCCGGGCGGGGCTGGGACTTGCCGTGCTGGTCGTGGCCGCGTCCCTCGTCTACCCGGTCACCGCGACCGGGCCCCGTCTCCGCCAACGCTTTACCGACGACCTCGGCTCGCAAACCCTGAATGGGCTCGATTGGATGGACTACGGCACGCTGACCGTGGAGACCGGGCGGCGCGACGCCACGGGCGCCGCGATCACCGAACAGATCTCCTTCGCCGGCGATCGGGCGGCGATCGACTGGCTGAACAAGCACGTCGTCGGGTCGCCCGTCATCGCCGAAGCGGCCATCGGCGGGTACCGCGGCAACGGGAGCCGGATCGCCATCGCCACCGGCCTACCGGTCGTCATCGGGTGGGACTACCACCTTTCCCAGCAGCGCTACCCGGAAGGGCTCCAAGAGCGGGTGGCAGATCTGCGGGCGCTCTACAACGCGACCGAACCGGTCGACAAGATGGCGATCCTGCGCCGGTACGACGTCGAGTACGTCGTTGTCGGCGACATCGAGCGCAAATGGCGGGGCGACGACGGCGCGCCTTACGCCTCCGCCGATGGCCTCGCCGCCTTCGACGAAATGGTCGGCACGGCGCTCGAGGTTGTTTTTCAGGAAGGCGCGACAACCGTTTACCGGGTGGCCGCAGGCGGTAGCGGATGAACGGCTTGCCGTCGCGTCAGGTGCGCCTGTGAACTGGGTTCCGGAAGCCGCTCGGTGGTACGCGGTGCTGCTTGTCGCCACCTGGGGCTTGGCGCCGATCGCCCATTTCCTGCTCGGCCACCTGGCCGATCGTGGCGCGTCCGCGGCGCGGGCGGTGGCGCTGCTCGGCGTCGTTTTCCCGCTCTGGCTCCTCAGCAGTCTGTCGCCCGTCCCCTACTCCACCGCCGGGTTGTGGCTCTCCATGGCGATGCTTTCGGTGCTCTCCTGGGGGCTGCTCCTGAGCCGTGGCCGGCCGGACAAGGGGTGGCTGCGCGGACTCATGGTCGCGGAGCTGCTCTCGCTGAGCGTCTTCCTCGCCTATCTCTGGCTGCGCGGCTTCACCCCGGCGGCGGACAGCACCGAGAAGCCGATGGACGCCGCGTTGCTGGCCGCCAGTCAGCGCGCCGTCGAGATGCCGCCTCCGGATCCGTGGTTCGCTGGCGAACCGATCAACTACTACTATCTCGGCTACCTGATCCACGGCACCGTCGGGCGGCTCGCCGTGGTGGCTTCCTCCGTCGCCCATAACCTGGCCCTGGTCACCACGTTCAGCACCACGGTCGTCGCCGTCGGCGGGCTGGCCTTCAACGCCTCCCGCGGACGCCTCTCCGCCCGGCGCTCCGGCATTGCTGCGCTCCTCGCGTCGTTCCTGGTCATGGTTGGCGGGAACCTGTACGGGGCCAGGGAGTTCCTCGCCGACCCCGGCGAAACGTGGCGCCAAGGCTGGTGGGAAGGCATCGGCTGGAACGCCAGCCGGGTGATCGTCGATTACCGGATCGTCGGCAACGAACGGGTTCCCGGGACCGTGATCGACGAATTCCCGTTCTTCAGCTTCTTGCTCGGCGACAACCATCCCCACGTCATGTCGCTGCCGTTTACCACGCTGGCGTTGAGCATCGCCTTCGCCTTCGCCACACTTGGCTCGCGCCGGGCGCGTCTCGCCGCGGGGCGCGACGCCTGGGTCTACTTCGGCATCGCCGCGGTCGCGCTCGGCGCGCTCTACCCGCTGAACTCGTGGGATTACCCGACCTTCCTCGTGATCGCGCTGGCGGCGCTGTGGTTCGGATCGCCGACCTTGGCGCCGGGGTTCCGGCTCGTGGCCGGTCTCGGCACGGTTGCCGTCTCGGTCCTGGCCTGGTCGCCGTTCTGGGTCCGCTTCGTTCCGCTCTTGGCGGGCAGCCCCGAACAGTTGGCGGAGGGGTTGCGCGACATCCCGGTCCTGACCCGGATCCTGACGACGATCGGCGCCGTGGAGTGGGAACGGACCTCGACCGGCGAGTTCTTGACGATGTTCGGGCTGCCGTACGTCTTCGCGATCTGGCTGATCGGCGGCCGCCTCGGCTTGCTCGTCCCCCGTCGCCCGAGTCGCGCCTGGGCCCAAAGGGTCGGCATCGGAGCGCTCGTCCTTTTCGGCGTGGCCGTGGCGACGCCGGCGCCGGTGGTGCTGCTCTGCGGCGTGCCCCTGGTCGCAGCATTGGCGTTGTTGCAACGCGACCGCGCGCCGACGCCGCGCAACGCGGCAACGATGCTGTACGCGGCCGGCTTCGGTCTGATCCTGGTCTGCGAGTTTTTTTATCTCCGCGACAGCTTCGGCGCCAGCCGGATGAACACGGTGTTCAAGGCGTACTACCAGGTTTGGCTGCTGTTCGGGATCGCGACGGCGCTGACGACCGTCGAACTGTGGCGGGAAGCCCGCCCCCGGTGGGCGGCTCGGCCGGCCCTGTTCGGCGCGGTCGCGGTCGCGGTTGTCGCCGCGTCGGTCTACCCGGTCATCGCCTCCTACCGTTGGACGGGCGAGTTCGCCCGCTGGCGGGGCCTCGATGGGCTGGCGCACGTCGAAGACGCCTTCCCCGACGAGGCGGCGGCGATCCGCTGGCTGCGCGCCAACGCCGACGAGGACGACGTGCTATTGGAAGCGAGCAGCCGCTGCACCTACAACTCGTTGTTCGCCCGCTTCGCCACGTTCACCGGGGTGCCGACCGTGATCGGCTGGACGGGCCACGAAGGCCAGTGGCGCTCCGGCCAGCCCGAACTCGCGGCGCAGATCGAACCCCGCCGGGCCGACGTCGCCACGATGTACGAGCGGGCCGACGCGGCGTTGCTCGATCGCTACGGCGTCACCCTGCTCGTGGTCGGGAACCTCGAACGCGGCGAGGGGGTCTCCCGGGATTGTCTCGTTCCGCCCGCGCCTCCCTACGAGGTGGGCGACTTTTCCGCGCTCACCGGCGCCGGATGGAGCACGGTCTTCGACCAAGGGGACGTCGCGATCCTGCGCCGGTCGGTCTGACGGCATCGGACCAGCGCAGCCCGGCGACCGCCGGGCTGCTATACTCGTCGCCGCGACGGGGAACGGGCCGTCCGCTTCGGGGTGTGGCGCAGCCTGGCAGCGCGCGGCGTTTGGGACGCTGAGGTCGGAGGTTCGAATCCTCTCACCCCGACCGGCCGTTCGGCCCGCCCGTCGTTTCGCGGGGGTAACTCAGTTGGTAGAGTGCCTGCCTTCCAAGCAGGTTGTCGCGGGTTCGAGTCCCGTCCCCCGCTCCCGGTAACGGTCGACGGCTGTTACTCGGCGAGCGGAATTCGTTCCCCGTCGCGCGCACCGCTCGCCGACCAGACCGGTCGTCCTGGTTCGCCCACGGATTGGGCCGGCGTGGTAGCATGGCCCGACCGCCGGCTCTTCGACCGGGCGTCGCGCGGGCCCGTAGCTCAGCGGCAGAGCACGGGGCTCATAACCCCAGGGTCGCAGGTTCGATCCCTGCCGGGCCCACCGCGGCCGGCCTTGTGGCCGCTCCTGCCCCGCCGTATACTTGGGGCGACGGCAAGTCCGTTCGTTGTGTTCGTACATCTGTATCGAAGGAGCCGAGGAGGCCGGGCATCGATACCGAGACCATTTCGCCACTCCAAGAAGAAGCCCTCCTCGGTCCCGCCGCTGGCGTGGACGACGAGGACAGCGAGTCTATCGTCGCGATGGCGGATCCCCAAAGCCGGGATCTCGCGTTGCGTATCGCCGACGTGATCGCCGACACACCGGCCGCCGACACGGTCGTGCTCGACATCCAGGCCCTCTCGCCGATCGCCGACCTGTTCGTGATCTGCTCCGGAGAGAACGAACGCCAGCTCCGCGCGATCGCTCGCGAGATCGGCGACAAGCTGACCGAGGCGGGGATTCGCTCGGAGCGCAGCGAGGGCGACGCCGCCTCGGGCTGGATTGTGCTCGACTACGGGGCGGTGATGGTCCACGTCTTCGATGTCGAGCAGCGCGCCTTCTACCGTCTGGAAGACCGCTGGTCCGACGCCCAGACCGTGCTCGCAATCCAGTAACCAACGCCGCGGCACGGTGGCGCATTGGCGCCGACGCCCACGACCGCCCCGCCACCGCGGCCGGTGGCAACGTTAAGGAACCGGACGGCGCCGTTGCCGGTCGGGGTCGTCGCAATCGCGGAAGGCAGGAACGGGGTGATCCCTGGCACCATCCCTACGGTCGAGGACCAGATCCGCGCGGCCGGCATCGCGGACGCCGGGCGCGGCGCCAATGCCGTTTATCCCTTTCTCCTCGGCACCGCGGTCGGCGGGGTCGCTGGTGCCGTGGCCGGGACGTTGCTTGGGCACCAGGTCGCCCACCTCGTCGCCGCCTTGATCGGCGTCGTCGATCGGCGCCTCACCGCCTCCGAGCGCGACGAACTCCGCTTCGAGCTGCTCCTGCAATAGATGTCCGGCGGTGACCGCCGAAGCGCCGCGCCCAGTTGGGGCGCGGCGCTTCGACACGTCATCTGTTGCGGCGACCAACTACTCGGATGCCGCCAATCCGGGCAGCGGGAACCGTGTCGCCAGGTCCCGTACCTCCTCCCGCACCCGGTCGGCGGTCCGCTCGTCCTGCGGGGCTTCTAACACGGTGGCGATCAGGTCGCCAACGCGCCGGACATCGTCCCGGCCGAATCCGCGCGTCGTCACGGCCGGGGTGCCCAGGCGAAGACCGCTGGTCTGCATCGGCGAGCGGGTATCGCCGGGGATGGTGTTCTTGTTGACGGTGATGCCGACCCCGTCGAGCACGGACTCGGCCCGCTTGCCGCTCAATCCCATCGCACCGACGTCGACCAGCATCAGGTGGTTATCGGTTCCACCCGACACGATCGGCAGGCCCCTCCCGGCGAGCGTCGTCGCCAACGTTTGAGCATGGTCCAGCACGGCTTGCGCGTAGTCTTTGAATGCCGGTTGCAGTGCTTCGCCGAAGGCGACGGCCTTGCCGGCGATGACGTGCATCAGCGGACCGCCTTGAAGCCCTGGGAACAGGCTCTTGTCGATCGCCTTGGCCCGTTCCTCATCGCACAAGATCATCCCGCCTCGGGGACCGCGCAACGTCTTGTGGGTCGTCGTCGTCGTCACGTGGGCGTGCCCGATCGGCGTCGGGTGCAACCCGGCGGCGATCAACCCCGCCGGGTGGGCGATGTCGGCGAAAAGGAATGCGCCGACCTCGTCGGCGATCGCCCGGAACCGGGCGAAATCAATCTGGCGGCTGTAGGCGCTGGCCCCCGCGATGATCGCCTTGGGCCGAACCTCCTTGGCCCGCGACAGGATCGCGTCGTAATCGAGGAGGCCGGTGGCCGGGTCCACGCCGTAGTGGTGGGCTTCGAACAAGCGCCCGGAGAAGTTCACCTTCAGACCGTGGGTCAGGTGTCCGCCCTCTTGCAAGCTCAAGCCCAGGATCCGATCCCCCGGCTCCAGCAACGCCAGGTAGGCGGCCATGTTGGCGCTGGCGCCGGAGTGCGGCTGGACGTTTGCGTGCCCGGCCCCAAACAGGCGTCTCGCGCGTTCGATCGCCACCGTCTCGACCTGGTCCACGAACTCGCAACCGCCGTAGTAGCGCTTGCCGGCGTAGCCTTCGGCGTACTTGTTGGTCAGCACCGTGCCGACCGCTCGCAGGACCGCGGCGCTGGTGAAGTTCTCCGAGGCGATCAATTCGATCCCATCGCGCTGACGCCGCTCCTCGCGGCCGATGGCGGCGAACACCTCCTCGTCCCAAGCGTCGATCGGGTCCGTGTCGGCGTTGGCCGGTCGATCGAGAGTCACCATGGGTCCGCTCCTGCTGTGGCCAAAATCGGCGGTCCGGGCATTCGACACGCCGCCGTTGGGGACGGATCGCGGGGATAGCGAGTCGGGGCGGTAGTGTACCATCGGGCCCAGGAAAAACGGGGACGCAACCGATCGGTCGTAAAGGAGACGGCAACCATGCGGGTTTTGGTCACCGGCGGGGTCGGGTACATCGGCAGCGTCGCGGTCGAGCGTTTGCTGCTCCAAAACCACGATGTCGTCGTCCTCGACAACGTTTGGCGAGGACACCCCGAAGCCGTCGCTCCCGGCGTGCCGTTGGTCGTCGCCGACCTCCGAGACCGGGACCAGGTCGCTCGGGTGGTCCGGGAAGCGCGGCCCGACGCCATCCTCCACTTCGCCGCGGCGACCCTCGTCGGCGAATCGATGACCAGCCCGGCCGACTACTTTGCGATCAACACCGTCGGCAGCCACAACCTGCTGGAGGAGGCGCGGGCCAATGACGTCGAACGAGTCGTCTTCTCGTCGACTGCTTCCGTGTACGGGATGCCCGACCGGCAACCGGTCGCCGAGGGCGCCGACCTACGTCCGATCAATCCGTACGGACGTTCGAAGTTGATGGTCGAGCAGATGCTGGAGTGGTACGGAACCGCCTACGGTCTCCGCTACGCCTGCCTCCGGTATTTCAACGTCGCGGGCGCCACCCGCGACCGCGGCGAGGACCACGATCCGGAAACGCACATCATTCCGGTCGCCTTGTTGACCCTGCTCGGCAAACGGGACCGCTTCACCGTCTTCGGCACCGACTACCCGACCCCGGACGGCACCGCGATTCGCGACTACGTCCACGTCGTCGACCTGGCGGACGCCCACCTCCTTGCCCTGGCGAACCTCGACCAGCCGGGCGAACACTCCCACGCCTTCAACCTTGGCACCAAGGACGGATTTTCGGTTAAGCAGATCGTCGATGCCGTGGAGCGGGTTACCGGCCGTGCCCTGCCGATCGAGTACGGTCCCCGCAGGGCCGGCGATCCGCCGGTTCTCGTCGCCGACAGCACGCGCGCCCGAGCGGAACTCGGCTGGGATCCCGCCTTGTCGAACCTGGACCAGATGATCGGCAGCGCCTGGGATTGGTTCCAGCGCCACCCCAACGGATACGGTGACGATGAACGCCGCCGCTAAGCCGCGGTAGGCCGCTCCCCGATCCGGCGCTCGGTGCCATTGAGGAGACGCCGGATGTTGCCCCGGTGTTGGATTACGATAATAGATGCCATCGCCACCACCGCCACCACCGTTTGCCACGACAACCAACCGCGGAGACCGAAAAAAACCAAGAGCAGACTGACGAGGATCGCGCTGGCGATCGAGGCAAGCGAGACGTAGCGCGTCAGGAGGACGATCACCGCCATCGCCACGGCCGTCAAGATTAGCCACGGCACCATCCCGACCGCCGCCCCGCCACCGGTGGCCATCCCCTTGCCCCCCCGGAACCGGATGAACGGCGACCAGCAATGGCCGGCCGTCGCGGCCACGCCGGCCAACGCCGTCACCCAGCCGTTCGCCCCCATCCATTGGGCCACCAAGACGGGCAGCAACCCCTTGAGGAAATCCAGGACGAAGACCAGGACCGAGATCCGCCACCCCAAGACCCGCAGGGCGTTGGTGGTGCCGGTCGAGCCGCTGCCGTGTCGGCGGAGGTCCACCCCGGTGAACAGTTTGCCGAGGACTACGCCCCACGGCACCGCGCCGAGCGCGAAGGCACCGAGGATCAGCAGCGGACCCCCGGCAACGCCCACCTCAGACGTCCTCCTCGCGGCCCCGAAAACTCATCCGGATGGGAGTGCCGAGAAAGCCGAACGTTTCCCGGACCTTGTTCTCCAGAAACCGCCGGTAGGAGAAGTGGATTTGGCCCGGCGTGTTGCAGAAGAAGACCAGCGTTGGCGGCGAGACGTCGGCCTGGGTCGCGTAGTAGAACTTGACCCACTTGCCCGGCTTGCTCGGGGGCGGGTGGGCGGCCACCGACTCGCGCAGCAGCTTGTTCAACGCCGCCGTCGGGACCCGCTTCTGCCGCTCGGCCACCACCAGCAACGCGGTTTCCAGCACCTGCTGCACCCGCTGCCCGAACTTGGCGGAGATGAAGACCACCGGCACGTAGGGCATGAAGTCGAGGGCTTCCTGCGCCTTGGCCCGGTACTCGTCCATGGTGCTGCCGGTCTTCTCGACCAGGTCCCACTTGTTGACGACGAGGACCATGCCCTTCTTCTGGTCCTCGACGTATCCGGCGATGTGCAGATCCTGGGCCGTGAAGCCCTCGACCGCGTCGATCAAGAGCAAGACCACGTCGGCGCGGTCGATCGCCCGCATCGAGCGGATCACGCTGAAGCGCTCGATTCCCGGTTCGACCCGGCCCCGCCGCCTGATGCCGGCGGTATCGATCAAGGTCAGCGGCTGCCCGGCCCAGATCAGCTGGGTGTCGAGGCTGTCCCGTGTCGTCCCCGGCTGGTCGCTGACGATCGCCCGCTCCTGACCGAGCAGGGCATTGAGTAGCCGGCTCTTGCCGACGTTGGGCCGACCGGCGATCGCCACCCGCGGCCCTTCGGTCTCTTGTTCCGCTTCGCTTTCCGGCAACGCCTCGACCACCCGGTCGAGCAGATCGCCGGAGCCAGAGCCGTGGTAGGCCGAGACGGCGATCGGCTCGCCCAGCCCGAGGTCATAGAAGTCGACCGCGCCGTCGCGACGCTCGATGCTGTCGGCCTTGTTGGCCGCCAAAATCGTCGGCTTGTCGGCTCGGCGGAGCAGATCCGCGACCTCGTGGTCGCCGGCGGTTGGACCGGCCTTGGCGTCGACGACGAAGACGATCACGTCCGCCTCATCGATCGCGCTGGTCGCCTGAGCGCGGGTGCTGCGCGCGATCTCGGTGACAGACGACGCGGCGATCTCGCGGTCGTCCTGGAGACCGGCGGTGTCGACCACCGTGAATTCCAGACCGCCCCAGTCGGCGGTGCCGTAGACCCGGTCGCGGGTGGTCCCCGGCACGTCCTCGACGATGGCCCGTCGCTCGCCGACCAGGCGGTTGAACAAGGTGGATTTGCCGACATTCGGTCGACCAACGATGGCAACGATCGGTTTGGTCATCTGCTCAATCGCTCAGCGCTACTCCGCTGCCGGGGGATCGATCCGAAGACCGCTGCCCCAACCAGCAATCGTTCCAACCATCGCGATCGGCAGTATAGCAGCGGCCCGCGTCCTGCGCTTTCGGAAGTGGCGTGTGGGATATGTCGTGCGGGCGAGCCGGCGGGCCTGGAGCCCGCCGGCTCCGACCCGCCCGGCGCGGCTCAGCGCAGCGCGGCGACGAAGCGCTCGATGCTGACCCGGTCGTTCAACTCGGTGGCGCACAACAGCATCCGGTGATCCAGCGCCGCGTCGAGCGCTCCCAGGTCGTATCCGCCGACGATGCCGGCTTCGGCCAACCGCGCGTTGACCGCCTTCGCCGCCACCGGCGTCTCGACGACGAACTCGTGAAAGAACGGTGCCGCGAGTGCCACCCGGTACCCGTCCAGCGCCGCCACCCGTTCCGCCAGGTGGTGCGCGTTCTGGTAACACCGGCTGGCGACCTCGCGGAACCCTTCCGGGCCCAGGCTCGCCATGTGCACCGTTGCCGCCGTCGCCATCAACCCCTGGTTAGTGCAGATGTTGCTGGTCGCCTTTTCCCGCCTGATGTGCTGCTCGCGCGTTTGGAGCGCCAACACGAAGCCGCGCTTGCCTTCCGCGTCGCGGGTCATCCCGGCCAACCGGCCCGGCAACTGGCGGACGAACTTCTGCTTGGTCGCCAGCAGACCGACGTACGGCCCACCGTAGCTCTGCGCCACCCCCAGTGCTTGACCCTCGGCGGCGACAACGTCTGCCCCCAGCTCTCCCGGCGTCTTGAGCAGCCCCAACGGCACCGGGTAGGTGCCGACGACCAGCAACCCGCCCGCGCCGTGCGCCGCCTCGGCGAAGGCCGCCACGTCCTCGATCCCGCCGAAAAAGCTCGGATACTGGACCACCACGCAGGCCAGTTCGTCGTCGAGATACGGCGTCAGATCCTCGGCCCGAGAGACGAACCCGTTCGCGGGGATCGGCAGCTCGACCAACTCCACCGGCAAGCCGGTCAGATAGGTTCGCATCACCTCCCGGTATCGCGGGTGAACGGTCCCGGCGACCACGATCCGGTGCCGCTTTTTCGACGACGAGACGCCCATCAACGCGCCTTCGGCCAGCGCGCTGGCGCCGTCGTACATCGAGGCGTTGGCGACCTCCATGCCGGTCAGCGCCGCGACCATACTCTGGAACTCGTAGATGACCTGCAACGTCCCTTGAGCGACCTCGGGCTGGTAGGGCGTGTAGGCGGTGTAGAACTCGCCGCGGGCCAGGATCTGGCCGACGGTGGCCGGCACGAAATGGTGGTACGAGCCCGCGCCGAGAAACGTCATCCCCGCCGCAGGAGCCAGATTCCGCTCGGCCAGCGCCCCCATCCGAGCCGCCGCCTCCATCTCCGTCAACTGAGGCGGCAGATCGAGCGTTGGAAAGCGGACGTCGGCGCCGACCGCCGCGAACAAGTCGGCGACCGACGCCACGCCGATCGTTTCCAGCATCGCCGTCCGATCGTCGTCGGTGTGCGGGTTAAAACTCATCCAGGAACCGGTCCTCTCGTCGGGAGATCGTCCCTAATGCTTGGCGGTCTCGGCGTACACGTCGTAGGCCGGGGCGTCCATCAGCAGGTCCACCTGATCCGGGTCGTTGAGGCGAATCTTGAGCAGCCAGGCTTGCTCGTACGGGGAACGGTTGACGAGGTCTGGCGCCTCGACCACGGACTCGTTGCGCTCGACGACCTCTCCGTCCACGGGGGCAAAAACATCCGACGCCGCCTTGACCGATTCGACCACCCCGAACGGCTCGTTGCGCGACACCGCGTCGCCCGGCTCCGGCAACTCGACGTAGGTAATGTCGCCCAGCTCGTTCTGGGCGTGGTCGCTGATCCCGATCGTGACCACGTCGCCGTCCCGGCGCAGCCACTCGTGGGTTTTGGTGAAGCGAAGGTCCTTCGGCGCGGCCATCGGGTCTGTCCTCTCGTCTTCGGTCGAACTACCGTCCGCTCGCGGTCTCGGGCCGGGCGCGCTTGTAGAAGGGCGTTTTGACCTGCACCGCCGCCACCGGGCGACCGCGGATGTCGATCGCCAGCGGCTTGCCGACCCCGGCCGCGTCCTGCTCGATTAAGGCCAGGCCGATGTTATGGCCGAGGGTCGGCGACATCGCGCCGCTGGTGACGCGGCCGATCTCCCGCCCGCCCGCCAACACCGGAAAGTGGGACCGCGGCGAGCCACCCCGTTCGACGCAACGAAACCCGACGGTGCGCCGCGGTGGTCCGGTCTCCTTCATCGCCGCGATCGCGTCCCGGCCCACGAACGGCCCCTTGTCCAACTTGACGGCCCAGCCCAACCCCGCTTCGAGGGGGCCGATGTCGTCGGCAAGCTCGTTCCCGTAGAGCGGCATCCGCGCTTCGAGGCGCAGCGTGTCGCGCGCCCCCAATCCGACCGGCATCAACCCGTCGTCGTCGCCGGCCTCGAGCAGCGCGTCCCACAGATCGCCGACGCGGTCCCGTGCGGTATAGAACTCGAAGCCGTCCTCGCCGGTGTAGCCGGTGCGGGCGATCATCGCCGGTACCCCGGCCACGCTGCCCCCGGCCCAGGCGAAATCGCCGATCGCCGCCAGTTTGGCCTCCGTCAACCGGCCGACGATCGCCGCCGCCTTCGGTCCCTGAATCGCGATCATGCCGGTCCGATCGGAGCGGTCCTCGACCGCGACGTCGAGGTCAGGCCGTAACCCGCGGTGGCGCAACAGCCAGGCCACGTCTTTGTCCCGGTTGGATGCGTTAACCACCACCATGTAGCCGTCCCCGTCCGGCCGCCGGTAGACGATGACGTCGTCGATCACGCCGCCCCGCTCGTTGGGCAGCAGCGAGTACTGCGCCTTCCCCGGTGCCAGCGCGGCGACGTCGTTGGTGGTCACTGCTTGGAGGTACGCCAACGCGTCCGGCCCGGAGACCTCAACCTGGCCCATGTGTCCGAGGTCGAACAACCCGGCGGCCCCGCGCACCGCCCGGTGCTCGGCCATGATCCCGGCGTACTGGACCGGCATCTCCCACCCGGCGAACGGGACCAGGCGCGCCCCGAGGGCCGCGTGGCGGTCCCGCAGCGGCGTCGTTCTCAGCGGCTCTCCCGCCCCTTCGCCGAGCGCGGCGGCGTTCGGTTCCTGGCTTTCGCTCACGTTCCGCTCCGGTCTGACGGACGGCTAGACGCGCTCCAACAGCAGCTTGTCCATCCCCAGTTGCACCGGAACCGGGTAGGCACCGGTCAAGCAGCCGGTGCAAAACCCTTCGCCGGGCACCGCCACCGCCCGCATCAGGCCGTCCAGCGACAGATACCCGATGCTGTCGACGCCGATGAAGCGCCCGATCTCCGGCACGCTCAGGTTGGCGGCGATCAGGTCTTCCTTCTTCGCCAGGTCGACCCCCAGGTAACACGGCGAAACCATTGGCGGGGCGTGGACGCGCATGTGAACCTCGGTCGCCCCGGCCTGGCGCAGCAGTTGCACGATCGGCCGGCTGGTGGTGCCGCGCACGATCGTGTCGTCGACCAGGATCACCCGTCGCCCCGCCAGCACCTCGGGCAGGGCGTTGAATTTTAGCGAGACCCCGGTCTCGCGCAGCCGCTGGGTCGGTTGGATAAAGGTCCGCCCGATGTAGCGGTTTTTGATCAGCGCTTCCTGGTAGGGGATGCCCGAGGCGCGGGCGTAGCCGATCGCCGCCGGCGTCGCCGAGTCCGGCAGCCCGACGGTCACGTCGGCGTCGACCGGGTGCTCCCGCGCCAGCTCCTCTCCCATCCGCTGCCGGACCAGGTGGAGCCGCTGGTCGTGGATCAGGCTGTCCGGGCGGGCGAAATAGATCAGTTCGAACAAGCACATCGCGTGCGGACGCGGCATTCCGGCGCCGTGCGACCGCATCCCGTCGCCGTCGATCTCGACGATCTCGCCCGGTTCGACCTCGCGCTCGTAGACGGCCCCGATCGTACTCAGGGCGCAACTTTCGGAGGCGACAACCCAATGCGGGCCCAACCGTCCGAGACACAACGGCCGCACGCCGAGCGGGTCACGCACCGCGTACAGGCTGTCACGGGTTAGCACCGTCAGGCTGAACGCGCCGATCATGCGGCCCATCGCCCGCCGGATTTTGGTCGGCAGATCGTTGCCCGGCGCCGCCGCGATCATCCGCGTCAGCACTTCGCTGTCGGTCGAGGTGACGAAGCGTTCGCCGCGCTCTTCGAGTTCCCGGCGCAGGGGCGCGGCGTTGACCAGGTTGCCGTTGTGCGAGACGGCGATCGGCCCGAGCGGCGAATCGGCGACCAGTGGCCCGGCGTTGCAGATCTTGTTCGAGCCGGCGGTCGAATATCGGGCATGCCCGATCGCGGTCCCGCCGGGCAGGTCCTCCAGATCGTCCTCGGCGAACGCCTGCCCGACCAACCCGAGCCGCGTCCGGACGGAGATCTTCTTCCCATTGGAGGTCGCGATCCCGGCGCTCTCTTGGCCCCGGTGCTGGAGCGCGTAGAGACCGAAAAACGTCAACCGGGCGGCGTCCTCGCCGGGGGCGTAGATCCCAAACACGCCGCAAGCGTCGCGCGGCTTGTCGTCGTGCATCCGTGCGCCCCCACCCCTCGTCGTCGAATCCGACGTTATGGTACCACGCCGGGCTGTCCGTTCACTCCCTCCAACGGCGCGAGGCCGCGCTCGTGGACGGCGCGGAGTTCGTCCAGGTCCCACTCGCCCAGACCATTAATCGCCATCCGGTCGCCACGCGCCGAACCCAAACGGAACGCCGCGATCCCTTCCGCTCGGCACCGCTCGGCGAGCCCCGCGATCGCGCTCGCGTCGCCGGCGGCCAGGATGCGCGACGGCGTCTCGCCGAACCACCGCTCGTCGAGTCGGTTCGTCGCCCCGGCGGGAGGTTCGCCGTCGATCGTCGCCCCGACGCCGGAGGCCAACGCCAACTCGGCGAGCGCCACCGCCAACCCGCCCTCGGCGCAATCGTGAGCGGTGCGCAACGCTGCGGCGGCGATCGCGTCCCGGACGACGCGCTGGACCCCGGCTTCGCGGTCGAGATCGAGCGCGGGCGGCGATCCCTCCGTTCGCCCGTGGATCCGCGCGAGGTACTCCGACGCCCCAAGGCTGGGCCGGTCGCCGCCGACAAGGAGAATCTCGTCCCCGGACCGCCAGACCATCGTCGCGTGGCGCGTCGCGTCGTCGAGGACGCCGACGACCCCGACCGTCGGGGTCGGCATCACCGCCGAGGCGGCCGTCTCGTTGTAAAGACTGACGTTGCCGCTGACCACCGGCAGGTCCAGGCCGCGGCAAGCCGCCGCCAACCCGCGTACCGCTTCCCGGAGTTGGAACGCCCTCGCCGGACGTTGAGGGTTCCCGAAGTTGAGACAGTTCGTGACCGCCAGTGGGCGTCCGCCCACGCACGACACGTTGCGTGCCGCTTCGGCGACCGCGTGCCGTGCCCCGAGTTCCGGGTCCAGGGAGCAGTAGCGCGAGTTGCAATCGATGGCGATCGCCACACCGCGCGCCGATCCGCGCAGCCTCAGCACGGCCGCGTCCCCGGCGCCCGGCGCGACGACCGTTCCGGTCATGATCGTGTGATCGTAGCGCTCCCAAATAGCGCGCCGGCTGCACCCATTCGGCGATCCAAGCAGATCGAGCAGCACCCGCCGTCCCGCGTCACCATCCGTCAGATCCGGGATGTCGTCGAGCGGCGCGGTCCGGCGGCGCACGATGCCCGGATCTTCCCGGGCCTCCGGCTGGTAGGTCGGGCAGGCGTCGGTGAACAACATCGCCGGCACCTCCGCGACCACCTCGACGCCGTCGCGCACCCGGACCAAGCCGTCGCCGGTGACGCGCCCGATCGCGCTGGCGTGCAACCCGTACCGCTCCACGATCGCCCGCACGCCCGCCAACCCCTCGGGGCGAACCACCAACAGCATCCGCTCCTGGCTCTCGCTGAGCATCACCTCGTAGGCCGTCATCCCGGTTTCCCGCCGGGGCACCAGGGCGACATCAATCTCCGCCCCGACCCCGCCCCGGCTGGCGCACTCGACCACCGACGAGGTCAACCCGGCCGCGCCGAGGTCCTGCATCGCCACGATATCGTCGCCTCGCAAGAGCTCCAAGCACGCTTCCAAGAGCAGCTTTTCGAGGAACGGGTTGCCAACCTGGATCACGCCCCGGTGAGACGCCTTCGGATCGTCGACCGAAGCGAAGGTGGCCCCGTGCAGGCCGTCGCGGCCGGTGTCGGCACCGATTAGAACCAAGTCGTTGCCCGGACCGCTCGCCTTTGCCCGCATCAGGTCGCCATGCCGGGCCACGCCGACGCACATCGCATTGACCAGCGGGTTGCCGTTGAACGACGGGTCGAAGTAGACCTCGCCGCCAACGGTCGGGATGCCCAAACAGTTCCCGTAGCCGCCGATCCCGCCGACCACGTTCTCGAACAAGTAGCGATTGCGCGGCTCGTCCAAGGGTCCGAACCGCAGCGCGTCCAGCAGCGCCACCGGCCGGGCGCCCATCGTAAAGATGTCGCGCACGATGCCACCGACGCCGGTCGCCGCCCCCTGGTACGGCTCGACCGCGCTCGGGTGGTTGTGCGACTCGACTTTAAAGACCGCCGCCAACCCGTCGCCGATATCGACCGCGCCGGCGTTCTCGCCCGGTCCTTCCAGGACCCACGGCGCGTCGGTCGGCAGCAGGCGCAACCACGGGCGGGAGTGTTTGTAGCCGCAGTGCTCGCTCCACATTGCGCCGAACATGCCGAGTTCGACCGGCGATGGGTCCCGCCCCAGCAGGGTCACGATCCGGCGGAACTCGTCGTCGCTCAACGCCACCTCGCGCCAGGCGCCCTCGGCAATCGCCAACGGGGGTTGCTCCTTCGATCGGGCGAACGAGCGAGTTAGACGGCGGCGTGGACGAAGTCCAGCGCGGACTGCAGCAGGCGCAGCCCGTCGGCGCCGCCGATCAGGGGATCGGACGCCCGCTCAGGGTGCGGCATGATCCCGACCACGTTGCCGGCCTCGTTGGCGACAGCCGCAATCCCCCGCGCCGACCCGTTCGGGTTGGCGGCGGCCGCGACAGCACCGCTGGGATCGCAGTAGCGGGCGACGATCCGCCCGGTCGACTCTAGCCGGTCGAGCGTCTCGTCGTCAGCGAAGTAGGCGCCCTCACCGTGGGCGACCGGGAGCCGCAGCACCTCCCCGGCGGCGAGCGCCCCGGTCCAGGCGGTGGGGAG
Source organism: uncultured Thermomicrobiales bacterium (assembly GCA_902806325.1). Lineage (GTDB taxonomy): Bacteria > Chloroflexota > Chloroflexia > Thermomicrobiales > UBA6265 > CADCWE01. Next base: position 16,096 of record CADCWE010000031.1, on the reverse strand, counting down.
GCCGTCGAAGCGGACGTGAGTCCAGAAGCAGTGGAACCGCAGCGTCTGGTTGGGCAGCAGCGCCCCCGGCAGCAAGTGCGCCTCGGCCAGAATCTGAAAGCCGTTGCAGATGCCCAGCACCGGCCCGCCGCGGGCGGCGAACGCCCGCAACGGCGCCATCACCGGCGCAAACCGGGCAATGGCGCCGCAGCGGAGGTGGTCGCCATAGGAAAAGCCTCCGGGCAGCACCACCGCCGCCATGCCGGACAGATCGGTCTCGCGGTGGTCAATCACCCTGGCCGGCGCGCCGACGCCGTCCGTCAACGCGTGGAGGGCGTCCGTGTCGCCATTGCTGCCCGGAAAGGAGAGCACGCCGATCCCGTTGCTCACGCCTCGACACCGACCGGCGCCACCGCGGCGACGTGGAACGACTCGATCACCGGGTTGGCGAGCAAGCGGTCCGCCATCTCCGCCCCGGCCGCGCGGGCATCGTCGGCACCGGCGGCGTTGAGTTCGACCCGGATCACCTTGCCGGCCCGGACGCCGCGCACCCCGGCGTAACCGAGGGCACGTAGGCCGCCCCGGATCGCTTCTCCCTGGGGATCGTTGACGCCTTCCTTAGGCATCACGATTACCTCCACCATCCACCGCCCTTCGGCCACCTCGGCGTTGCTCCTTTCCGTTCCGAACGTCGTTGCGGAATCACACCAACGACAGCACGTCGGATGCGGGCACCGGAAACCCGGTCAAGCGCCGGAACGCTTCCCCGTAGCGGTCGACGGTCCCCGCGACCACCTCCGCTGGCAAGTCCGGTGCCGGTGGCCGGCGATCCCAACCGCTGCCGGAGAGCCAGTCCCGCACCGGTTGTTTGTCGAAGCTCGGTGGCTCGATCCCCGGTCGCCAGGTCGTTGCGTCCCAGAACCGCGAGCTGTCTGGCGTCAGCACCTCGTCAATCAACGTCAACCGGCCGTCCACCATCCCAAACTCGAATTTCGTGTCGGCCAGCACGATTCCTCGCTGGCGCGCGAAATCGTGGGCGACCCCGTACAGGTCGCGGCTGGCTTCCTCGAGCCGAAGCGCCAGGTCCGCGCCGACCAGTCCCGCCAAATCGGCGCGGGAGATCGTAACGTCGTGACCGTCGTCGACTTTGGTCGAAGGCGTGAACATCGGCGCCGGCAATTCGGACGCTCGTTCCAGTCCCTCCGGCAACGCTTCGCCGGCAACGGTGCCCGACGCCCGGTACTCCGACCAGGCCGAACCGGCCAGGTAGCCCCGAACCACGCATTCGATGTCGATCCGCTCGGCCTTGCGGACCAGCATCGTCCTCCCGGCGAGATCGGATCGGTCGGCACCGATCCGGCCGGTGATCTCGGCCCGGATCGCCTCGTCCCGTTCCCGGTGGTTCGGCACCAGCCCGTCCGTCAGATCGAACCAGAACCGGGAGAGCTGCGTCAGCACGATCCCTTTGCCGGGAATCGCCGTCGGTAAGACCACGTCAAAGGCCGAGATCCGGTCGCTGGCGATCATCAGGAGGTGATCGCCGAGGTCGTACGTATCCCGCACCTTGCCCCGTCGGAACAACGGCCAGCCGGCGAGTTCGACGTTCATTGCGCCCCCACAACCTCGCGTTCCGCCACGACGCCGGCGCCGATCAACCCGACCCGGGCGAACACGGCGTCCACGTGGCGCAACTGATCGGCCGGGTCGAAGAGGTCGGCCATCGCGCCCGGAGACAACAAGCCACTGACCACCGGGTCGGCGCGCAAGGCTTCGCGAAAGGGCGGTCCGCCGTCCCAGGCGGCCAGCGCCAACCCTTGCACCAGCTTGTAGGCGGTCTGGCGGTCCATCCCGGCGTCGACCAGCGCCAGCAAGACCCGCTGGGAATAGACCAAGCCGCCGGTCAGGTCGAGATTGGCCCGCATCCGTTCCGGGTAAACGACCAACCCTTCGATCAGGTCGGCCAGGTCGGCCAGCGCGAAGTCGAGCACCAGGCACGCGTCGGGGAAGACGACGCGCTCCGTCGAGCTGTGGCTGATGTCGCGCTCGTGCCAGAGGGCCACGTTCTCCGCCGCCGTCGCGGCGTACCCGCGCAGCAACCGGGCCAGTCCGGAGATGCGTTCAGACGCGTGGGGATTCCGCTTGTGCGGCATCGCCGACGACCCCTGGTTGCCGGCGGCGAACGGTTCTTCCGCTTCGCGGACCTCGGTCCGCTGGAGGTGGCGGATCTCGGTCGCCATCTTGTCCAACGTGCCACCGATGCCGGCCAACACGGCGAGGAAGAACGCGTGCCGGTCCCGCTGCACGACCTGGGTGGACGCCGGTTCCGGCGCCAGACCGAGTTCGGCGCAGACCTCGTCTTCCAACTCAGGCGGCACGTGGGCATGGGTGCCGACGGCGCCGGAGATCTTGCCGACCGCGATCTCCTCGCGCGCCAGGTCCAATCGCCGCCGTTGGCGCCCCAACTCGTCGTACCAGACCGCCAGTTTGAGACCGAACGTCGTCGGTTCGGCGTGGACGCCGTGGGTCCGCCCGATGGTCACCGTCTGGCGATGCTCGAGCGCCCGCGCGCCGACCACGCCGGTCAACCGGGCCAGGCCGGCGTCCAGCAACCGCCCGGCGTCGGCGGCCTGCATTCCGAGCGCGGTATCGACGACATCGGACGACGTCAGCCCGAGGTGGACGAAGCGCGCCGCGTCCCCGACCGATTCGCCGGTGGCGCGGAGAAAGGCGATCACGTCGTGGTCGGTCTCGCGCTCGATCTCGGCCATCCGGGCGAGGTCGCATCGCGCGTCCCGAATCGCGGCCATCGCCCAATCGGGGATCCGGCCCCGGCGATGCCACGCGGCGCAGACGGCCACTTCCACCGCCAGCCAGGCCGCGATCCGGCGCTCGTCGCTCCAGATCTGGCCCATCTCGGCCCGCGTGTATCGTCCGATCACCCGGTCATGACCCCCGCCAACCCCGCTCGTTCGCCCGGACCCATTCCGTGACCCGGAGTATAGCGGAACGCCTTGCCGGGGGGCCGCGATCGGGTCTACACTGGCCGCGGGGTGAACGGACGTCGCGTTCTCCGGTGGCGCGTCCGCGCGCGGACGACCGGTTCAGTGATAGCGCCGGAACTCGCCAGGAGGCGGCGAGTCGACGAGGTGGAAGCCGATCGAACTCTTCGGCGGGTGGCTTCCCGGCAAGCACGGTCGTGATGGACGGCACAAACCGGCGCGGGCGACCCGCCGACAAACCCCGTCCAAGGTGCAGCACGGTTTCCCGGCCCGCGGCGCGCGGGCCGTCGCGCCGCTCCCATCGGCGCCGGCACGCCTTCCACCCCCCGGCAAAACGGATCCCGGCGAGCCCCTCGCTCGTCCCGGTTGACCGCGCCCGCCCGTTCGGGCGGCGGCTCGAGGAGACCCCCATGTGCGGCATCTTCGGCTACGTTGGCGAGCGGGTCGAGCTCGGTTCGGCCGTGCTGCGCGCCCTGAAAACCCTGGAGTACCGCGGGTACGATTCGTGGGGCGTCGCGATCGGCGTCAACGGCCACATCGGCGTCGAGAAGCGGACCGGTAAGATCGCCGGCTCGACCGTCTCGTTCCCCCCCTCCGACATCGGCTTCGGCCACACCCGGTGGGCCACCCACGGTGGCGTCACCCAACCCAACGCCCACCCCCACCTGGACTGCACGGGTCAACTGGCGATTATCCACAACGGCATCGTCGAGAACTTTCGGCCCCTGCGCGACGAGCTGCTGGCGCGCGGCCACCGCTTCGCCTCCGAGACCGACAGCGAGGTCGTCGCCCACCTCCTCGAAGAGCGGGTTGCGGAGCACGACGGCGACCTGCTCGCCGCCCTCGGCGCCACCTTCCCGCGCCTCGAGGGGTTGAACGCGATCATCGCCTTCGACCTCCGCAGGCGCGAGCTGGTCGCGGCGAAGAGCGTCTCGCCGCTCGTGGTCGGCGTTGGGTCAACCGGGACCTCGATCGCCTCCGACGCCCTCGCCCTCCGCGGCCACGCCGACCGGGTCGTCTACCTCGAAGATCACCACCTGGTACGCCTTCGCGCCGGCGGCGTGACCCTCTACGACCGCCGCTCGATGGCGGAGATCCCGCCCGACTTTCTGCCGCTCGACGTCGCGGCCGGCGACCCCGACCTGGGCGCCTACCCCCACTTCATGGCCAAGGAGATGGCCGAGCAACCGGACGTGCTCGATCGGCTGGTGTCCGACGGCGAACCGGCGATCCGGGCCTTCGCCGGCGCGATCGCGGATTCCTACGGGACCTTCCTCGTCGGCTGCGGCACCGCCTCCTACGCCGCGCTCTCCGGCGCCTACTTGTTCAGTCGGATCGCCGCTCGGCACCTCAACTTCGTCGCCGGTTCGGAGTTCAAATACCACGAACACTTCTTGAACCCCGAGAGCCTGGTGGTGGCGCTGTCCCAGAGCGGCGAGACGGTCGACGTGATCGAGGCAATGATGGCCGCCCGGCGCCACGGAGCCCGCCTCGGCGCCATAGTCAACGTCCGCAACTCGACGCTCGACCGGATGGTCGACCTGCGGGTCCACCTTAACGCCGGACCGGAACAGTGCGTCCTCTCGACCAAGGCCTACACCGCCAAGGTCGCGGCGCTGCTGCTGGCCGCGCACGCGCTGAAGGGCGACTACGGAACCGGCGCCGATCTGGTCCGGGCCGCCGCCAGGGGGATGCGCGAGATGCTGGCCGGCGACTGGGCGTCGCGCGTCCAGGAGGTCGCCGAGACGATCCACCGTGCCGAGCACCTGTTCGTGATCGGTCGCGGGTTGGCCTACCCGACCGCGCTCGAAGCGGCGCTGAAGATCAAAGAGGTCAGTTACATCCACGCCGAAGGGTTTGCCGGCGGCGAACTCAAGCACGGCGTGATCGCCCTGGTGGCACCGGGTACTCCTTGCGTCGTCTACGCGCCGAACGACGAAACGCGGGGCGACATCCTCTCCGGCGCGATGGAGTTGCGCAGCCGGGGCGGCTACATCATCGGCGTTGGCCCAGAGAACGACCCCGTCTTCGACGTCCACCTGCCGACGCCGGACGTCGGCGACGCGGCGCCGCTGGTCAACGCCCTGCCCGCCCAGATGCTGGGCTACCAGGCGGCCCTCCTGCGCGGCAACGACCCCGACAAGCCGCGCAACCTCGCCAAGAGCGTCACCGTCAAATGAGCGGCCCGGGGTCCGGCGACGAGGTTCGGCGGGCACCGCCCCGCCTGGTCGACAGCCACTGCCACCTCGACGAGCCGGTCTTCGACGCCGACCGAGCCCGGGTGCTGGCCGCCGCCCGGGCCGCCGGCGCGGACCGGCTGATCAACATCGGATACCGCCCCGGGCGATGGTCGTCGACCGCCGCATTGACCGCCGAACCAGGCGTCAACTGCACCTTCGGCGTCCACCCCCAGCACGCCGACGAGTGGTCGACCGTGACGGAGGACACGCTACGCGGCCAACTGGCCCACCCCCGCGCCCGGGCACTCGGCGAGATTGGGCTCGACTACGTCCGTGATGGCCCGCCGGCGGTCGCTCAGCGGCGGGCCTTCGCCGACCAACTCGCCCTCGCGGTCGCGCTCGATGTTCCGGTCGTGATCCACCAACGCGCGGCCGAGGACGACCTGATGGACGTGCTCGCCCGAAGTGCCCAACCGCGGGCGGTGGTTCTGCACAGCTTCGATGGCTCCCATCGCTTGGCCGCGTTCGCCTTGGACCGGGGCTACCGGTTCGGCGTCGGCGGGCTGATTACCCGCACCGGCTCGGCCAACCTGCGTAAGATCGTCGCCGAGCTGCCGCTGGAGCGCCTGCTCCTGGAAACCGACTCGCCCTACCTGACCCCCAGTGGGGTCAAAGACCGCCGCAACCAACCGGCCAACGTGGCCCGGGTGGCGGCGTTTTTGGCCGACCTGAAGCGTGCTTCGCTGGACGAGATCGCCACCACGACGACCGCCAACGCCGAGGCGGTGTTCGGCCTGCGCGATGCGGGCGCCGATGCGGGCGGGGGGTGACGTGACGCCGTCGAGCGGCCGGTTGTTACTGGCGACCACGAACCGGGGCAAGGCGGACGAGTTTCGGCATCTGTTGCCGCCGGAACTGACCGTGGTTAGCCTCGCCGATGTCGGCCTACCCGCGCCCGCCGAGGACGGCACGAGCTTTGCAGAGATCGCGGCGGCGAAAGCGATCCACGCCGCCCAGAACACCGGATTGCTGGCCTTGGCGGACGATTCGGGGCTCGAGGTCGACGCGCTCGGCGGGGAACCGGGGATCCGGTCCGCCCGCTACGCCGGGGACGGCGCCACCGACGCCGCCAATCGAGCCCGGCTCTTGGACGCCCTGCGCGATGTCCCGCCTGGGCGACGGTCCGCCCGCTTCCGGTGCGCGATCGCCGTCGCCGAGCCCGACGGCGTCATCCTAACCGCCGAGGGGATCTGCGAGGGGACGATCGCGACCGGCGCCATTGGGGACCAGGGCTTCGGCTACGATCCCGTCTTCGCGCTCCCGGAAGGCCGAACCATGGCCCAACTCGATCCCGCCGAAAAGAACCGCCGCAGTCACCGGGCCCGCGCCTTCGCCGCCATCCTGCCGGCGTTGCTAGCCCGGCTCGGTCTTGAAGCGATCCCGTCCCACCCCGCGCGATGATCGCCGCCACCCCATCGCCGGCCCGGTCACGCGTCCGATTGCTCGACTCGTTCGGCGGATGGTCGGAGCGGGTTATCGCCGCCGGACACCTACCGATCGTCGCGGTCGCCGGATCGCGCGGCAAGAGCACCGTCGTCCGCATCCTCGACGCGGTGTTTCAGGCCGCCGGTCTTCGCACCGCGACCTGGACCAGCGTCGGGGTCGAGATCCAGGGTCGCCGCCAGCGGGGCGAATTGGGCGCTTGGTCGCGGGCGATGGGGCGGCTCACCGCGGGCACCTTGGACGTCGCGATCCAGGAACTCGATTGGTCGACCGTCCACGCCGTCGGCTTGCCACCGGCGATCTACCCGGTGGTGGCGGTCACCAACCTGTGCGCCAACAACGACGAGTGCCTGATCCGCGCCGAAACCCGTTTGGCGAAGAAGGTCCTGCCGTCGGTACTCGGGGCCGTTTGCGACGAGGGCGTGCTGGTGCTCAACGGCGAAGATTACGCGGTGGCCGGAGTCGAGACGGCGCTGACGGCGCCGGCGTTGCTGGTCGCCCACCACCGGGAGTCGCCGCTCCTGCGCGGCCACCTCTCCGCTGGCGGGACGGCGGCCTGGATTCAGGACGAGGTGCTGACCGTTGGCGACCGGGAGCATGGCGAACCGGTGTGCGCGACGGAAGACCTCGCCTTCGCCCTGTCCGGAACCGCGGCGTTCCAGATCCACAACGCCCTCTGCGCCGGCGCCATCGCCCGCCACTGCGGCGTCTCGGCGGCGGCGATCGGCGCGGTCTTGACCGGCGCGCCGGTGATGCCGGGGTCCTTGCCCGGATCGTTCAACGTTGTCCACCTGGAGAACGCGGTCGCCGTCATCGACCGGCCGACCCCGTCGTGGTACGTGCGTCCGATCCTGCGTGCCCTGACCGGGCGTGGCCGGGGTCGGCTGGTGATCGTTGCCGGCCGGATGATCGGCGTCCCGGACGACGACCTGACCGAGGTCGGCCGCTTGCTCGGCCGGGGCGGCGACGCCCTCATCGTCCACTCCGAGGGCGCGGAGCCGGACCGCGACGGCCGGTTCCGCCAAGGGATCGCCGCCAACCCGGTGCCGCCGGTGGTCGTCCACGTTCCGACCGAGCGGCAGGCGCTCAACCGCGCGTTGAAGCTGCTCCAGCCCGGAGACACGTTGCTCGTCTTCGCCGACCAGCCCGCCCTCGCCTTGCGTGCCATTCAGCGCGCCGCCGCCTGACGCGTTCGCCGCGCCGCCGCCCTTGTCCGTCCTCCCGCTCGCGCAAAGTACCGCCCATGACCCAGATGACCAACGCCGAAGCCGCCGCCGTCCTCGACCGTTACGGTCGTCTGATGGAGTTGGCTGGCGAGAACGCGTTCCGGGTCCGCGCGTTCGTGCGTGCCGCCGAAACGGTGCGTGACCTCGACCGCCCGTTCGGTGACCTGGCCCGAAGCGGCAATTTGCGCCGGGTCTCGGGTATCGGCCCGGCGATCGCCGCCGCGTTGACCGAGTTGGCAAGCACCGGTGAGTACCTCGCGCTGAGAACGTTGGAAGCCGACGTTCCGGCGACGTTGCTCGACGTCGTGGCCGTTCCGGGCTTGGGCGCCAAGACGGCCTCCCGGCTCTTCCACGAACTCGGCATCGCCGACCTCGACGCCCTGACCCGCGCCGCAGACGCCGGCCACATCCGCGCCCTGGCCGGTCTTGGTGCCAAGACCGAGGAGCGGATCCTGGCCGGCATCGCCGCCTTGGCCCGTCGCTCCGGTCGGCACCGGTTGGGGTTGCTCCTCCCCGCCGGGCGCCGCTTGGTGGCCACGATCGGCTCCGTCCTGCCGCCAAACACGTCCGTCGCGCTGGCGGGGTCCGTACGCCGGATGGAAGAGACCGGCGCCGACCTCGACCTCGTCGTCGGGGTTGCCGATACCCAATCGGCGACCCGCGCGATCGAGGAGATGCCGGAGGTCGCCCGGTCCACCGTTCTCGGTATGGGCACGTTGCGCCTGCGGATGCAGAGTGGGTTGGACGCCGACGTCTTCGTCGTTCGGCAGGACGCCTTCGGGACCGCCCTGGTTCGCGCCACCGGACCCGAGGCGCACCTAGATCTACTCGGCGATCCGTTGCCCGTCGCCCCGGACGAAACGGCGGTCTACGCCGCGTTGGGCATGGCCTGGATCCCGCCGGAGCTGCGGCAGGGACGAGACGAGGTCGCGCTTGCCCGCGCCGGCACGCTGCCCCGGCTGGTGACCGTGGCCGACATCCGCGGCGAGTTCCATTCCCATACCACGTGGAGCGACGGCGCCGGATCGGTGGCCGAGATGGCCGCCGCCGCCAGGGCCGCCGGGTACGACTTTCTCGGCATCTCCGACCACACCCGCGGCCTCGGGGTCGCCAACGGCCTCGACGCCGGGCGACTGGCGGCGCAGCGGACCGAAATCGCGAGCGTCAATCCCGGTCCGGTTCGGATCTTCGCCGGAGCGGAGGTCGAAGTGGCGCGAGACGGCCGGTTGGACTTCGACGATCCGACGCTGGCCGCTCTCGACGTCGTGATCGCCTCCCTGCACGTCGGCCTGCGCCAACCTCGGTCCCAGCTGACCGAGCGCCTGATCTCCGTGCTCGAAAACCCCCACGTCGACATCGTCGCCCACCCCAGCGGGCGCCTGATCGAGCGCCGCGAGGGCGGAGATTTCGCCTGGGACCGCGTCTTCGCGTCCGCCGCCCACGCCGGCACCGCCCTCGAGATCAACGCCGATCCCGCCCGCCTCGACCTCAACGGGGATCTTGCCCGCCAAGCCCTCGCCGCCGGGTGCCTGCTGACTATCAACGGCGATGCCCACCACCCTTCCTTCGCCCAGATCGAGTACGGGGTGGCAACGGCGCGCCGCGCCGGTGCCTCCGCGGAGCAAATACTTAACTGCTGGAGCGTGGATCAGGTCTCGGCCTGGCTGGCCGACCGCGGCGGCTCGGGACGCTAGGCGGCCACCTCCCGCCGTCCCGCCGCCGCCTCGATCTCGATCATCGGCGCCGTTTCTGGTTCCTGCACCCGGACCGACCCCGGTCCGACGATGTCTTCCAAATCCCGTCGCAACGACTCGCCCCATTCCACCCGGCGCGTCCGGCTCCGCAGCAGCGCCGTGCCCGACCCGTGGGCCAGGTGAACCATGATCTCGTCGTCTCCCTCGTGCCGGTGCAGCGCGGCGTCGAGGTCCTGCATCACCTTGATGTCCGCCCAGATATCGGCCGTCGTCGGCAGACGGACGTGGACGGTCCGGCGCGGCGTTGGCGGTTTTGCCGCCTGGGTGATGGTCTCGCTGGCCGATTCGCAGACCAGTTGCAGTTGCTCGTTGCGCCGCTCGAGCTTCGCCACCACCTCCAGGATGGTGTCCGGTTCCCACAGCCCGGCGTGTTGCTCGTAACACTCGGGAAACGCGACCAACTCGATGTTGCCGGTCAGGTCTTCGAGGTCGATGATCGCCATCGTCTTGTTGGCCTTGGTCGTGATCCGGCGCACCCCGGCGACCATGCCAACGATGCGGACCTTGTGACCCGGGGTCCGCTCCGGCAGTTCGACGATCTGGGTCGTCCGTCGGTCGCCTTGGGACGCCAGCACTTCTTTGAGCGGGTGATCACTGAGGTAGAACCCGATCAGTTCCTTCTCCCAGGCCAGCAATTGCTTCTGCGGCACCGCGACGTCCGGCATCACGGTGGTGGCGCGGGCCGGGGCACCCGCGTCGAGCAGCCCGAACATCCCCATTTGGCCCCGCGCCGCCATCTTCTGCCGCTGCTGACCGGCCGCGACCGCGCCTTCCAGCGCCGCCAACACCGCGGGCCGCGGCCCAAACCCGTCCATCGCCCCGGCCTTGACCAGGCACTCGGCCACTCGCCGGTTGACCGACGACCAATCGACGGCGTCGCAGAAGGCGTCGAGATCGGCGAATCGCCGCTCGGGCTGCTCCTCACGCGCCGCGACCACCGCCCGGATCGCGCCCTCGCCGGCGTTCTTGATCGCTCCCAGCCCGAACCGGACGCCGATCGTGCCGTCGGCCATGGTCTCGACCCCGAACTCGGCGGCGCTGGCGTTGACGTCCGGCGGCAGGACCGGGATGCTGGAGCGGCGGCACTCGGCGATGTTGAAGACGATCTTCTCGGTGTTGCCGATCTCGGTCGAGAGCATCGCGGCCATGAACTCGACCGGGTGGTTCGCCTTCAGGTACGCGGTCTGGCAGGCGATGACGGCGTAGGCAGCGCTGTGGGCCTTGTTGAAGCCGTAGCCGGCGAAGCGCTCGATCATGTCGTAGACCTCGCCGGCCAACCCCTTGGCAATCCCGTTCCCGGCGCAGCCGTCGACAAAGCGGGCGCGGTACTTCGCCATCTCCTCCGGCAGTTTTTTGCCCATCGCCTTGCGCAAACCGTCGCCTTCCGCCATCGAAAACCCGGCCAGGGAGTTCGCGATCTGCATCACTTGCTCCTGGTAGAGCGCGATGCCGTAGGTCTCGCTCAGGATCGGCTCCATCAACGGGTGCATGTATTCGATCTCGGTCCGTCCGTGCTTGCGGGATATGTAGTCCGGGGCCATCTCCATCGGACCCGGCCGGATCAGCGCCATCAACGCGATCAGGTCCTCGAAGCAGCTCGGCTGGACGTCGATCGTCATCCGCGTCGTCATTCCGCCTTCCAGCTGGAAGATGCCGACTGTTTCCCCCCGGCAGAGCAACTCGTACGACTTGGCGTCGTCGAACGGGATCTCGTCGAGCACCACATTGTGCCCCGCCTCTCGCGCCAGCTCGACCGCCTTGCCGAGCACGGTCAGCGTCCGCAGCCCCAAGAAATCCATCTTGAGGAGGCCGAGCGCTTCCAGTTGGCTCATCGGGTACTGGGTCGTGATCTCGCCTTCGCTTTTGCCGCCGGCCCGCTGCAGCGGTACGTGCTCGACCAGCGGGTCGCGCGAGATGACCACCCCGGCGGCGTGGGTCGAGGAGTGGCGGGCCACCCCTTCGACTTTGCGCGCGGTGTCGATCAACTCCCGCACCTGGGCGTCGGCGTCGTACAGCCCCTGCAGTTCCGGCACCTTCCCCATCGCGCTCTCGATGGTGATCCCGGGCCCGACCGGGATCAGCTTCGCCACCCGGTCGGTCTCGGCGAAGCTGTAGCCCATCGCCCGCCCGACGTCGCGCACCGACGCCTTCGCCGCCAGGGTGCCGAAGGTGACGATCTGGGCCACCCGGTCGTCGCCGTACTTTTGCACGACGTAGTCGATCACTTCCGACCGGCGGTCGTCGGCGAAGTCGATGTCGATGTCCGGCATCGAGATCCGGGAGGGGTTCAGGAATCGCTCGAAAATCAGGTCGTACTTCAAGGGGTCGAGCGCGGTGATATCCAGGCAATAGGTGACGATGCTGCCGGCCGCCGAGCCGCGCCCCGGCCCGACCAGGATCCCGCGTTCCTTGGCGAAGCGGACGAAATCCCAGGTGACCAAGAAGTAGCTGGTGAATCCCATCGAGCGGATCACGCCGAGTTCGTACTCCAGCCGCTCGCCGACCGCGCCGCCGTCGTGGCCGTACTTGCGCCGGGCGCCCTCGCGGACCAGGTGCTCCAGGTAGCCGTCGGCGTCGAACCCGTCGGGGACATCGAAGTGGGGCAGGTGGTAGCCGGTGAATCCGAGCTCGAGGTTGCACATCTCGGCGATCCGGATCGTGTTCGAGAGCGCCTCCGGAATCTCCCCGAAGACGCGAGCCATCTCCTCCGGGCCCTTGAAGTAGAGCTGGTCGCTGTCGGACTTGAGGCGCTTGGCGTCGTTGACGGTGGTGTTGGTTTGGACGCAGACCAGGATGTCCTGGGCCGGGGCGTCCTCTTGGGAGCAATAGTGGACGTCGTTGGTGGCCACCAGGGGCAGGCCGAGTTCCCGCGCCAGGGGGATCAGCTGGCGGTTGGTCTCGATCTGCTCCTTGATCCCGTGGTCCTGGATCTCGATAAAGAACCGGTCCCGCCCGAAGATCTCGGACAGTTTCCCCGCGTAGTCCCGCGCCAGGTCCGGCTTGCCGTGAAGAACGTTGTTGGCCACCGGCCCACCGAGGCAGGCGGACGTGCCGATCAGCCCGGAACCGTGCTCTTGGAGCATGTCGAGGTCGATCCGCGGCCGGTAGTAATACCCCTCCAGGCTGGCCCGGCTGGCGAGTTTGAGCAGGTTGCGGTAGCCGGTGTCGTTCTCGGCCAACAGCAGGAGGTGGTAACTCTTGCGCTCCTTGGCCCGGGCGCTGCCCTCGGCCAGGTAGGCCTCCATGCCGACGATCGGGTGCAATCCCGCCTTCGACGCCGCCTTGTACCAATCCATCGCGGCGTACATCACGCCGTGGTCGGTGACCGCCATGTGACGGATCCCGACCTCCTGGGCACGGTTGACGTACTCGTTGATCCGGCCCATGCCGTCGAGCAGCGAGAACTCGGTGTGCAGGTGCAGGTGCGCGAACTCCGCCACGAATCGCCTCCGCCAATGGTGGCCCAAGGGCCGATAAACGCGTTAGCCGTCCGACGGCGGGACGCCGGACCGATCGCGGTGGCTAGGATCGGCAACGACCCAGACCGGGCGGGGACGGGGTGGCTGGTCGCACGAGGCGACGCGGCGCCGAATCAGGTGTACGGACACTGTGCCGTCGCCAGATGATACCCGATCCGCCGCGGCACCGCCGACGATCCGCGTCCACCAGCCGGGGTCTGCCGGGAGGGTCGGAACGTGGGTCGGCGGACGCGCCGCACCCGCCGGGATGGGGCGAAGCCCGGCGGGTGCGGCTGGCGCGCGGCGCGGGGACGGCGCGCGTTCGGGTGCGAATGCGGAGCGGGAAACCACTCCGGCACTAGGCTGCGACGCCGTTCAGGCCGCCGGTCTTGGCCGGGGTTAGTGCCAGCCGCCACCCTTCGGCGAGCAGGCGCAGCGTTTCGCGGATGTTGGCGCGATACGCCTCCGGCACCGCGTCGTTCTGCAGCAGGTCCAGCACCTGGGTGATCTCCGGCTCGGCGGCGAGCAGGCTCGACACCTCGCGCGGCAGGAAGCCGGCGGCCGCCAGTAACGCGTCGTGCTCGACGTGCGGCAGACCGAGCGCCGACGCCAACTGCTCGACCGCTTCGCGGGTCGGGGTGCGGGCCGCGCTTTCCAGGCGGCTGACGTAGCTATGGTCGAATCCGGCGCGTTCCGCCAGTTTGCTCTGCGAGACCCGCTGCACCTCCCGGAACTGCTTCAGCGTTGCCCCAAACCCGCGCCCCTGCTTGTTCATCGCCGCCCCCGTCTTGCCGATCCGGCATAAGACCCCCGTCTCATGCCAGCCCGGCATGCCGTTCGTTCCGGGCTGGCATCACTCTATCACCGTCTTGCCGCCAAGTCAACAGTTTCGCCCGGTGTCCACCGCCAGGCGTCACACCGCCACTCGCCTTCCAGGTAAACGACAGTGCCGGGAGGTTCTGGGGATACAGGGGATTGAAACGTCACCAATAGGACAGTTCACTGGCGGAGCGCGCGAACGCTCCCACTGCGGGACCGATTTCGGGCGGGTATGGATCGTCCACAACCTGGTTCGCGCCCGCCTGGCGGCGTCGTGGCGGCGGCGGAGGCTATACTCTGGCCGGCGCCGATCCGACCGGTTTCGACACCGGCGCCCGCGGCGGCCGGCCGATCGGTGCCGCTTCCATCGGCCGCGGCGCGCGCCGAACCGATCGGCCGACCGGCGATGACGCATCGTCCCGGGGCCAAGGTCGGGATCGAGGCGGTACCGAACACGGTTCGTTCGACTCCCGCCGGGTCGCGTCACCGCGGATCACCCGAGCCACTCTCCCCCGGCCAAGGCAAAGGCGCACGATGGCGAACTTCCCCGTAGCGGACTCGACTCCCGGCGCCCGGCTCCTCCGCGGCGCGACCCTCTCCACCCGCCTCCGCGATGAGATCGCGGCGGCGATGGATCTGTTGACCGTCCGCTCCGGACGCGCCCCCGTCCTGACGACGGTGCTGGTCGGATCGCCGCCGCCGGCGATCGAGTACCGCAAGTCCATCGTCCGCTCCGCCGCTCGGGTCGGGTTAACCCACCGCCCGGTCGATCTCCCGGTCGCGTCGTCCACCGCCGACCTCGCCGCCGAGCTGCGGCGGCTCAACGACGACCCGACGATCACCGGCGTCCTCGTCCTGATGCCGTTGCCGCCGGCCATCCCGGCCGAGGTGGTGTTGGAGACCCTGTCCCCGCTCAAGGACGTCGACGGGATCACCCCGACCAACGCCGGTCGCCTCTACCTCGGCCTGCCGTCGTTGCGCCCATCGACCCCCCAGGGCGGGATCGAGCTGCTGGACCACCACCAGATCCCGATTGCCGGCGCCCGAGCCACCGTGATCGGCCGCAGCAACGTGGTTGGACGCCCCCTGGCGATCATGCTCACCCTCCGCCACGCCACGGTCACGATCTGCCACCGCCAAACCCGCGACCTCGCCGCCGCGACCCAGAGCGCCGATATCGTCGCCGTCGCCGCCGGTCACCCGGGGTTGGTGACTCCGGCAATGGTCGCCCCGGGCGCGACGGTGCTCGACTTCGGCGTCAACGTCGTCAACGACCGCGTCGTCGGCGACGCCGACTTCGACGCCCTCGCCGACCACGCCGGCGCTATCACTCCCGTCCCCGGCGGCACCGGTCCCGTGACCGCCCTCGTCTTGATGCGCAACACCATCGCCGCCGGATTCGCCGTCCTCGGCGGCACCCTCGACCACGTCCGCGACATCGAGTTCGACGCCCTTCCCGCTTGATCGTCGGCGCGACACCGCCCCACGCGGTTCGCCGACCTCCGGCCTCTCCAAGTTGTTGCGCACGACGCCGCTAATTACGGCGAAGCATCCCCGCTGGCAGGGGCGACTTCTCCGCCGATCGGGTGCCTGAGCTTCCCCGCCGATGGCGTCCGCCCGCTGACCAGACCCTGGCCGTCGCCGCGGCGATGGACCGGGATCACCGAGATCGGCAGGAGCGGCTGGGGCCATCGACGCTTGTCAAACTCCACCCAGCAGCAACCCGGACAAGGGGGTGCGGACGAACACGGCCCAGTTGGACCCCGCTCGCCCTTGGGTGCTACAATCTGGCCCCATTGGGGTGTCGTCTAACGGTAGGACGCTTGACTCTGAATCAAGTAGTTGGGGTTCGAATCCCTGCACCCCAGCCGGTCAAAATGCCCGGTATTACGGGCAAAACGAGGGGGCCGGTGGAATAAACCACCGGCCCCCTCGGCGTTTCTACCCCAATCACTACCCCAAAACATTCGACGGAGGCGACCGAATCTAGCCGCCGGCGCTCAGGATGCGGTCCATCGAATCGGCCGCGTCGCGGTGCGCGGCGGGGTAAACATGGCCGTAGAGGTCCGATGTCGTGGCGAGTTGGGAGTGCCCGAGGATGTCGGCGATCACCTTCATCTGGACGCCTTGGGCGATCAGCAGGGACGCGGCGCAATGCCGCAGGTCGTGGAACCGTTG
>CADCWE010000030.1 GCA_902806325.1 uncultured Thermomicrobiales bacterium | reverse complement strand
CGCCGACATCGACGGCCACGGCCACGGCCACTCCCACCGCCACGGCGACCGCCACGGCCACCGCGACCAGCACGCCGCGTCCGTCCAAAACCCCGACCGCCGTCCCATCCGCGACCGATACGGCAACGGCAACGGCAATGGCAACGGCAACGGCAACGGCAACCGAACCTCCGACCGCGACGCCGACGAACACCCCGACCCCGACATCCAGTGCGACCGCGACTCCGACCACCATGCCGACCCCCAGCGCGACCGCGACGCCGACCCCGCGGCCGACCGCGCCACCGACCACCATGCCGACCGCCACGCCAACGATCGCGGCGACCCCGTCGGCCACGCCAACGGCGTCTCCCTCCCCGTCGCCTTCGGCCACCGCGAGCGTCATGCCGACCGTCGCGGCGACCCCTTCGCCCTCCCCGCGCCCCCGGCTCCCGACCCCGGTCGCGACCCGCCGGCCGACGGTCGCGCCAACCGCGACCGCCTCCGCGACCGCCACGTCATCGCCGACCGCGTTGCCGACCCAGACCCCCGTCCCGACGCCGTCGGCCACCGCGACCGCGACGGCGACCCGGGAACCGTCCCCGACCCCGTCGCCGACGGCGATCCCCTGCCTCGGGCCGGAACCGGACGGCCAGGCGGCCGATTTGGAGGTCGAGCACGTGCTGCGCCGGGTCCGATCCGCCTCCCCAGCCTTGATGGGCGAGGTCGTCAACGGCGATTCCCCGGCGACCGGGATCACCGTCACGTTCTGCTCGGCCGAAGGAATCCGGCGGTTCGTCGTTCCCGGCGTCCTCGAACCAGGGCAACGGGCGCCGTTCTTCTTCGCCGACACCGGTCTGGAGCCGGACGCCCCGTACCAGGTGGTCGCCGCCGGGCGCGTCGCGACTGAGGACGATCCGGGCAATCAACCGACCGACCTCGAGGTGACGTTCAGCCAGGTCCTTCCCCCGGACGACGAATCGCCTGTTCCCTACGTGGAAGTCGAGTTCCGGAACAACGGCGAAGACCCGGTTCTGGCGGTCGAAATCTGGATCACCGTCACCGATGCGGACGGGCGCGTCGTGCTGTCCACCCGTGCCCCGATCGAGGGGGAGGTGCTGCCCGGTGAGTCGGCTCTGTACGTCGTGGAATTGATCGGCCTGTCCGAGATCCCCGACGACTATGACGTCACGGTCCGGGTCGTTGGTTACGCCGACGGGGAACTCCCCGACCCCGAAGCGCAGCTCCCGTAACGCGGGATCGGGCCGCGGCCAGTCAGCGACCGGCGACGGCCTCGTTGAGGAACACCACTTCGGCATTCGCGCCCGGATCGAGGGCGAAACACTGCGCCGGGTCACGTGCGCCTACGCCGGCGAATCCCGCCGGAGCAACCGTTTCGACGACGCAGAATTCCCCCTGTTGGATCGGGACGGTCGGGAACGAAGCCAGTCCATCCGCGCCCGTCACCGCCCGCCCCAATTCCTCGCCGCTCGGCCCGATCAACGCGAACTCGGCGCCCATCAACCCGATTCCCTCGCTCGATATCGCCACCACCGTCACGCTTCCGACGGGCACACGGGCGGCGACCGGTCCCGTTCCCGGCACGGGCGAGGCCTCGGACGTGTCGCCGTTGGCGATCACGACCGCCGGGACGAGCGTCACCGCCACCAGCGTGGTCTCGTCCGCCTCGACCTCGATCGCTTGCTCGGCCGCCACCTGGTAGGTCGTCGGCGTGTTGGAGGGAACGACCACCAGCGCACCGACGGGCACGTCCTCCAGCGTCGTCAGCCCATCGAGCACACCGTCGGCCGCGTCGCAGACCGGACCGACAAGGAACGCGTCTCCGTCGGCGGCGACCACCTCGTCGCTCGGCGCCCCGTCCCCGATGCCCGCGGTCGGTCTGCCCGGAACCGCGCTCGGTTCCACGGTGGCGGTTGCCGGCACAACCGTGGCCTCGGGAACACCCGCCGTTCCGGCGCGCAGCCCGTAGCAGGCGCCGTCGATCTCGGTTCCGAATACGTCGGTGGTCGAGACCTGGACCGTCCCGGTTTGGATCGGCGTGCTGACAACCGTCCGCCGGTTTTCCCCGGATTCCAGGCCGATCGGCAGCTCCTGGGCCGCGTCGTGGTCCTCGGCCGGCGTGGATTGGACGAGCCGGTACCGACCCGGCGGCACCGGCGGGTCAACGGTCGTTCTGCCGTCGTCCCGGTCGTCGTCCGAGTCGCAACCGGTCGCCACGGCGCGGCCGATCCGTCCGGCGAACGTCGGCCGGAGCTCGTAGCAGGCTCCCGGCAGCGGCTCGTCCGCGTCGTCCACCGTCAGCACGACCAGGGTCGCTAGAAGCGGCTGGTGCGGTACCGACACCATCACCGGTTCGCCGGTGACGTCCACCCGCTGGTCCTTGGCGGGTGCGTACCCGGTCGGGGCAGCGGTCTCGTGGACAAACCAGACGCCCGGCGGTACCCGGAAATCCGCAACACCGTCCGCGTTGGTCACCTGCGGTGGCACGATCTCGCGGAGGTTCGGGTCCACGACGACCAGTTCGACGCCCGGCAGCCGGTCCTCGCTCACGGCGTCCACGGCGATCACCCGCAGTTCCACGGCGGCGACGTGGCCGACCATGACCGGGTTGGGTTGATTGGGCACCACCGGCACCACCCGCTCGAGGGTGTCCCCCTCGGCGGCGTATCCCTCCGGGACGGTCTCCTCGATCAGCGTGACGTCGCCGCTCGGCACGGCGAGGATGTCGATTTTGCCCTGCTCGGCGTTGGCGTCGCCGTCGCCGTTGTCGCAGACCGGCCCGATCGGTTCGCCGGTCGCGGCGGTGAGCCGGAAACAGGCTCCTGAGAGCGGTTGGTCGTTCTGGTCCAGATTGGTGATGTGGAGGTCGCCCCGCTGCCGCTCGTGGCCGAGGATGACGACGGCCTGTTGCCCGCTTTCAACCGGAACCGATTGATCGGCGCCGGGGTCGTAGCCGGGGGGCGGCGTGGTTTCGCGGACCGTCGCCGGCCCGGCCGGCACCGGGGCGATCCCGACGAGGCCCTCCGCCGGGTCGGTGTCGGCGGCGGCGTTGTCGCAGACCGGATCATTTCCGGTCCCGTCGGACGCCAAGATTTGGAAGCAGGCGCCACCCACCAAGGCGCCGGTGCCGGCCGCCTCCGTACGGACCAGGACCGACCCCGACCCGGGCGCGTTCTCGAAGACCACCCCGATCGGGATCCCGCCGAGGACCGGGATCTGTTTCGGGGTGGCGGCAGAGTACCCGGCCGGGGCGGTGGTCTCGGAGACGGTGGCGTTGCCGGGCGGCACGTTGGCGATCGTGGTCTGGCCATCGTCTGCGCCGTCTTCGCCATCGCAGACCGGACCCAGCGTCGCGCCATCGCTGGCCGAGACCGCGAAGCACGCGCCGGCCAACGATTGGTCGGCCGGGTCCCGCAGCTCGATGACGAGGGTACCACCGACCAGGGCCGCGGTTGGCAGAATCTCCAAAGACGGCGCGGGAGTCGCGGGCGGCCGTCGCGGGATGGGCTTCAGGGTCGGCGGCGTTGCGATCCCGGTCGGCGCTGTTGGCGTCCCATCCGTCGGCGTCCTGTCCGACGGCGTCGCGGCAGACGGCGGCGGCGCGGTCGTTGCTGTCGGCGACCCGGCCGACGGCGGCGTCCCATTCGAAGGCGTCCCGTCCGGAGGCGTCCTGTCTGGTGCCGGTGTCCCAACCGGCGGTGTCCCAACCGGCGGTGTCCCGTCTTGCACCGTCGTCCCGTTCGGAGGCGTCCCATCAGTCGCCGGCGTCCCGACGGGCGGCGTCCCGACGGACGGCGTCCCGACAGGCGGCGACCCGTCCGGCGCCGGCGTCCCGTCCGGCGGCGGCGTGGCAACCGGTGACGCGCCGGGCGTCGCGATGCCTATGGAGGTCGCGGATGGGGTCGCGATCGCCGTCGTGGCCGTCGCCGACGGCGTTTGGGAGAGCGCCGTGGTCGGCGTGGGCGAGACGGGGGCGGTAGCGGTCGGGTCGACGCCAGGGCTCGGGGACGGCGCGGCGATCGCGGTTGGCAAAGGCGATGCCGTCGGAGACGCGGTCCAGGTTGGGGTCGCGGTCGGCACGGCGAGCGTCGTTTCGTCGACGTGAACGCACACGGTCAACGCGTGGCCGGGTTCGGCGTTGCCGGCGGCATCGCGGGCCGCGAACTCCAGGCTCTGGCACCCGGGCTGACGCAGCGATAAGGCGTGCGCAATTCCGTTGGTGGTGTAGTAGCGCCATTCGCCGCCGTCGATTCGGTAGACGATCGCCTTAATCGGCGTCCAGGCATCGGTCGCGCGCAGCGTCACAACCGCTTCCCCGTCGTAGACGATCGCGTCGTCGCCCACCCCGACCTGGTCGCCCGGTGCCGCTTGGGCGGCGTCCGATTGGAGTCCGGCGGCGTCGCGGGACGCGGGGGCGATCGCGGCGCCTGGCGCGTAGCGGACGCCGACCACCTCGGCCGTGGTTTCCGGCGGCGTGCGATCGATGACGAAGGTGTGGGTAAAGCTGGCGACGTTCCCAGGGATCTGAGGGCTGATCACCGTCGTGACGACCGTGTAGCGCCCTTCCTCGGTAAAGACCGTGCCGTCCGGCACGGACGATTGGACCACGGCCCCCGGATCCAGCGGAAAGACCAGATCCGGCGTCGTCCAGACGACCGCCTCCCGATACGCCCCCCCGTCCTCGAGCGTGTCGAGGATCAGGACCGGCAGTCTCTCCGAGGGCACCGACCGCGGCGTCGCGTCGACCACCCCATCGCCCGCAATTGGCGACGCCCCCATGTCCGCCAGGACGGCTGCGGTCACGGTTGTCCCGGGCAACGCGACGACCGGCGAACCGCCCGCGACCGGGCTACTGGGCATCGCGACCGGCGTCACGGGGTCGACGACCGGCGCCGGAACCGGCATCGGCGAGGGCGGCGCGATCGGCCCGGTGGTGGCGCCGGTGTAGATGTTGGTGTTCGGGGCGAGGGTGATCCCGAGTTGCTGCCCGACCGCGGCGATGGTGGCCAGCATCGCCCCGGTGTCGTTCTCGAAGCCGGGAGAATAGACGTTGAGGATGGCGGCGATGGTGCCGTCGGTGCGGGTGTATTGCGGCTGGGTGAAGATCGCGAAGTTGGCTTCCAGCCCTTCCTGAGGGGAGCAGTACTTCGCGAAGTAGCGGTCGTTATGCTCGGCGAAATCGATCCAATGCTTGCCGCACGCGCCGCTGCCGGTGATGCCGCCGTAGTTGTGGGCCACCGTCGGCAGCGCCGAGCCGTCGGTGCCGAGCTGGCTTTCTTTCTGCAACATTGCGGCGACGAACCCGGGGTTGACCGCGTACCGCGACCCGAGGGCAAGAAACGTTTCTCCGGCGCCGTGGAGGGCGGTCGACCGTCCGTTTGCGGCCTCGCTCTGGGCGATCCGGCCGTCAATCGCCGTCGCGCTCGGCCACCCGCCGGGGATCGCGCCGCCCGTAACCCCGGACCCGGCGCCAGAGAAAAAGAGCAACGGGTCAACCGCCCGAAAGCCCGAGCCGGTGGTCGGGTCCGGCACCCGGACCTCCAGGTGAAGATGCGGCCCGGTCCCGGCGGTGCCCGAATCACCCAACGGTTGGTTCGGGGAAACGGTGCCGCCGACCCGAACCGAGACCCGGCTCATGTGGCCGAAGACGACCACGGTGCCGTCGGACATGGTCAGTTGCACGTTTTGGGGCGCGAAGTATTGCCACGGGCCGGCGAAGGTGATCCGGGCGCCGACCGGGGCGTAGACCGGCGTGCCGAACGCCACCCCGAGATCCACTCCCGCGTGGTCGCCCGCCCGCAACCCGTATTCGCGGGAATAGTCGTAGGCACCGGGACCGGGCGTGAACCCGGTGTAGCCGAAGTTCTGGCTGACCGCGTAGGACGCGCCGCCGAAGATGGTCGCGATCGAGCCGGCCGCCGGCGACGACGACGGGCGCCGGGCGTCACTGGCGGGGTTCGGCGGGCCGCCCCCGCCGGCCAAGCGGCCCTCGGCCCGCAGGCGCTCCCGGATCGCTTCGACGTTGGCGCGGACGCGGTCGTAGTGGGTCCAGCCGGCGACCCCGTAAGCATCGGTGATCCCGGTGATCCGGCCGTCCGGCGCGGCGCCGCCCAGCGCGCCGACGGCGGCGGTCAGCCAGTCCGCCCACCGGTCCCCCCGGTCGTGGCGCGCCTTCAACGCCAGCGCGCCCACCCTCAGGTTGTCCTCCGGGTCCAACCGTTCGGCGTCCGTCGGCGGGCGCCCCAACCGGTCCGCGACCGCATCCCATCCGGCATGGTCGGTGTCCACGCCGAACAGGCCCATCGCCCTTGCCCCGCCGGGCGCGGGCGGACCGACCGCGTTCGGGTTGCCGCCCGACTTGAGCGCGACCAGGGCCTGGATCGCGTCCGGATCGGCGCCGACCTCGGCCGCGACCTCCTCGATCGCGGCCCGCCAGCGCCAGGTGCCCTCGACCCCAATTGGGGCGACCGGACCCGGCAACAGCGGCGGCGACGGCGCCCCGCCAGCCGGCGCCATCGCCCGCGATGGGCAGCCCGCCCCGCCCCGGAAGATCACCAACCAGGTCGGCACATACCCGGTTTCGGCGTAGTCATCGATGGTCTTCCAGGTCGTCCCGTCCCACGGGTCGTTGAGGGTGTAATTTGCCCCGTCCGACCCGAAGCCGGCCGTGACGACCACGTAGTGGGACCCGGTCGGCCCGCCCGCGAAGCCGAGGATCGCCGGTCGCCCTTGGGCCATCTGCCCACCCAGGCGGTCCCACGAGAACGGGGCGTACTCCTCGAACTCCGCCGCGCCGGGACCATCGCAGCCGTCGCCGGCCGCGACCGCCCACAGCAGGGGCGCGGCGGCGGCGCCGAGGCAGTCGTTGAGGGCGCCTGGGTCCGTGTCGCCGCCGTGGGCGTTGAGCACCATCGCGGCCGCCGTCAAGGCGCAGCCGGCGACGCCGATCGTGTCGCCGAGGTCGCGCATCGTGCGGTTCGCCCAGCGCGGATCGTTCTGGCTGAACACCGGCACCGAACACGGATCGGCCGGCGGCAGATCGGCCACGGATTCGGTCCGGGTCGTCCCGTCCGCGATTGCCACGTCGTGCCGCACGACCCGCTCCCGGTCGCGGTCCGGCACCGCGTAGGAGAGGCTGCCTCCGTCTTCGGACCAGGCCAGCGGGGCTCGGGCGCCGCCGTAGAAGGCGGTCGGGGGGATCTCCGCCGCGGCCGGAACCCGGACCAGCTCGCCGGTGGCGAGGTGCAAGGTCCAGAGATCCAGTCCGCCGTTCGCTCCCTTGCGGACCAGCCCGATCCGGCTCGCGTCCGGCGACCAGACCGGCGTCGCCGGGTACAACCCCTCGGCGATCGTCGTCACCGGGACCGCCCGCCCCGACTCCACGTCGACCAGGGAGATCGTGGCGTTGGCGAGCAGCGGGTCGTCCGCCTCGACCATCGCCACCGTGCGCCGATCCGGGGAGGTCGCGGTCAACGTCGCCAACTGGCCGAACAAGCGCCGCGGGGAAACCGTGCGGACCTCGGTCCAGCGGCCGTCCTCGCCCCGCGCCGACAGCACCATCCCGCCGGCGCGTTGTTCCAGGGCGGAGGTCGTGCCTGCCAGCGGCGGCGGCACCGGCGCGGGCAACCCGGACACCTCCCTCGCGGCCGGCACCGATCCGCCGCCGAACGTGGACGCCGCGACGGCAACCAGCACCCCCCAGGCCGGCACGGCGACGACCAGCGCCCGGCCCCGGCTGCCGAGCCGTGACCAGGCATCGGCCACGCGGTCCCACCACAGCCACGGGGAGCGGCTCACGGCGCGTCCTCCGCCCCCGCCCGCCACGGATACGCCGCACCGCGCCCGGGCGCGCGGGAAACCACGACCAACGCCGCGCCGTCGTCGCCGACCGCGGCCAGCGTCCGTTCCGGCTCGATCCGCAGCACCACCCGACCGGCCACCCAGGGGTCCAACGAGACCGCGGCCCCGCCCGGCTGGCTTTGCCAGGCCACGACCACGGTCCCCAGCGCGTCGGGCACCGGTTCCGTGCCGGACGCAGGCGCCAGCGCGGGCGCGGCGGCATCCGCGCCGCCCAGGTCTGGGGTCGCGGCCGGTGGCGCCGCCGATCCATCACGGACCGTCCCGTCGGAGACCAACCAGGCGATCGAACCGACCTCGTCCTCCAGTTCGACCCGGCGCGGGCCGGTCCCGCCAACCTCGACGACGTGGAGGGCCGGATCGCCGGCGACGGCCGCGACGACCACCGCGCCGTCCGCGCTCGGGGCCATCGTCGTCACCGCGCCGGGCAGGGCGAACGTCTCCACCCGCCGGACGTCGAGGCGCATCAGATCGATCCGGGACGCCAGGGGACCAATGGGGGCGTACGCGACGGCGACCGCGTTCCCTCCGGACGACCCGATCCGCAACACCGCCGGTGCCTCGGGAAGGTCGTGCGTCCACCGCGGGGCATCGCCGGTGATCGACTCGCCACCGACCGCCAACGCCATCACCCGGTTCGGATCGGCGCAGCCGACCAGCAGCGTCGCTTCCCCCGCCGCGTCGCGTGCTCCGGCCAACGAGGTCGCCCGCCCGCAGGTCCGCCCCAGCACCAGCCGCGGGTCGGCACCCCACGGCGACGACCGGGCGCGCCGGATCGCGAACAATCGTTCCGGGGCGACCCGCCAGACGTCCCCCCGCCGGTCGGCGACGAAGAGCGCGTTCCCCGCGAACGCTGCGGCGACCGGTCCGGAGCCGATCGCGTCGATCTCCGTCCAACGATCCGCGGCGTAGAGCCAAACGTCGCCGCGGCCCGTGACCACGGCGGTCCGGGCGCCGCCCGCGCCGGTGTCGACCGCGACGACGGCCGGGGTCGGCTCGTCGAACGCCACCTCGACCGGGGGACCGGCGGGGCGCACCACGGTGACGTGCGTTTGGCGACGGACCACCGCACCGGATTCCGCGACCGCGTCGAGGCTAAGGGTGGTATCGGTGGCGGCGACGAACCGGAAGACGCCGGACGGGGCGCTCGACGCCGCCTCCGGTATCTCGATCGTCGGATCGCCGCGGAGACGGACCGATGACGCCCCGGTCACCGCCCACCGCACCGTCACCGCTTCGCCCGCCCGGGGCCGCGCCGGACCGACCGAAAACAGGGAGACCGCCGGCGCGCCGTGTGGTGCCGCGATCGCCCGCGCGCCGAGGCCGTCGATGGTGTTCCCCGCCTGCGACCCGTCCGGAGCCGGCGCCGCGGCGCCCCGCGGTTCCGCGAGTGGCACGACCACGACCGCCGGCGTCGGGACCATCGCGGTCGGCGCTGGGTCCGACGACGCTGGCGCGGCGACGATCCGAGCCACGACCCCCTGGTCGTTCTTGGCCAGGAGCAGGTACGACGCACCGCCCGCCGGAGCAGGCGGCGACAGTTCCCCGCTCGCCGCCACCGGCCGGGTCGTCGTGCCGTCGTCGAGCGAAACCACCTCCGCCCCCGTAACCCGCCACGCGAGGCGGGCCCGATTCGGGCCCGATTGCGGACCGCCGTCAACGGTCGCCTCAAACCGCTCGACGACGGGGGGGAGCGGCGCGATTCCGTCCACCACGACATCGGTTTCGTTCACCACGCGACCGGCCGCGTTCGTCGCAACCAGGGCGTAGCGGGTGGACTTGGCGGGCAGCACCGCCACCGAGGAGCGTGGTCCGTAGACGGTCCCGTCGCCCGGTTCGATGCTGACGGCGACGTCGCTCCCGGCGACGTCCCAGGAGAGCCGCGTTCCCGCCCCCGATCCCGCCGTCGCGGGGTCGGCGCCGAAGCGGAGTACCGCCGGCGGGTCCGTCGCGATCTGGACCCGGAACCCGCTGGTTCGCGTGTGTCCGGCGTTGGTCGCGGTTAAGACGAACCCGACCCCGCCGTCCGGCGCGGCCGTGGGCGCGGCTATGGTCGCCACGCCGCTGATCGCCACGTCGCCTGGCAGCGGATCGATCCGCACCGTCTCGGCGCCGACCACCTCCCAGCGCACGGTCAACGGCCGACCGGCACCGGCGCTAACCGGTTCGACCGCGAAGGCGACGATCCGGGGCGGCGCGCCGACCCGCGCGCCGGAGTCTCGCGTCGCGGCGATGACGGCGGCGGCGGCCAACGGAACGAGCCAGACGGTGTGCCAGAGCCATCCGGGCAGGCCGAAGCGCGGGTTGCCCCGTCTGGTTCGGCGACGGCCGGATCCCCTTCGCCACACGGCGCCCCGCTCCGCTCTCGCCCGCCCACGGCGTGTTCGGCACGCGCGATCGCGCCGCTCGAACGCTCCGACTTTGCTCCAAGACCGGCAGTTTACCCGAATGACGGTGGAGGGTTCGACCGATGCCGCCAAAGGCGCCGGGGCCGGGAGTGGTCCGGCCCAACGACGTTCGTGAACGACCTGGCGCGGCAAAAACGGGCGCTAGAATGCCCCGGTCGGAATGATGGGCGGCGATTGGAGGTCGGGGTGGGGACGGACACGGGGGGCGCAACCGGGATCGAGCGCGACGCCGGCGTGTTGGTGGGGGCGCGCCTGGCCTTCGTCGGCGCGGGGGTGATGGCGGAATCCATGATCGCCGGACTGCTCGGGCGCGGCCTGATCGACCCGGAGCAGGTGATCGCCAGCCACCCGCGGCCGGACCGGCGGCAGCGGTTGACCGCCCGGTTCGGGATCGAGGCGGTCGAAGCCAACCGGGACGCGGCCGCCCGAGGCGACCTGGTCCTGCTGACGGTCAAGCCCCAGGTGCTGTCCTCGGTGATGAAGCAGTTGCACGGCCGGTTGGAGCCGCGCCAGGTCGCCGTCTCCGTCATCGCCGGCGCCGGGATCGGGTCGCTCAGCCGCGGCCTCGGGCACGACGCGATCGCCCGCGTGATGCCGAACACCCCCGCCCAGATCGGCCAAGGGATGAGCGTCTGGACCACCACCCCCGACGTCGACGACGCGCAACGGAACCGCGTCCGGGCGGTCCTCGGCGCGCTGGGCGAAGAACTGTGGGTGGAAGAGGAGAAGTACGTCGACATGGCGACGGCGCTCTCCGGCACCGGCCCGACCTACGTCTTCCTGATGATGGAAGCCCTGATCGACGCCGGGGTCCACATGGGATTTCCGCGCCGGATTGCCGAGCAGATCGTGCTCCAGACCGTCTCCGGGTCGGTCGCCTTCGCCAAGGATTCTGGCAAGCACATGGCCGAGCTGCGGAACATGGTCACCTCGCCCGGCGGCACCTCCGCCGAGGCG
>CADCWE010000029.1 GCA_902806325.1 uncultured Thermomicrobiales bacterium | reverse complement strand
ATGATCGCCCAGGGCCGGGGCGGCAAGATCATCAACCTCGCCTCCCAGGCCGGGCGGCGGGGCGAAGCGCTGGTGCTCGCCTACTGCGCCTCCAAAGCCTGCGTCATCAGCATGACCCAGAGCATGGCCCTCGCCCTCGCCCCGCACAAGATCAACGTCAACGGCATCGCGCCCGGGATCGTCGATACGCCGCTCTGGGACGAGATCGACCGGCAGTTCGCCGCCCTGCTCGGGATGGAGGTCGGGGAACCGAAGCGCACCTTCGTCCAGTCCATCCCACTCGGCCGGATCGAGCAGCCGGAAGACGTGGCCGGGGCGGCCGTGTTCCTGGCGTCGTCGGAGGCCGATTACATCACCCAGCAGACGCTGAACGTGGACGGGGGGAACTGGCCGAGTTGAGTCGGCAGCTATCTCCCTAACCCCCCGACCCCCCTTCCCCTCGCGATCGGGGGAGAGGGGGCTTGGGGGGTTAGGGGGATTCAACCGGCTACAATGCCCCCCAGCAGCGTTCGGAGGCGGAACGCCGGGGCGACCGAGCAGGGGAGACCACCAGCGTGGCGCAGATCGAACCGTCGCCTGCCTACGACCACCGGCTCGCGGAGCTGGTGGTGGCGTACCTTCAGACCGGCGATGAGCGGCTTTTTCCGTTCGCCGCCCGCTTCGATGATGCCCGCCGCCGCGCGTTTGTGCGCGACCTGCGCGAGGGACTTTCGGACTTGACCGACACCGGTAGTGCCCGCAAAACGTCCGCCGCCGGCTTCATGCTCAGCGACCGGCGCCTCCACGAGATCGTCCGTGAATGGGCCGCGGCCAACGGCGGTTGGCCGCGTGGCGCCGATCCCCGCAACCCCGACACCGCCCTCGGCGCCATCTCCGCCGACGACGAAGGTCCGGGGTTGGTCCCGGATGGCGGCGGAGAACGGCGACGGTAGGGGCGTTCGGCAAGGGCGTTCGGCAGGGCGAGCCGGTTCGTCGGTGCCGGCGCGGGTGCGTCGCCTAGCAGGCTGTTGAAAAAGGACGTTCCTGGTCGGCCACTACCTGACGGTCCGCTCGAATGCGCTGCCTCGAACGAGCTACATGGACGGCATCTTGGCGCGCTGAACGCCCCGCCCGGCGGCTGGGGAATAGGGAGGTTTGCTGTGAGTGAGCAGCCGACGGCGGAGCGCACCATGGAAACCGGGTCCGGCAGGCCGCCCGGTCCAGACATTGACGGGGACATTGCCCCGGATCGGATCATGGAGTTGGGCGCCGCGTTCTGGGGCTCCAAAACGCTGCTTTCGGCGGTCGAGCTCGGCGTCTTCACGACGCTGGCGGCCGGGCCGTTGGACGCCGAGGCGCTGCGGCAGCGCCTCGGGCTGTATCCGCGCAGCGCCCGCGATTTCTTCGACGCCCTCGTCGCCTTAACCATGCTCGATCGGCGCGACGACCGGTACGCCAACACCCCCGAGACGGACGCGTTCCTCGACCGGACCAAACCGACCTACGTCGGCGGCATCCTCGAGATGTTCAACGCCCGTCTCTATCCGTTTTGGGGCTCGCTGACCGAGGGCCTGCGCACCGGCCGGCCCCAGAACGAGGCCAAGACCGGCGGCAGCCTCTTCACCGTGCTCTACGAGGATCCCGGGCGCCTCGAGCAGTTCGCCCGCGCCATGACCGGCGCCAACATGGGCGCCGCCCGCGCCATCGCCGCGCGCTTCCCCTGGGCGCGGTACCGCACCGTGATCGACGTCGGCACGGCCGAGGGCGGCCTCCCGGTGCAGCTCGCCCGCGCCCACCCGCACCTGACCGGCGGCGGCTTCGACCTGCCCCCGCTGGGACCCATCTTCGACCGGTACGTGGCCGGGCACGGCCTCGCGGACCGGCTGCGCTTCTACCCGGGCGACTTCTTCGTCGACCCGCTGCCGGCCGCGGACGTGCTCGTCATGGGGCTGATCCTGCACGACTGGGGGCTGGAGGAGAAGCGGGTGCTGCTGGCCAAGGCCCACGCGGCGCTGCCCGCGGGCGGGGCGCTGATCGTCTACGAGAACCTCATCGACGACGACCGGCGCCGCAACGCGTTCGGGTTGCTGATGAGCCTGAACATGCTGATCGAGACCGAGGCGGGCTCCGACTTCACCGGCGCCGAGTGCTGCGGGTGGCTGCGCGCGGCCGGCTTCCGCGAGACCCGGGTGGAGCCCCTCGTCGGACCGACCGCGATGGTCGTCGGCATCAAGTAGCCCGTTGCCAATAAGGCGACCTTGTGCTCCGGTAGCCGTCGGCGGTTCTTGGCGAGGCTGTAGGCATCGAAGCCGGGCGAGAGCTGGAGAACCTACGCGGTCCGAACGGGTTTGGCAGCGTCGCCAACCTCGGCTCGGCCTTGCTCGGCGGCCTGCTCGGGCGTCGTCGCGGTTAGCAACGCGGTCCGATCCGCGCCATTGCCACGGTTGAGGTCAGGGCTGTCGAGGCCGTTGGTCGCCTGGTTGAGCGCCAACCACCTGGCCAGAAACGCGAAGACCCGCTCCCAGAGCAGATCGCCGGCGTGGACCGCGTTGAAATGGTCCATCCCGTCGAGCCAGAACAGTTCCTTCGGTCCCGGCAGCGCGGCGTAGACGGCCCGCGCGTAGGCGGGGCGGAACGTCGCGTCCGCGGTGCCGTGGATCAAGAGTACCGGTCCGCGGGCCGCTACCGCCGCCCGGGTCGGTTCGTACTCGGCGAACCGCCGCCCGTCGCCGCACCGCCAATCCACCCAGCGGTCGATCAGCGGCCGGGTGATCGCCATCAACCACCGGGGCACAATCAGGCCCGCCAGCAAGCGGCGGCGCAGGAACGGCGGCAACCGATCCGGCGGCGCCACCAGCCGGATGTAGGCCGGGGCCGCGCCCGCCGCCGTCACCAGGACCGTGGCCCCGATCCGATCGCCCAACGCCCCGAGCGCCAGCAGCGCTTTGTAGCCGCCAAACGACAACCCGATCACCCCGATCCGGGCCGGGTCGACCGACGGCTGCGTCCTGAGGTAGTCCAGTCCGAGCCGCACCTCTTCGGTGCCCCAAAAATCGATCTCGCCGTCGCTCTCGCCGCTGCCGAAGAGATCGCACAGGACCAGGTGGTAGCCCGCGCGGTGTGCTCGCTCCGCCAACTCGGTCAACCCGACCGAGCGCCGGTTCGTTTGCCGCCCGTGGAGGTAGATCAACGCCGGAGCCGGGATGGGTGTTTTCGGGGCCGGGATGTGCCACCCCCGCAGGCGGCGCCCGTCCGGGGCGGTCAACAGGATCTCGCGAAACGGAAGCCCAAGGTCGCCGGGATCGAGCGCCACCGGCGGCCGCGCCATCGCCACGAATCGTCGATGGACGCTGGGACCTACCGAGCGTTCGACGTCGAGGCGCACGGTGGTTCCGGCCGGCCGGCCGTGGAACGCCGCCGCCAGCAGCGGCGGGCTCGGCGGTCGGGTCGACACCCCGTCGACGGCGACGATGCGGTCCCCGACCCGCAACGGGTGCAGCGGCACCGGACCGTCCGCGGTGCCGTGGCGCGGTCCGACCACCACGAGGCCATCCGCGTCCGCGTAGGTCGCCGCCGGCAGATCACCCGAGCGCACCGGTCCGGTGGCGAACGGGACGCCCGGCCATCCTTCGTCCAACCGCCAACGCTTCGGTCGCAGCAATTCGATCGAGGTCAGGCGGGTGATCTCGATCGCGAACGCCGCGAACCCGATCCCCGCCGCGCCCAGCCCGATCGCCGCCAGGCGCAATCCGCGCCTCGTCGCCCTCCACGTCCCCACGACGGCGTCCTGCCTACCCGACCGGCGCCGCGACCGCGAACCGGCCGATCGCCAACCGGGGATACGGCCGGTGCGCGGGGTCGAACGCCAGCGCCGCCAGTTCCTCGCCGATGGCCGGGGTAAATTTGAAGCCGTGGCCGGAGAACCCGGCGCCGATCACGACGTTGAGCCGCTCCGGATGCCGGTCGACCACGAAATCGTGGTCCGGAGTCACGGTGTACAAGCAGACGGCGCTGGAGGTCACCCGGTCCGAGACCCCGCGCAAGCGGCGGCGGACGAACGGGACCACCTCCTGTTTCTCCTCGTCGCGGGCGATCCGGTCGGTCGCATCGGGGTCGAACGGTTCGCCGCCGGAGTGGCGCGCCACCTTCAGCCCCGGTTCGTCGTGCAGCGGGAACCCGTAGACATCGCCCTCCGCCGACTCGGCGATAAAGACCGGGAACCGTTCTGGGACGAACGGCGCCGGGTCCGCCACCGCCAACCACCAGAGCGTTTTCCGCAGCACGGTCAGCGGCAATCCGAGTTCCGCCAGCATCGACCCGGCCCACGCCCCGGCGGTGACGATCAGCCGTTCCGCCCCGTAAACGCCCTGATCCGTCCGCACGTCGATCGCGTCCAGGGTTGCCTCCCAGGCGCGCACCGGCTCCTCTTCCCGGAACACGGCTCCCAGCCGCTCCGCCGCGCGGCGGAGCGAGCGCAGCGACGGTTCGGTGGTCAGGAACCCGGCACCCGGCGTGTAACAGGCTTCCCAGTCGTCGCCGATGTCCCAGACCGGCCATCGCCGCCGGACCTCGTCCGGGGTTAGCCACTCGTGCGGCAGGCCGTGTTCGGTCGCGCTGCGCCGCACCGACCGCGCGTGATCGCCCCCCGGTCCGCTCATCTCGAGGCCGCCGGTGCGGTGGAGGACTTGGGTGCCGACGGTGTCTTCTAGTTCCCGCCACAGCTCGTCGGCGCGCAGCACGAGTGGCACGTACTCGGGAGACTCGGCGTAGGCGTGGCGGATGATCCGGGTTTGGCCGCCGTGGCTGCCGCGGCCGTGGACGTGGCGGAACTGCTCCAGCACCAGCGTGCGAGCGCCCCGCGTGGCCAGCGCCCAGGCGGCGGCCGATCCCATCGTGCCGCCGCCGACCACGATCGCGTCGTACCGTTCCACGACGACCCCCAAACCCCGACGCCTAGATCGCTTCCAGCGGCTTGACGTTGCCGAAGGTGCGGGCCGCGCCCTCGACCGGCGCCGCCCAGGAGACCGCGTTGGCGATCACCCGGCGTACCTCCGGGTTGTAGTAGGTCGGGTACGTCTCGTGACCGGGTCGGAAGTAGAAGATCTTGCCCGCGCCACGGTGGTAGCAGCACCCGGAGCGAAACACTTCGCCGCCGGCGAACCAGGAAACGAAGACCAGGGTGTCCGGCGGCGGGATGTCGAAGTGCTCGCCGTACATCTCTTCGTGGTCGAGTTCGATGTATTCCCCGATCCCTTCGACGATCGGGTGGCCGGGCGCGGTCACCCAGAGCCGCTCTTTCTCGTTCGCTTCCCGCCATTTGAGGTCGCAGGTGGTGCCCATCAGCGCCTTGAAGATCTTCGAGAAGTGGCCGGAGTGAAGCACGATGAGCCCCATCCCGTCCCAGACCCGGCGCCGGACCCGCTCCACGGTTTCGTCCGAAACGTCGCCGTGGGCCCTGTGCCCCCACCAGGTCAGGACATCGGTCCCGGCCAGGACCTCGTCGGTCAGGCCGTGCTCCGGCTCGTCCAGCGTCGCCGTGCGCACCGAGAACGCCGCGTTTTCCAGACCCTCGGCGATGGCGCCGTGGATTCCGTCCGGGTAGATGGCGGCGATGGCCTCGTTGCTCTGCTCGTGCCGGTACTCGTTCCAAACGGTGACGTTGATGGTCTTGGTCACGGGGGTTCCTCCAGGATACGGGGATTCGGAAGGGAAAACGGAGCGTTGCGGGAACGGATGGCATGCGCCATCTTTGCGGGGCGGCGTGGCGATGCCCCGCACGGTCGTTTGGAGCATCGGTCGGCGGCGGCGGGAAACGGGGGCACGGCACGCCGTGCCCCTACGACGCCCCGTCCCCCGTCCCCCGATTCCCGTTGCCGACTTCGACTTCGCGGCCTTCGGCGGCCGAGCGGTAGATGGCGTCGATCAGGCGGACGCGGTCCAATCCTTCTTCGCCGGATGGGCTGACCGGGGTGCCGTCCAGGATCCCGGTGACGAAGTTGCGCACGATCGCGCCGTGGCCGTGCTTGGCCACCAGGCGGGGCGCGGCGTCGAGGGCGGCGTCTCCGTAGTCGCCGTAGACGCGGAGGGTGCCGGTTTGGGCGTAGTCTTTGACGTGGATTTCGGCCCCGCCCTTGCTGCCAAACAACGAGACGCCGAACTCGTCGCTCATCCCGGTGTAGGCCGCCCAGGCGGTCTCCAGTTGGAGGGTAGAACCGTCCTCCATCCGCAGCAGCGCGGTGGCCAGGTCCTCGACCTCGTAGCCGCCGGCGGCCTGCTGACGGAAGCGGCTGCCGGGCCAGTTGCCTTTGCCCTGGGGACCGAGCTCGGCGTAGGTCGCGGCGCTAACGCGGGTCACGGTCGGGTTGCCCATCAGCCAGAGCGCCATGTCCAGGATGTGGACGCCGAGGTCGATCAGCGGCCCGCCGCCGGCTTGTTCCTTGTTCGTGAACCAGGTGCCAAGGCCGGGGATGCCGGCCCGGCGCATCCAGAACGCCTTGGCGTAGTAGACCCGGCCCAGTTCCCCGGCCTCGACCTGGGCCTTGACCAACTCCATGTCGTGCCGGTGGCGGCGGTTGAAGGCGATGGCGAGGATCTTGCCGGCCGCGTGGGCGGCGTCCACCATCTGCCGGCCTTCGTTCGCGTTGCGCGCCAGCGGTTTCTCGACCAGGACGTGCTTGCCGGCCGCCAGGGCCGCGAGCGTGACCGGGAGATGGAGGTGGTTCGGCACCACCACACTAACCGCGTCGATATCGGCTTCGGCCAACAGCTCCCGATAATCCCCGAACGTTTGCCCGACGTTGAACTTTCCCGCCAGCTCGCGGCAGCGGTCCGTGTCCAATCCGGCCAGCGCCACCACCTCCGCCCGCGGCTCTTCGGCGTACCCTTCGAGGTGGAAGAGGCCCGCGCCGCACCCGATCACCCCGACCCGCACCCGGTCCTTGTCCGATCCCGGCTCCCGCCCCGACACGCATCCCCTCCCTGATTGATCCGTCGCCGCTCGCGTTTCCAACATGGTCGCCCGTACCCCGGACGCCGTCCGGCGCCGTGGGCGTGCGTGGCCCCGGCGCCGCGTTGCGGTGGGAGCATGGCACCCCGGTCCGCGACGTGCAAGGGGAACCCGGTTGCGACGGCAGAGGGCCGAGGGCCTAGGATGGACGAGGGAGACAGGCGACGTCGCACGGAAAGGTTGAGAGTCAGCATGCCCACACCGACGCTTGTCGAGCGATACGCCGGTTGCCTGCTCGGGCTCGCCTGCGGCGATGCGCTGGGCGGTCCAGTCGAGTTCAAATCGCGCGCCCAGATCGCGCGGGAGTTTCCCGGTGGGCTGCGCGACTTCGTCGGCGGCGGTTGGCTCGACCTCGAACCGGGCGAGATCACCGACGACACCCAGATGACGCTGATGCTGGCCCACAGCCTGGTGGAGATCCCTGGACGTGAGCCGGATTTGGACGATGTCGCCGCGCGGTTCCTCGAGTGGTACCGGAGCGATCCGAAGGACATCGGGACCACCACCCGCGTCTCGTTGGCGGCTCTGGCGGCGGGAACGCCGTGGTTCGAGGCGGGCGAAGCGGCGCTCGACGCGTCCCCACCCGGGCGCGCCGCCGGCAACGGCGCCGTGATGCGCTGCGCACCGGTCGCCCTGCGGTATCGGACCGATCCCGCGCGTCTCATCCGGGCGTCCCAGGACACGGCCCGCATCACCCACGCCGATCCGCGCTGCACCTGGGGCGCGGTCGCGCTCAACCAAGGCATCGTCCACCTGCTGGGCGGTGGCGAACCGGATGCCGTCGCCGCCGCCGCCGTGGTGGGCGTTGCGGAGCCGGAGGTTCGGGCCGCGATCCTGGGCGCGGGCGACCTGGCGGAGTCCGCCGTCCGATCCGGCGGGTTCGTCGTCGACACCTTGAGCGCCGCGTTCCGGTGCCTGCTGCGCGAGGACGGGCCGGAAGCGGCGATCGTCGCCGCGGTCAACCTCGGCGACGACGCCGATACCACCGGTGCGGTCGCGGGCGCGCTGGCGGGGGCGCGGTACGGCGTTGCGGCGATCCCCGAGCGTTGGCTGGCGCTGCTCCAACCGCGGGACGAGATTCTGGCGTTGGCCGCGTGGTTGCTCGCCCGTGCGGGGGGAGAATAATCTCAGGCCCGGGACAGGATCGGCTCCAATTCGTCGATCGTGAACGGCACCGGTTCGCCCGCCGGCTTGGCGTCTGGCAATCCCTGCAACAACGCGATCAGGTCGTCCTCGCTCGGCGGCGGGCTGGTCGGCACGCCGACGTCCCCGCCCGGGGCGCCGTGCCCGCCGCCGAGCAGCCCCCGCTTCCACGTCGAGATCAACGCCCGCAGGGTCGTCGCCTCGTCGATCGGCAGAAGATCGAGGAACTCCGCTAGTGACCCCGGCCCGGCCCGGAGCGCGGCCACGATCCGGTCCTCGGTCTCGTTCAACGTGGCGACCCAGACGTCGATCCGCGCGCTTGGCGCCAGGGGCGCGAATCGCGCCGTGAGCAACGTGCGGAGTTTTTCCAGTTCGTCCACCCGGCGCATCGCGTCGAGCAGAATCCGGTCCGCGTTCAGCGGCGTCACCGCCGCCCGCCCAGGCGCCGCCACGTTCGGCGAGTAGCGGAAGGTGCCGCGCTGGGCCGCGATCACCCGCGCCACGACGACCACGCACTGCTCCTCGACGCAGCGTGCCACGTCGGCCGTGGCGACGTATCCCCGCTCGACGAGGATCGTTCCCAGGGATCGGTTGTGGCCGGTCCGCTCCTGCTCGCGGAGGGCCTCGTGGAGTTCGCGCGGTTCGAGCACCCCGGCCCGCTGCAGCACCCGCCCCAACGCAACGGCAACCGGGGCGGGGTGACCCGGGTCAGTTTGCCCCCGAGGAGGTTAAGCCTCACCTCGTCGTCGGCGGTGATCCGCAACTCCCCGGTTGCCCGGCGCAACCCGAGCAACTGCAGGATTCCCGGCAGGTCGAAGTCGCCGAGTTCACCCATCACGTCCATGCGCCGTTCCACTCTTGCCGCGGGACGCGGGTCATTGCCGCCCGGCTCCTGGTACCCGATGGTATCGGTGACCGTTCGTCCCGAAGCACGACCCACCTGTCCCCATTGCGCGGGGACGGATCGCCCCGCAGTTGGGACCCGCGGTCGCTATTGTCCCAACACGTTCCGCTTGAACCAATTCCACGGTTGCGCCTCGGCGATGTGCAGCAGGTATTCCTGGCCCAGCTTCGGCACCAGCAGCACCAGGAGCCAGATCGCGATCCGGCGCCAGGAATCGAGCCGGAGCCTCGGGAACCAGCGATTCCGGGCCAGCACAAAGATGAACCAGTGCTCGAACAGATTCGGGAACAAGAACAGGACCCACCGCGCGCCAGATAGCTCGAAGAGGCCGACGCCGAGGACGCGCCAGCCGAACAACGCCAGACTGGTGGTGCGGGGTAGCGATTCCACCCAGGCGCGGGAAACCCACGCCTCGAACGAGAGGTAGTACAGATCAAGCACCTTGTCCAGGTGGTGGTATTGGCCGCCCATCCCTCCCGGGCCGAAGACCTCGACGATGATCACGTCGGTGGCATCCAGGAACATGCTTAGCACGCCGCCGAGCAGCGGACGCCGGAAAATCAGCAGCGGCACTAGCAGGCGAAGCGCGACCACGACCGTTTGCCCGAGGGTGGCATCGAACGGCATCTCGTCCTCGCCAGTACGCGACGCGCGGCTTCTAGTCGAGCGGCGGCTCCGCCAGCTTCAGATACCGCCGGACGCTGGCCCGGTTGCGGGGGTCGTCGGCCAGGCCCAGCCGCGTCAGCAACTCGCCCTCGTCGGCGCCTTTTTTGGCTTGCTCGACGGCGTAGGTGTGGCGCAGCGTCTGCGGCGTGACCTCCTTGACGATCCGTGCCGCCTGCCGGACCCGCTCGACCATCCCGTTGACGGCCTGCGCGCCGTACGGGAACAGGAGATCGACGGGTTCTTTTGCCTCAAGGTAGGCGGCGTGGCGGGCGGCGTAGTCGGCATCAGCGGCCAGCTTGCGTTCCTTCGCCCGTTTGGTGGCGTCGTCGTAGAAGACGTAGACGATCGGCCGCTCCGGGTCGGCCAGGTCGACGTGGTCGCGGCGCAAGGCCAGGAGTTCGCCGCGGCTGATCCCCAGCCGCAGCATCAGCCAGATCGCTGGCGCGCTCCACGGTTCGTCGTCGTTCGCCGCGGCCAGCAACGCGTCCTGCTCGCCGGCGAACAACGGCACGGGGGAGCGGAGCTGGATCGTGTGCGGGTAGTAGCCGGCGGTCGGGTCGGCGTCGAGGACCCGCGCGTCCTCGATCAGGAAGCGGAAGAATCGCCGCACGGAGGTCAAGCGGCGCTTGCGGGTGGAGCGGTTTTTCGCCTCGCTCAAGTAACGGGCGATGTCGCGCCGATTGATTTGTCCGATCGGCTTGGCGCCGATCAGGGTTTCGAGCACCGTCAG
The DNA here is from genome assembly GCA_902806325.1 of uncultured Thermomicrobiales bacterium. Classification (GTDB taxonomy): domain Bacteria; phylum Chloroflexota; class Chloroflexia; order Thermomicrobiales; family UBA6265; genus CADCWE01. The sequence continues at coordinate 816 of CADCWE010000029.1, read as the reverse complement.
ATCGTAGCCGTAGGACTCGATCGTGTTGGCGGGCCGTTTGGCCTGCTCCAGCTCCCGCCGGTACCAGGCGCGGGCGAGTTCCAGGCTGGCGGCGGCGGTCAGCGGCGGCATCCCGCCGAGGAGGGGGGTGAACCGGCCCTGCGGCCCGGGCAGGAACAAGCTCAACTGGTCCGGGTGCTTTGCGGCGGCCTCGGCTTCCAGCCGGGTCAGTTCCGGGTCGTCGGCGTGCGGCGTGGCGCGCTCTTCCGCCGTGACCGCGTTGCGGCCGCGCTTGGTCGGGATCGAAGGGAGCGCGCGATCCGGCGGCGACGGTGACCGTGGCACGTCCAACTCCAACCACTCCGCCCCGGCGCCCGGTCGCGGTTTGTCCCGGCATCGCGTACGGACAGTTGAAGGCTAGGCCGGTCGCGCGCCGGTGTCAAGCGGCACCCCCCCGGCCCGCGATGTGACGCGCCAGCGCCCGCCGCACCGCGCTCGCCGCCGCCGTCTCTGCCGTCACCACCGGCACCCCGAGCCGCGCCGCCGCTTGCTTCACCTGAGCGACCGTGCTGTGGGCGACTAATCGGCCGACGATCACCGCCACGTCGGCCCCCGCCAGTTGCTCCGTCACCTCCCGGCCCCGTCGCGTCGCCTCCCACGCCGAGGGGACCACCCGCACCGCCGCGCCGTCCCGCGCCAGATCCCGCCGGACCAGCGCCCGCAGCGGGGCGTGGCCCCCGACGACCACCACCACCAGCGAACCCAGGGTCGCGTCGCCGCCCTCCTCCGGTCCGGGAGATGGTGGCGCATGACCGCGTTGGTGCCGGCGGGCGCGCT
>CADCWE010000028.1 GCA_902806325.1 uncultured Thermomicrobiales bacterium | reverse complement strand
CATCGAGGCAGCGACCGCGATCGTCGCCAATACCGGCCCGTCACTTGCTCAGTCGTCCTTCGCCTTGCTGTCGCCCTTGACGGTGACGATCGGGCGCAGGGCGTGGACGACCTCGACCAAGTCGGCCTGGCGGGCAAGGACCGTGGTCACGTCCTTGTAGGCCTGAGGGGCTTCTTCCAGGTACCCCTTGGCTGCTTTGGTGTGCGTTCCGCCGAGTGCGTGCTTGAGCGCCGCTTCGTCGATCGTCCGCTTGGCCTGGTTGCGGCCCATCCGCCGCCCGGCGCCGTGGGAGCAACTCTGCAAACTCTCCGGGTTGCCCCTGCCGCGGACGATGAAACTGGGCGCGCCCATGCTGCCGGGGATGATGCCCATCTCCCCGTCCATGGCCGAGGTGGCGCCCTTGCGATGGACCATCAACGCGATGCCGCCGTGCTCCTCCGGACGGACAAAGTTGTGGTGGATGTTGATGAAGGCGTCGCGCCCGCCGACCTCGTCAGGCTCCATCCCGAACGCGGCCAGCATCGCCTCCAGCATCCGGAACCGGCTCTCCAACGCGAAGGTGGTGGCCCATTCCATGTCGTGCAGGTAATCGTGGGCGATCTGGTCGTCCAGCGGCAAGGACCAGAGTTCGGGCGGCGTGGCGACGCCGCGCCGATCCGCCAGCGCGCGGGCCTGTTTGGTGTAGTGGTCGGCGATCCGCAGCCCGGTGTGGCGGCTGCCGGAGTGGACCATCAGCCAGATCTGGCCCAACTCGTCGACCTGAGCTTCGAGGAAGTGGTTGCCGCCGCCGAGGGTGCCGAGTTGGAGCGCGGCCTTGTCCCGGAGCAGTGGCTGCAGTTCGCGGGCGCGAAGCCGGGTGTCCAAGCCGCCCCAGCGGCGTCGCTCCTTGAAGGCGGCGAAGCCGGTCGGCACCGCCGCCCGGACGGCGTCCGCCCATCGTCCCCAGTAGCGGGCGTCCATCCGCTTCGGTTTGTATTCCCGGCCGGTGGAGACCGCGCACATGCCGCAGCCGATGTCGACCCCCACCCCGGCCGGAACGACCGCGCCGACCGTCGGAAAAACGCAGCCGATGGTGACGCCGAATCCGACGTGGCAGTCCGGCATGACCGCGACGTGGGACCCGACATCGGGGTGGGCGGCGGCGTTGCGCAACTGCTCCATCGCGCCGTCCTCGATCTCGGCGCGCGGCAGCCAGCTCTTGATCGGGACCCGCAGGCCCGGTTCCTCGATAACTTCCACGAAACGACTCCTCGGCTCCGATCACGGAGTCTGATCTAGGATAGACGGGCGCGGTGTCCGGCAGCCGTCGGTCGACCCCGTCGTCGCGTCATCCGGCAAACCTGGCCGGTGGCGATGTCTCCCCGCCGCTCGCCCGCCTTAATCACCCTGCCGTATTCCGCTCCACGATCCGGTCCGCGACCGCCCCCAGGTCGGCGCCGATGATGTCCGGTGCGGGAAAGAGCGGGTCCAACACCTGGCCGGGGCGGGCGACGAAGGCGGCCGGCGCCCCGGCCCGCATCGCCCCGGCGATGTCCCAGCCGTGGGCGGCGATCAAGCGCATCTCCTCGATTGGGACGCCGAGCACGGCGGCGGCCATCCGGTACGGCTCCGGGGCCGGTTTCAAGCGTTGCGCGGTGTCGGCGGAGAGGACGTGGGCGAATAGGTCGCGCAACCCGGCATGGGCGAGTTGGGCTTCGGCAACGGCGGCGGTGCTGTTGGTCAGGGTAGCGAGCGAGAAACCGGCGTCGCGGAGCCGTTCCAGGGCCGGGCGAACGTCCGGATGCGGCGGCAGGGCGCGCATGGTGGCGCGGATCGCGTCGCGGTCGGCGCCGGCGAGCGAAACCTGGCGCTTGGAGGCGACGGCGTCCAGCGCCGCCTGCCCGATGGCGCCGAAGTCGGCGTAGGGTCCGGTGATGGTCGAGACGAAGGCGGTTTGGAGCACCTGGCCGAACCACTCGCGGCGAACGGCCGCGTCACCGAAGACGCGGGCGAAGTGGGGATCGAGCGCGGCAAGATCGAGCAGGGTCTCGTTGACGTCGAACACCAGGGCGCGGCCCACGGCTGCCTCCATCTCCGGCCTCAACTCGGAAGGTCGCGGCGGGCAAAGACCACCAGCCCACCGAGCGTGCCGGCGAGCCCAACCAGCAGCAGCGTCAGCACGTTCTGGACCGGCAACTCGCCGCGGGTCAGAGCGAGGAACGGGTCGTAGTAGGCGAACAAGCTGAACGGCGCGACCGGTTCGAGCACGTCCCAGAGTTCGGCGAAGTAGTCGACGAAGTAGGAGATCACCAGGACGCCGGTGGCGAAGGCGATCGCCCGCCCGGTGGTGTCGGCGGCGGCGGCGCCGAGCAGCGTCAGGCCGCCGATGGCCCAAAACAGCAGCAGTCCGGCAGTTGCGGTGGGAACGAAGCGGTCGTAGACGATCACGTCCCGCAGTTCGGTGAAGCCGAGCCCGGCGATCATCCCCAACGGCCCCGCCGCCGCCAGCGCCAGCGCCACCAGGACCATGCCGCAGACGCGCGCCGCGTAGACCCGGGACCGCGAGATCGGTCGGGCCAGCGCGAGCTGGATCGTGCCCCGTTCCATCTCCCCGGCCAGGGCGCGGGCGACGAAGCCGATCAAGGCCACCGAGGCCAACGTCAGGTAGAGCGGGTGGGTGAACCCCAACGCGAGATAACCGGCGAGCCCGGCCCGGACGATGTTGTCCGGTGCCACCTGGGCGATGGCCCGGAACGCCGGCGGCAGGGCGCGCAAAAACGGCTCCAACCCCTCCGGTCCGCCGAGCGACTGCGCCACCAAGGGATTGACCAACTCGAAGAGGACGACCAGGACCAGCAGCGCGACCAACCCGGCCCAGGCCCGTCGCAGCAGCCGCGCGGTCATCAGCGCCACGGCGGTCATCGCCGCGACCCAGCACCGGCGCGCCCGTTGGCCGCGACCGCGGCGGCGCCGCCATCGGCTCCATCCTCCGCCGCGCCGTCCCCGTAGAACGCGAGAAAGACGTCTTCCAGCGACGGCGGCGAGAGGCTCAACTCGGCGACCTCGTGCTGGGCGAGAAAGCGGAGCAGCGGGTTGACGTCGCGCTCGACCGCCAGTTCGACCCGCCGCCCGACGTGCTCGACGACGGCAACGTGGGGGACCAGCACCAGATCCGGCGGCGGGTCGGCCGCGAAGACGACGCGGGCGATCCGCCGGTTGCGGCGGGTCAGGCCGGCGACCGTTTCTTCGGCGATCAAGCGCCCGCCGCGCACCACCGCCACCCGCTCGCAGGTCCGCTCCACCTCGGCGAGATCGTGGGAGGACATGAAGATCGTCCGCCCCCGGTCCCGAAGCTCGCGCAAAATGTCCTCGAAAGCGCGCTGGATCAATGGATCGAGACCGTCGGTCGGCTCGTCGAGGATCAGCAGCGCGGGGTCGTGCTGGAAGGCGGCGACCAGGGCCAGTTTCTGTTTCATGCCCTTGGAGTAGGCGCCGATGCGGCGGCCGAGGGCGTCGTCGCCCAGCTCCAGAGCGTCGAGCATCGCTGCGCGCAACGCGGGCGGCTTGCCCGAGAGGCGGGCAAGGTAGTCGAGCTGGGCGTGGCCGGTCATGTCGGGGTAGAAGGCGTCCGGGGGGACCAGGTACCCGAGGTCGCGGCGGGCGTTGACCCCATCCCGCCAGGTATCGTGGCCAAGAATCGCCGCCGACCCGGCGCTGGGTTTGACGAAGCCGAGCAGGCAACGGATGGCGGTGGTCTTGCCGGCGCCGTTCGGTCCGAGGAAGCCGTAGACGATTCCGGCGGGGACGTCCAGATCCAGATCGGCGAGCGCTAAGACCTCGCCGTAGCGTTTGGACAGCCCGCGTGCTTGGATCATGGCACCAGAGGGAGTGGTCGGCATGGAATCAGCGTAACAGCCAGGGCGGCGGTGGCCCACCCCTGCGTGCAGCACGGGTTACGGTGGGCGGCGCGGGTTCGCCGCGCGGGGTAAGCTGGCGGCGGGATGTCGACGAAGGGGGGAAACAATGCTCGGGTTTCCTGGGAACGCGGCGGAAACGGATCACCCGTGGGCGCGGCGCCGCGTGGCGCCGGTCTACGGCGGCAACGGGATGGTCGCTGCGGCGCACCCGCTGGCGGCGGCCGCCGGGTTGGCCGCGTTGGCGGGGGGCGGCAACGCCGTCGATGCGGCGGTGGCGGCGGCGGCTACGGCGGCGGTGACGATGCCGGAAATGTGCGGCCTGGGGGGAGACCTCTTCGCGCTGGTCCACGCGCCGGGCGCCAACGGCGGTCCCGGCGAAACGCGGGCGGTCCTCGGCAGCGGGATCGCGCCTCGCGGGGCGACGATCGAGCAGATGCGCGCGCACGGCGAAGCGGGCGGCACCCAGATGCCGTACCGGGGGCCGCTGGCGGTCGCGGTGCCGGGGATGGTCGACGCCTACTTCGCGCTCCTGGATCGGTGGGGGAGCCGGTCGTTCGCCGAACTGGCGGAAGCGGCGATCGGGCACGCCGAGGCGGGATTCCCGCTGACCCGCTCCGGCGCGGCGGCGATCGCCGAAAACGCGGACATGCTGGCGGCATTTCCGGCCTCGGCGGCCGTCTTCTTGGCCGGCGGCGACGTGCCACGGGAAGGGACGATCCTCCGTCAACCCGACCTGGCGCGAACGCTGCGGCGCATCGCGGACAAAGGCTCCGCCGACTTCTACCGGGGCGAAATCGCCGCGCGAATCGCCGCCTTCGTTACCGAGGGCGGCGGGGCGATGTCGAAGGACGACTTGGCCAGCCACGCGACCGAGTTCGCGGAGCCACTAAGCACGAACTACCGCGGGCGGACGGTTTACCAAACCGGGCTGCCGACCCAGGGGATGATCCTGCTCGAAGCCCTGAACATCTCCGAGCACGGCGCTCTGGCGGAGCTCGGGATCGGCTCGGCGGCGGGCGTCCACCTGCTCGCCGAAGCCCTCAAGTTGGCCTACGCCGACCGGCTCGGATTCGCCCAGGACCCGGCCGTCGGCGACACTCCGCTCGACCGCCTGCTCGGCAAGCGGTGGGCGGCGATGCGACACGCCGGGATCGCTTCGGACCGCGCGGCAGAGGATGTGCCGGCCGGGGTCCTCACCGACGGCGACACGACCTACCTCTGCGCGGCGGACGGTCGCGGCATGATGGTCTCGTTGATCCAATCGGTCTCCAGCGCCTTCGGCTCCGGCTTGGTCGCCGGGGACACCGGGGTGGTGCTGAACAACCGGGCGGGGCGCGGATTCAGCCTGGTCGAGGGGCACCCCAACCTGTTCGCGCCGGGCAAGAAAACGATGCACACCCTCAACTGCTACCTCGTCGCCGACGAAGCGGGCGAGATGGTCGTGGCCGGCGGCACCCCCGGCGGCGACGGGCAGCCGCAGTGGAATCTCCAGGTTCTGACCGGCCTCATCGACGCCGGTCTGGACGTGCAAGCGGCGCTGGAGCTGCCCCGGTGGACGGTCTGGCCCGGCACCGACCCCTCGACGCTGCCAAACCCGTTCCAACTGCGGGCGGAAGCCCGGTTGGGCGAGGACGCGCTGACGGGCCTGGCCGAGCGGGGACACCGGGTGATCCGCCAATCCGATTGGGGCGGCGGCGGCGCGGCCCAGGCGATCGCCCGCGACCCGGTGACCGGGGTGCTGGCGGGCGGCAGCGACCCGCGGGTGGAGGGGATGGCGATCGGCCGGTAAGGGGGGAGCCTCACAACCGCCGGTTGGGGTAGCGCAGGACCAGGCCGATCAAGCCGCCGACGGTGAACCAGGCACCGACCAGCCCGACCAGGGCAACGATCGGCACGGGAAACAAGCTGAACTGGGCGACGATGCCGAGGACGCAGGCGAACAGCAGCAACAAGAGGCCGAATATCATCCGCGCTTGGGGCGAACCTCGACCGGCCGCCGGGCGAGGGTGCGGACCGTGCCTTCCCGTCTGAACGAGCGGACGGTCCCGCGACGACGGCTGAGCCCTCGTCGCGGGAACGCCGGGGACCGGTGCCGACGACGCCGGCGGGCGGCGGGTCGGGCGGTCGGAGCCGGGTCTCGCGGGCGCCGGATCGCCGGGCCGATCGACACCGGGACCATCAGGCGCCGATTCGGCGATCGGTTCCTCGGCCCGGTTCGACGAATCCGTCGTCCCGGAGAATTTTTGGCGCGACACGGGCGGCGCGCCGACCGGCGGCGCCGATGGCGACGACCGAGGCGGTCGGGGCATCGTGGTGAACTCGTCTCGATCGGCGGATGGTGGATCGCCGCCCGGAGTTTTGGTCTCCGGTCCGGCCGCGACGGGATCGGGAGGCGCCACCGGGCGGGACCCCGCCGGCGAGGCGTAGGCCGCCAACAGGGCGCCGCAGGTCCGGCAGACGACGGCGTCGGCGGGGTTCGCCGCGCCGCAGCTGCCACACTGTGCCGCGGTGTCGCCCACGCCGGTTCCTCGCCTTTGCCCGCGTCAAACGGGTGCGGTATCGCTGCCCGGATCAGTCTACGGGCGCCGGATCGGCCGTCAAGGCCGGCACGGAGGCTGTGGTATAAGGGGCGGGTTCCGTGTTTCGGTTTGCTCCTTGGTTGATGGGGCCGGTTACTGCGCGGAGGCGCGTTCGATCCGTGGATGCGACACCGAACCGACCCGACCCTCACGCGGAGCGTGCCGACGCCGGCGCCACCCGCGGCGGCCTCCTCTACTGCGGGCTGTGCGGGGCACTCAACCCCGCCACGAACCACTTCTGCGCCGCCTGCGGCACCACCCTCGTCGACGCGTTCCACGGCACGGAGGGGCTGCGGGTCTACGAGCGACCGGATTCGGCGTCGCGCCTGGTCGAAATCGTGCCCTCCGGGCGGGAACTCGACGTCGTCGAGGACCCGAATGCGCCGGAAGATTTCGTCCGCATCCGGGTCGCTTCCGGACGGTTGGGGTACATCCGGCTCCAGGAGGTGGAGGCGCTGGTGACGGCGCCAAGCGCCGGTCCGGGCGCGCCCGATATCAACACCAACGCCCGCGGCTGCGTCACCCCGGCGGCGGCGCTGGCCGCGTTGGGTCTCCTGATCGCCACCGCCACCCTGGGCCTGGTCCTGATCTTGACGTCGGCCCAGGATTCCGGGCTGCTGGCGACCCTGTTTTGCCTCGGCGTTGGCCCGTTTCTGCTCTTGACCATCGGCGTCTACCTCTACGCCCGGGGCCGCGAAGAGCGGCTGGCAGACGACGAGGCCGACGACGCGGACGCCGTTTCGGCGGGCAACGGGCGCGTTCCCGGGATCGAATCACCGGGTTGAGACGGTGAGCCTGGGCGCAGTCGCCTCACCGATCAGGCGGAGCCACTCCGAGCCGTTGGCGCAGCACGTCGAGTCGACGCGCAACCGCCGCCGGATCGTGCCGCAGCCAGCCGGTCGGGCTGGCGACCGTTTCGCGCCAGGTTTCGAGATGTCCTCCCAACGCGAAATCCTGCTCCAGACCACGCGCCACCTTGGCGATCACCAAAGTCGGTGGATGGTAGTGGTACACGGCGACGCGACCGTGTTGACCGACGAAACGCGATCGTCCGAGGACCGACGCCGGGACGGGCAAGAAGTCGGCCGGACTGGCCGGTTCGATGTTGACGTCGAGTTCGTCCTTTAACTCCCGGATCGCTCGTTCCAGTTCGACCATCGCCCGCGGATCGTCTGCCTCGGCCACATAGTCGATGTCCAACGTCGCTTCCCGCAGCCCAAGGTCAATGACGACGCTGCCGCCCACCAAATAGAACCGGATCGGCAGCCGGAGCCTCCGTCCCAGCGCATCCAAGAAGCGCGTCAGCTTCGTGCGGTCGGTGGTTGCTCGCAAACGTTCCCCCAGGCGCGACGTTCGATCTCGTTCAAGAACAAGTCGAGGAGGTTGCGATACGTTTCCCACGCGTCGTAGCCGTAGCGCCGCTCCTCCTCCGCCGAGAGTGCAAGCAGCGTCGCGCGGCCGAACGCCGTTTCTAGCGTCGGCACCCGCAGTTCGTCGAGATACGCCGGGGGGATTAGCGGCTGGGGACCGAATCGGAGGGCAATCCTGGTCCGCGCCATCCGTTGCAGCGCCGCGGCGGCGACGTAGCGACGCTGCGCCCGGTCACGTTGGGTGCCAACCAGCGGGGCGATGGCGATGCGCGCGTCCGTGGCAAGATGGGGATGGGTCAACAACAGCATCACGGCGGCCTGGTGCAGACGCGGTTCCGAGCAACGGAACAACGCCGACATCAAATCGGCGGCGGTCCCGGGCAACACCACGTCGACCGGAGCGCCGGGAGCGACGTGGATCACGCCCCAGCGGTTGAGCGCCGCCGTGAGGCGATCCCACTCGTTGGAACCCGCCGTCCACGACGGCGTTTGTTCGTCGGCTCCCGCCGTGCGAGTGGTCACACGCTTGCTCCCGTTCTGGCGGCGCAGCCACCTGCGCTCGACGTCACCCCGCCGTTTGGCGCGGCCGGTATTGCAGGGCCTCGGCGACGTGGGCGGCCTGGAGCTGGGCGGCGCCGGCCAGGTCGGCGATGGTGCGCGCGAGCTTGAGGATCCGGTGGTACGACCGGGCCGAGAGCTGGAGCTGGGTCACGGCGGCCTTCATCAGCCCCTCGCCGGCGGCGTCGAGGGCGGCGTGGGTCTCCAGCTCGCGCGGCCCCATGTCGGCGTTGGCGACCAGGGCGGTGGCGGCGAAGCGCTCGCGTTGGACGGCCCGCGCCGCTTCGACCCGCGCCCGGACGGCGAGCGACGGTTCGCTGGACCGCTTGCCGGCCAGCTTCTCGTACTCAACGCGGGGGACCTCGAGGTGGATGTCGATCCGGTCCAGGAGCGGTCCGGAGATGCGCTTCTGGTAGCGGGCGATCGCGGCGGACCCGCAGTGGCACTGCCGTACGGGGTCCCCGGCATAGCCGCAGGGGCAGGGATTCATCGCCCCGACCAGCATAAAATTCGCCGGGAACGAGAGGGTCCCGGCGGCACGGGCCAAGGTCACGGTGCGATCTTCGAGCGGCTGCCCCAGCACCTCCAACGTTTGGGCGGCGAACTCCGGCAGCTCGTCGAGGAACAAGACCCCCCGGTGGGCGAGGCTGATTTCCCCCGGCCGCGGCCAGGAGCCACCTCCGACGAGACCGGCGTGCGAGGTCGCGTGGTGCGGCGCCCGGAACGGGCGCTCCCGCAGCAGCGGCGTCTCCGGCGGCAGCAGACCGCGGACGGAGTAGATCTTCGTCACCTCCAACGACTCGGGCACCGTCATCGGCGGCAGAATGGACGGCAACGCCCGCGCCAGGAGCGTCTTGCCGCTGCCCGGGGGGCCAGTCATCAACACGTTGTAAACGAAACGCCTTCATCCGCGCCGGCAGGGATCGAGCCGATCATCTCCCATTCCCGCCCGTTGGCGGTGATCCGCTCGACCAGGGCCTCGACCGCATTCCGCTTGACCGCGAAGTCGGCACCGTCCAGATTGACCGCTACCGTGGCGCAGTAGTCGTGCAGGGCGTCAAGTTGCACTGTCGCCGCGGTTTGGTGTTGCAGCCGTGCATCCTGTTCGGCGATCGTCGCCACGAGCGTCCGGCGTTCGCCTTCCAACCGCGTGACTTCTCGCTCGATCAGTTCCCACGGGAAGCCGTCATCCTCGGCGTCAGCGTACCGCCGCACGAGGCGGTCCCGTTGCTTCTCGATCTTGGCAAGCATCCGCGCAGCGGCGTCCCGGTCGGTTTGGATCGTCGGGTCGGGTCCGGCGAGGCGCTGACGCTCGACCTCGGCGGCGATGATCGCGGGGTTCCGCAAGATGGCGGTAACCTCACCCCATACCCATTCCTCGACTAATTCACCGGGGACACGCTTCCCGCCACAAGCGCCCGCCGGGGTATCCCGCGAACTGCACCGGTAGATCGGCATTCCCCTCTCGCGTTCCGCGTACATGCGCTTTCCGCACACGGCGCAGTAGATCACCCCGCGCAGCAGGTAGGGGCGGCGTTCGTTGCGGGTGGTGGTGGCGGTGCCGGTCTTGACGCGCATTTGGGCCGCCTGCCACGCCTCCAGGGTCACGATAGCCGGCGTCGTGCCGTCCGGAAGCGTGATCCACTCCGACTGGTCGCGCGGCTGGCAGGTCGCCGCCTTACCGGACCGATGCAAGCGCCAGACGACGGTTTCGCCTTTGTAGGCCGGTTCGGCGAGGATGCGGTAGATAACGGACGGGTTCCAGCGCGTCACGCGGCCGTCTTTGTAGACCCGCTTGCCCTCGGAGGGCGGGGGCACGCCCTCGGCGTTCAGGTGGCGCACCAGGTCGCGCACGGGTTGACCGTCGTCCGCGACCGCATGGAAGATGCGCCGGACCGTGGCGGCCTCCTGGTCGACCACTTGGCGCACGCCCTCTTCCTTGTCGCGGCGGTACCCGTAGAGTTCGCTCGCGTGGTTGTGCAGCTTGCCGGACGCGACACGGGCGCGCTTGCCGCGCATCGTCCGCTCGCCGATTTTCAGCCGTTCCACCTCGGCCACGAACCCGCGCACGGATTGCAGCAGCCGCCCCTCGGGCGTGTCTTCGAGCCGTTCGGTGACGAACTCGACCGCGGCGCCCGCGTGCTCGGCTTCCGACAGGACCAGCCCCAGGTGCGCCTGGTTGCGCGACAGGCGGTCGAGCGCGTAGGCCAAGATCACGTCGGCGTCGCCGCGCCGGACCGTGGCCCGCAGTTCCGACAATTGGGTCCGCTGGAACAGGTCGGCGCCGCTATGGGCTTCGCGGAAGACGGAGACCACCCGGTAGCCCCGTTCGGCCGCGTAGGCGAGGCAGGCGGCTTCCTGGGACGCGAGGGACGTGCCCTCGTCTTCTTGCTTCGCGGTGGACACGCGGCAGTAGACCGCCGCGGTTCGTGGGGGTTGGGTAGAATGGTTCACAGCCGCTTGACCTCCTCAACAGGTCGGGACGGTTAGGGGGACGGTGTTGCAACCACCGTCCCCCGTATTATACCGCCGTTTCGGGTTACGCGCCGACGCGGGGAACCAACCCATGACCAACCGTGAGACCCGTACGTGCCCCGATGATCCGGGGGCACCCGCGCCCGATCTTCACCCGCGCTTGGACGGCGATCACGAACGTCGGGGGAACGTGCCAGCCCCGTTCACGTATGCCGCCTTCGAGGATGCGATCCGCGCGGCCCAGGAGCGGTACGGCGTGTCGCCACGGGCGGGGGGGACGGGCACGGAAGCCGACGAAGGCGAGTGACCGATCATCGCGTTATCGCGACCGGGGCAGACGGTTTCCCGTCGCGATCATCGCCTCGTGCGGGGCGGGCGGGGCAAATCCGTCACCGTTGGCGGCTTTAGTCATCAACAGAGCGAAACCATCCGGCGCATCGCCGCCCGCGCCGCGCGATCCTGCGGCGGGCCTTCGACCTCGGCATCACGCACTTCGACCTGGCCAACAACTACGGCCCGCCCTACGGCAGCGCGGAGACC
>CADCWE010000027.1 GCA_902806325.1 uncultured Thermomicrobiales bacterium | reverse complement strand
CGATGGCGCGGCTGACGGCATTCTGAAGGGGGAGGGCGACGAATCCGAGCAGGCCGCCGAGGAGTTCGAAGAGGGGGAACCCGGCAACGTCGCCGAGGCCACGGACACCGGTCCGCGGGGCGGCGCGGTCGAACAGCGGCGGGGCGAGTCTGTGGATCGCGTACGCGCTCCCGGTGCCCATCCCCGCGAAGAGGGCGGTCAACCGCCAAATGTCGCCGTGGGCTTGGTGGCCGAGTTCGTGGGCGACGACGGCGTCGACTTCGGACGGGGAAAAGCGATCCAGCATGGTGTCGGACAGCACGATCCGCTTGGTGTGGCCGATGCCGGCGAAAAAGGCATTCGGCTTCTCGGTTTGGCGGCTCATGTCCACCCGCAGCACGTCGGCGATCGGGACCCCGGCGCGCTTCCCTAGATCCTTGACCCGGTCGGCTAGGACGCGGTCGCGGATCGGCTCGAACTTGTTGAACAGCGGCAGGATCAACACCGGGGCGAACTGGCCGAGGATCACCAGCAGCGGCACGGTGGCGCCGGCCAGGATCAGCCACCAGTCGCGGGGGCGGCGCCGGATCACGGCGTAGGAGACGGTGGCGGCTGGAACCTCGAGCGCGAGCGTGACGACGAGGCCCTTGGCGGCATCCCTGAGCCAGGCGGGAGTGCCCTGTTTGGTGAGATCGAATCTCCGCTCGACCACGTGCCCGGTGACGTAGGCGAACGGCAGGCCGGCCAGCCAGGAGAGGACGCCGTAGGCGGCGACGTAGGCCGGGGTCGCCAACCGGGGATCGGGGGCCACGTCTTGGGTCTTGTCGCGCAGCCGGGCAGAGTGGCCAGAACCGGCGAACCACCCGAGGCGGGCGAACGAGAGCGCGGTGTTGAGCAGCAAGGCGGCGAGTTTGATCCGGCTGTAGCGCTTGGCGCGGGGAACGTCGAGACCGGGAATGGTGGGGGTCGGCATGGTCGTCTCCGGCTGGTACGGGGTCCGTTGCGGCGTTGGCTCGAACAAGGGCGACCACAAGGGATCGCCCCTCCAAGGCGATTGGTTCTAATCGAGCGGAACATCCCGCCCAAACTCGGCGTAACCGGTTAGCTCCACGTATCCCAGACCGGTGATGGCCTTCCCAGCCCGCGTTCCCGCCACCGTCGCCTCGCCCTCCCAGTAGATGACGCGGGTGGTGTCGCGGGTGTCGAGTTCTTGGTTGGGGATGGTCGGGGTGACCGTCAGGTCGAGGTCATGCCGGGGGAGAGAGACAGTCCAACCGACGGGATAGGTGACCCCGGTCTCGGGGCTGGTCCACTCGTCCGTGGCGACGATCGAAAAATCGTCCCGTTCCAACACCGTCAGGGTGCCGTCCGGGGCGACGATGGAGCCGTCGGCGATGCCGACCGCGCCGTCGGGTCCCCGGATCAGGTAGAGCATCAGGTCGGAGCCGTCGTCGAGTTGGAGGGCGAACCAATCCCAACCGCCCTGGGAAAAGGTGCGAAAGTCGCCCCATTGCTTGTCGAACCAGGCTTCGCCGGTGACCGGAACGCGCTCGCCGTCGACCGTCAGTTGGCCGGAAACGGCCATCCGGGTCCGGGAATAGTAGTAGGAGGCGGTGCCGTTGCCGTACTCGATGTAGCCGTCGCCGTCGTGGAGGGTGGCCGGTTTGGTGGCTTCCAAGTCCAAAGCGAAGCCGTAGCCGGGGACGGAGCCGACCAGGCGGTCCCGGCCTTCGGAACCGGCCATCGCCCAGTCGTCGAGGCGGAGGTTAAAGCCGGGACCGGGGCGAGAAACGCCGGCGGCGGGGCCGATCCGCTGGTCGTAGACGAAGCGACCGCGGGCGCCATCGGTGACGGCGACGTGGCCGACGTAGCCCGCGATCGCGCCCGGTTGGCCCTTGAAGAAGACCTGCTCGAAACCGTAGCGGGTCCCGTCTGGGGCGAAGAGGTGGCCGGTGTAGTACCACCACTCGATCAGCGCATCGTGGGGCGCCTCGTCTTGGGGCAAGCGGACGCGCGGGGCGTCCTGATCCTGGGCGCCGGCCGCACCGGGCACGACCGCGAGCGCGACGGACAGAACGGCAAGCGCGAGCAGCGCACACGGTCGCACGGCATCGTGCTGGGATCGGATCATCCGGGCACTGTCTCCTCGGTCAACGCGTGGGCGGGCAGCGCGCGCTCCAACCGGCGCGGCATCCACCAGTTCCAGGACCCCAGCAGCCGCATGGTCGCCGGGACGAGCAATGCGCGGACGATGGTCGCGTCGAGAAAGACCGCCAGGGCGATGCCGAGACCGAGCGCCTTGATCAGGATCACCTCGGCGGAGACGAACGAGGCCGTGACCACGACCACGATCAGGGCGGCGCTGGTGATGATCCGGCCGCTGCGCTGCAAGCCGACGGCGACGCTGTGGGTGTTGTCGCCGGTATGGTCCCACGCTTCCCGGATCCGGGTCAGCAGGAAGACCTCGTAGTCCATCGACAGGCCGAACAGCATGCAGAACATGATCACCGGCAGGGAAGCCTCGACGTAGCCGAGCGGGGTGAACCCGAGCACGTTCCCCAAGTGGCCGTCCTGGAACACCCAAACCAGGGCGCCGTACGACGCCAGGATCGAGAGCGCGTTCATCAGGATCGCCTTCAAGGGCAGGAGCACGGAGCGGAACAGGACCAGCAGCACCAGGTAGGTGGCGACCACGATCAGCACGATGGCGCGGGGAAAGTCGCGGTACATCTGATCGACGACATCGACGATCTCGGCGGTGCCGCCGTCGACCAGCATCGAAAGGTCGCCGCCGAGTTCGATGCCCCGGATGTCCCCCAGGAGATCCTTGTTGCCGTCGTCGTTGGCCGGGGCGCGGGTGTAAGCGAGGACGAGCGCGGTTTGTTCGGACGCCAGGCTGCCCAAGCGGGTGTCGAGGCCAAACTCGCCCAGCCCTCGGCGGACGCCGAGCAGGGCGACCGCCTGCTCCCTCGACACGTCGCCGGCGTACGACACGATGCTCTGGACGCGGGACACGCGCTCGTCCGCCTCCAGCGTTTCGGCGAAGTCGTAGAGGGCGCCGAGGTTTTTGGGGTCGTCGATCGCGGTCGGGGACCGGACCGCAATCACAAACGGCGAGATCTCGCCCGGCCCGAACGACTCGGTCAGGACGTCGAACCCTTGACGGGACGGCAGATCGGTCGGCAGGATGCGGGCGTCCGGCGACGAGACGTTGACCCGCAGAAACGGCGCACCGAGCAGCAGCAGCACGCCGAGCGTCGGCACCAGCACCAGGATCGGCCGGGCCATCACCCGGCGGGACAGCACGGCCCAGAAGCCGTGGTCGGCATCGCGCTCCGGGCGTTGGAACCGCTTCGGCAGGAGGCGGAAGCGGTCGATCCGGGTGCCGATGATCCCGAGCACGGCCGGCAGCAGGGTCAGCGCCGCCAGGATCGAGAAGAAGACCACGACCACGCCGGCGATGCCGACCGAGCGCAAAAACATAAACTTGAAGAAGATCAATCCCATCAGCCCGATTAGCACGGTCAATCCGGAGAAGAAAACCGCCCGTCCGGCCGTCGCCGCCGCTCCCTCGACCGCGCCCCGGACGTCGCCATCGCGGGCCGCCAGTTCTTCCCGGTAGCGGCTGGTGACGAACAGCGAGTAATCGACCGCCAGGCCGAGACCGAGCATCGTCGCCAGATTGAGGACGAAGATCGAGAGGTCCACCGCCTGCGCCAGCCAGTAGAGCGCCAAGAGGACGCCCGCCACCCCAAGCCCGCCGACCGCCAGCGGTACCAGGGCTGCCACCGCCGAGCCGAAGACCAGCAGCAAAGCGACCAGCGCAAACGGGAACGCGATCAGCTCGGCCCGGCGCAGATCGCGCTGGCTGACGGTTTCGATGTCGGCGTAGAAGGCGGGCGCGCCGGCGGTTAGGATCTCCAGGTCGGGCGGGCGGCGGAGGGCGGCGTTGAAGCCGGCGACGTCGCGCTGGGCGTCCTCCGGCGGCAGGTTCAACCCGACGATGGCGTAGGAGGTGCGGTTGTCGGGCGCGATCAAGGTGGCGTCGTCTGCCGACGTCAACACATCGGTCACGTTGGGCAGCTCGCGCACCGCCGACAGCGCGATCTCGACCTGCCGCTCGTATTGGGAATCCGTGGCCAGCCACCGCTCCGAGCGGAAGATGACGACCATCTGCGACGGGCTGAGATCGAGGTCCCGTTCCAGCACCGCCCGCGCCCGCGCCGACTCGATATCCGGCGAGGAGAACCCCCCCACCTTCAGCGGCTCTTCGATCCGCAGCAGCGCCGGGATCGCGGCCAGGAACAAGACCGCCCAAGCGGCAACCACCCACCGGCGGCGGCGATAGGCGAAACGACCGAGGCCTGCGAACACGGACCCTCCGAAGGAACGGGGAACGGGGAACGGGGAACGGGTTCGACGTGCGGTCAACTATCGCGGATTGGCGAAGGGGAGACCAAGCGGAGGGCTACGGTGAGTCGGGCGGGGAATCCCAATCACGAACCGACGTTGTCGGGGCCTGGCGGACGGCGGGGAATACTACCACAGGGAGTCGCTCCCGCAACGGGGCGGTTGGGCGGTCGGGTCGCTCGTGGGAGAAGGCGAAACGTTGCCCGCCTCCTTATCCGTTACCGGCAACGCCGACAAATGCCCCGTTTCCGTCCCGCTTCACGCGGTGGATGCCGACCACCGCGTCCGGGTTGAGCGGGCCGTAGATGTGGGGGTAGATGCGGTTGTCGTCCTCGTAGCGCACCGGGGCGATCACCTTCGATAGATCGATGTCGAGGACCAGATAGTCGCGCGGGTCGGCGCGGTAGTAACGATTGGCAACGTCGAGCAGATTGGCTTCGCCGTCGGTGCAATGGATAAAGCCGTCGGTCGGGTAGGCTTCGGGGGTGTAGGCGTCGGTGTTGGCCTGGCGGTGCCAGACCTCGGCCGGGGTGAGGTGGAAGGTCAGGCCGCCGGCAGCGTGGCGGTCCAGCGGCTCGGTCATCCGCCGGAGCCGCCGCGCTCGGCGTGGGGGCTGCTGGCCGGTGTGTCCATCGCCTGGGCTTCGTCGGTGGAGCTGCCGGACGGCTCGTCGGCGATCGGCGCCATCGGCTTGCCGGGCACGGCCGAGGAGACGTGGTGGGTCACCTGGGTGCCGTCGGAGACGCCGCCGATGCCGCCGCTCACCATCGGCGCGGCGACGGTTGCCGGGTCGGACGGGGCCGAGGTGGGGGCGTTCTGGAGTTGGCGCCGACCGCTGTCAGTGCTGCCGAAGGTGTGGCCGCAGTTGGCACAGGTCTGGTCCACGGCGAGGAGGTCTTGCTCGGTGCCGCAGTTGGGGCAAACGACCCGCTGGGCCGTCGCGGCCAGGGGTTGGGATTGGTCCACGGTTGGTTCCTTTCCGACGGGTAGGATGGGTCAAACGCCGGCGGTGGCGGTGCATGTGGCGTGCCAGCCGCGGACCGGGTCACGCATTTGCGGCGATCCGGACCCAACGCGCTCGGGAACGACCAACCGGTGCCGTAGGGGCGCTGCTTGCTGCGCCCACCGGAGGCCGGAGGCCGACCGTCGTCGTGGTTGCCTCCGTTGTGGCCTGCGGGCCACGGGCGCAGCAAGCAGCGCCCCTACGCCGGACCGAGTTCTCGTCGCCACGTCCCGTTGAATCCGCCGCGTCGATCAGAGGCCGCTCATCCGCACCACCTCGACGCCGCGCCCTTCCAGCAGTGCGACGTAGCGGTTGATCCCGATCAGATCGGCGGCGATATGGCCGGCGACGACGACCGAACCGGCGTCGTCCAGCGCTTTGATCCGGTCGACGTCGTCGGGGTTGAGGTGGATGTAGACGACGGTGCCGGCGCCGGCGGCGAAGAGGGCGCGGGCGACCGGGAAGCCGCCGTTGGTGCCGGCGCCGTGGTAGACGACGACCCGCCCGGCCGGGCGGTCCAACCGCCCGACGGGAACCATCACCCGCGTCGGCGCCTCCCGGATCTCGGGGATCGTCCGCAGGGCCGCGACCACGTCCTCGACCAAGGGATCGCGATTGAGCGCGGCGGTCTCCGTCGCGATGGTCTCGATCATGATCCGGCGGCCGACCTCGTCCAGCGGCAGGTGGACGTTGAGGAACGGCATCCCCAACAGTCGCGCCACGGACGGCGCGTGGTCGAAGTTGGCGGCCTGGGCCCGGAGGAGGAACCGCGCCACCAGGGGCTGGATCACGTCGCGCGCGGCGTCGGCGGGGACACCGGCCTCGACCATCAATTCGATGCCGCGGGTCAGCACCCGCGCAAACCCGAGTTCGGCCGCGCCTCCGGCCGGATGATGGGCAATGGCGGCGTCGACGCCAAGCTGGCGGGCCAGCAGCAACTCCGGGGTGCCGACGTCGACGCCCATCATGACCCGGCGCAGGGTCGCGCCGGGAACGTAGACGGCGCTGTCGCCGGGGATGGCGATCATGCCCGCCATGTCCAGGGCGAGGCCCATCAGGTCGTCGGTGGAGAGACCGGTTCGCGGATCGGCCATTCCCGGATTCCTTTCGCTGGCTCGGCGTCCCGTTTGACGCCTTTCCCGCCGCCCGCCTATGATCGCCGACGCCGCGCCTTGGCGGCGGCTCCCGATGCTCGCAAAGGCATACCTCCGTGCAAACCCGCGATCAGATCCGGTTAACCACCCTGGCCCGCGCCGCCGGCTGAGCGGGCAAGATGGGCCCTGGGGCCTTGGCGCAGGTGCTGCGCCACCCGTCGTTCGGTCTACCCGCTGCCGGTGCCGATCCGAATTTGCTGGTGGGTCTCGCCACGAGCGACGACGCGGCCGTCTATCGCCTGTCGCCGGAGCAGGCGATCGTCCAAACGCTGGATTTTTTCGCCCCGATCGTCGACGACCCGTTCACCTTCGGCGCGATCGCCGCCGCCAACAGCATGAGCGACGTCTACGCGATGGGCGCCGAGATGCTGCTGGCGCTCAACATCGTCGCCTTCCCCGACGACCTGCCGGCCGGGATCCTGACCGAGATCTTGGCCGGCGGGGCGAGCAAGGTCGCCGAGGCGGGGGCGATCGTCGCCGGCGGCCACACGGTCACCGACCCCGAGCCGAAGTACGGCCTCTGCGCCACCGGCGTCGTCCACCCGGACCGGGTGCTGACCAAGGCCGGGGCGCAACCGGGCGACCGGGTGGTGCTGACCAAACCGCTCGGGACCGGCGCGATCACCACGGCGCTGAAGCAGGACGCGGCGCACCCCGCGCACGCCGAGGGGGCGATCCGCTCGATGCTGGCCCTCAACCGGGGTGCCGCGCGGGCGGCGCAGCGGGCCGGCGTCCACGCCTGCACCGACATCACCGGCTTCGGCCTGCTCGGCCACGCCTCGGAGATGGCGGCCAAGAGCGGCGTCGGCTTGCGGATCGCGGCCGGCGCGGTTCCGTTGCTCGACGGCGCCCTGGAGTACGCGGCGGCCGGCCGATTGCCGGGCGGCGTCAAGCGGAACCGGGACCACTTCTCGGAGCTGGCGGTCGGCCAGGTACGCTTGGAGGACGGGGTGTCACCCGAGCTGGACGGGTTGCTCTTCGACCCCGAGACGTCCGGCGGTCTGCTGATCAGCGTGGCGGCGGCGCGGGCGGAGGCGTTGGCAGAGGCGTGCGCGCACGAAGGGGTGCCGTGCTGGACCATCGGCACGGTCGTGGCCGGCGACGGCGTGCTGGTGACCCCATGAGGAGACCGCGTGGCCGGGACTAACGTGCGACGGGTCGGGGCGGTGCTGAACCCGGTCGCGGGCGGCGGTCGGGCACTGCGGCTGCTGCCTCGCGTCGGCGAAGCGCTGGCCGCGGCCGGGTGGGGATATCACCTCCACGTCACGGTCGCCCCCGGCGACGCGACGGCCGTCGCCCGCCGGTTCGCCGAAGCGGGGATGGCGCTGGTGCTTTCGGTCGGGGGCGACGGAACCCTCAACGAGGTCGCCAACGGGTTGCTCGACGCCGGGGGGGAAACGCGGTTAGCCATCGTTCCCGCCGGGAGGGGGAGCGATTTCGCGAGGACGGCGGGGGCATGGGCGATCGCCGACCTGCCGGCACGACTACGGTTCTTCGATCCGGACGACCCGGACGCGGTGCGCCGGATTGATGTCGGCCGGGTCCGATTCGACGGCGGGCGAAGCCGGGCCTTCGTCAACGTGGCCGGGGTCGGGTTCGACGCCGCGGTCTCGGCGCGGGCAGCGCGGAGCCACCTCCCCGGGGCGACCGCACCGTATTTGAGCGGGCTGCTCGGGGCGTTGGCGCGGTATCGCAACGGGGAGGTCACCATCGAGGCCGACGGCGTCGCGACGCGGCAGCGGGCGCTGGCGGTGGTACTGGCCAACGGCCAGTATTTCGGCGGGGGGATGCGGATCGCGCCGGACGCGGCGCTCGACAACGGGACCCTCGACCTGGCGGTGCTGGGCGACCTCGGCAAAGCGGATCTGCTCCGCAACGTCGCGCGCGTCTACCGCGGCACCCACGGCACGCACCCCAAGTTCTCGTGCCGCCCGGTGCGCCAGGCGCGCGTCGTTGCCGACTCTTCGCTGCTGGTCGAACTCGACGGCGAGGTCGTCGGATCGGCGCCGGCCACGTTCACGGTCGAGCCGGGGGCGTTGCGGGTGGTGGCGCGATGAGCGCGCCGCCGCCACCGCTGCCGTCGCCGCTGCCGAGTTCGCGCCGAGATTGGGCGGCGCTGCTGGCGCAATTGGGTGTCCGGCCGAGCAAAGGGCTTGGCCAAAATTTTCTCTACGAGCGGGGGATCGTGCAGCGGATGGTGCGCTCGCTCGGGATCGGGCCGGACGATCTGGTGCTGGAGATCGGCCCTGGTCTCGGGATCCTGACCGACGAATTGCTGCTGCGGGCCGGGGAGGTGACGGCGATCGAGTTGGACGGGCGGTTGGCAGCGCACCTGGAGCAGGCGTTCGCCGGCCGGCCGTCGTTTCGGCTGGTGCGGGGGGACGCGTTGAAGATCGCGACGGACGCGGTGATCCCCCCCGGGCGCCCGTTCGTGGTCGTGGCCAACCTGCCCTACGCGGTCGCGTCGGCGGTGCTGCGGCACCTCTTGGAGCAGCCGCACCGGCCGCGCCGGATGGGGTTGATGATGCAAAAGGAGGTCGTCGAGCGGATCTGCGCGGTGCCGCCGAACCTTTCGGTGTTGGCCGTGGCGACGCAATTCTACGCCCGGCCGCGGCCGGCATTCGACGTCGCGCCGACGGTCTTTATCCCGCCGCCGACGGTCGAGTCGGCGGTGGTGATCCTGGACGTGTTGCCGGAACCGCCCCTGCCGAACGGGTTGCACCCGCGCTTCTTCCGCGTTGTCAACGCCGGGTTCCGCCAGAAACGCAAGCAGGTCGCCAACTCCCTGGCCGCCGAGCTGGACCTGCCCAAGGACGACATCGTGGCCTGGCTGACGGGGCAGGGGATCGATCCGATGCGACGCGCCCAAACGCTGACGGTCGAGGAGTGGGTACGGTTGACGCTGGCCGCGCCGGTAGGCGTTACGTCGTGACCACGATCGACGCCACGGCCTGCGCCAAGATCAACCTCGGCTTGGCGATCACCGGCAAGCGGCCGGACGGTTTTCACGAGATCGTCACCATCCTGCAGACGGTCGGCCTGTGCGATCGGTTGACGATCGAGGCGGCAGACGACGCGGCGGGGGATCGGCTCTCCCTGGAATCGCCCGAGATCGCCGCCCCGACCGGATCCGACAACCTGGCCTTGGTCGCCCTCGGGGCGTTGCGGCGGGTCACCGGCGGCGGTCCGGTCCGGGTGACCCTGGCGAAGGCGATCCCGGCGGCGACCGGGTTGGGCGGGGCCAGCAGCGACGCGGCCACGGCGCTGCTAGCGGGCCGGGCGTTCTGGGATCCGGCCCTGCCCGACGCCGTGCTGGCGCGGATCGCGGCCGAGGTGGGCAGCGACGTGCCGTTCTTCCTCGGCGGTGGCGCGGCGCTGGCGACGGGCCGGGGAGAGGTGCTGGTCCCCGTGCCGCCACTCCGCGGTGTCTGGATCGTGCTGGTCATGCCGGTCCTGGCCGAGCCAATCCCACGCAAGACGGCGACGCTCTACGGGCTGCTGGGGGCGGAGGACCGGTCGTCGGGGGCGACGGTGAGGGAGCAGGCGGACCGGTTGCGGGCGGGGAAGCCGCCCGAACCGGCGCTGCTCGGCAACGCCTTCGAGCGGCCGTTGTTGGCGCTGCGGCCCGAGTTGCGCGCGGTCGGTGAGGCAATACGGCGGGCGGGGGCGCCGTTCGTCGCGGTCTCGGGGGCGGGGCCGGCACACTACACCATCGTCCGCGGCGGACGCGAAGGGCGACGGTTGGCGGCGCGGGTACGGGCAGATCTCGGCGACGCGGCGACGGTGGCGGTCGTCGCCGCGGTGGCGGAGCGGCCGGTGGTGCGCCGGTCGGACCGACTGCCGGAGTGGTTCGTCGCGGCGGCGGCGGGAACGGATTGACGCCGGTTCCGCGGCCCGCCTAGAATCGGCCGCGGGAGGCACCCCCGTGTGATCGACGAGCAAACGATCGTCAACCGGCGCTACCGGGTCGAGCGCCGGATCGGCGAGGGAGGCATGGCCCAGGTCTACCTCGGGCACGACCTCCTCCTCAATCGCGCCGTGGCGATCAAGGTCTTGCGCCCCCAATTCGCCCACGACGCCGCATTCCGGACCCGGTTCGAGCGCGAAGCGCAGGCCGCCGCCGGGTTCACCCACCCCAACATCATCGACGTCTACGACGTCGGCGAGCACGACGCCACGCCGTACATCGTGATGGAGTACGTGCGCGGGGAAACGCTCGAAGCCATCGTGGAGGCCGAAGGCCCGTTCGAGGCGGACGACGTGGCGGCGCTGCTGGAGCAGGTCTGCGCGGCGCTCGACTACGCCCACGACCGGGGCCTGGTCCACCGCGACGTGAAGCCGCACAACATCCTGGTCGACAGCCAGGGGTTGGCGAAGGTGGTCGATTTTGGGATCGCCAAGGGACTCGCCGACAGCAGCCTGACCGACGCCGGGACGGGCCTCGGCACCGTCGGCTACATCTCCCCCGAGCAGGCGGCCGGATTGATGGCGACCCCCGCCTCCGACATCTACTCGGTGGCGGTGGTGGCGTTCCAGATGCTAACCCAGGCGCTGCCGTTCCCGGCCGACTCCGCGGTCGGGGTGGCAATGCGCCATGTCAACGATCCTCCCCCGCCGCCGTCGGCGGTCAACCCTGCCGTGCCGCCAGCGGTGGACGCGATCGTCCTCCGGGCGCTGGCCAAGGACCCGACGCAACGCTACCAGTCGGCGGGGGCCTTCGCCGCCGCGATGACCGGCTGGCGCGAGGGATCGGGCGCCGACGCCCCGGTCGCGAATGCCGGGATGGCGCCGAGCCTGGGCCAGGGCGCGGTCGCGGCGAACGACGGCGCGGTGCCCGGCGCCGCCACGGTCGTGTTGCCGGGCACGACGCGGGTGGACCGTGGGGCCGCCGCCGCCCCGGCGCGAGCGGTGCCGTTGCCCCCGGCGCGCGCCGGGGCGGCTCCGCCGGACGCGGTTCGCGACGGCGTCGGGTGCGCG
>CADCWE010000026.1 GCA_902806325.1 uncultured Thermomicrobiales bacterium | reverse complement strand
GCGCGCCGACTGGATCATCGACCTCGGCCCCGGCGCCGGCCACGACGGCGGCCGGATCGTCTTCGCGGGCACCCCCGCCGACCTCGTCGCCGCCCGTTCCACCCTCACCGGCCAGCACCTCGCCGCCTACGCCGGCGCCTGAGCGAGGCCCACGGGGACACCGCGAGACGACTTCTCTCATCCGTTTCGACCTCGCTAGGCGGACGCCGGTCCTGCCCGCCCCGGCAGCCCCCACCGCCGTCGCCGCCGCACCCCGACCCGGCCGACCAGCCACGACGTGAGGACGAAGAGGACGACGGCCAGGCCGAGGTACAGCGCCACGGTGATGTGCCAGAGCGGGCGCTGGTCGGTCTCCTGGACCCGGATCGGGTTGCCGTTCATGTCGAAGGCCAGCCCGGCGTTGCCGTCGGAGCTGAAGAAGCCGAACTGCTCGCCGAAGACGGCGATGCCGCCGGGCTGGCCGGAGAACGGGTCCGGCGGGCTGTCGTCGATCGCGTCGGCGACCAGGGTCGCCATCGCCGCGACCGGGTTGAGGGCCAGCAGCCAGCGGGGCGGGCGCTCGGGCAGGGTCGGCGCGTTGGCGCCGCCGGGCAGGGCTTCGCCGTTCCCGGCGACCATCACCTCGCCCTGGCCGGCGAACTGGACCGAGTCGGAAAGCCCGCCTTCGACGGCGTCGAGGAAGACGTAGGCGCCGAGGGTGCCGGCGACCAGCACCCCGACGGTGGTGTAGGCGAGGGCGACGGCGAGGGCGGTCCGGCGGGCAAGGGCGGAGAAGAACAGCCCGACCATGCCGAAGGCGATCGTGGTCGCGCCGAGGAGGGCGAAGGTCGCCCAGACGTCGGCTGGGGCGACGCCGCCGTAAAGGAAGACCACCCCCGCCATCGGGATCGAGGCGACGATCAGCAGCGCCGCGTAGCCGAGGGCGGCGACCAGCTTGCCGAGCACGATCGAACTCCCGCGCAAGGGCGTCGCTTGCAGCAGATCGAAGGTGCCCCGCTCGCGCTCGGCGGAGATCGTGGTCGCGGTCAAGGCCGGTGCGACCAGACCGAGGAGGCCGATCTCAAGGAGCGCCAACCCGGCAAAGACGATCTGGCCGACCTGGAAACTCTGGATGCTGCCGGAGCCGGTGGTCACCACCACCCGCTCCAGGGCGTAGGTCGCCAGCCCCAGCACCAGCAAGAAGACGCCGAGGACGACGAAGGCGCGTTTGCC
Source organism: uncultured Thermomicrobiales bacterium (assembly GCA_902806325.1). Lineage (GTDB taxonomy): Bacteria > Chloroflexota > Chloroflexia > Thermomicrobiales > UBA6265 > CADCWE01. The sequence goes on along the minus strand of CADCWE010000026.1, from coordinate 10,337 downwards.
GCGCATCCGCACCCGCAGTTCCCGCCGCAGGACCGGGTTTATGCGCGGCCGGACGCCGCGCGTTCCGGTCAGGCCGCGCAACCGCCCGACCAGGCGGCGGCGCGCGGGGCGGCGCGCGGTGTCGCCGGGCAGCGTGTCCAACGTTTCGGTGATCGCGCTCATCGCCCGTCCTCCTGGGTCACCGCGTCGTCGGAGCCCACGTCCTCGGCGCCGGTCAGGACCAGGAACAGCTCTTCCAACGTGCCCGCCCGCTCGGCGAAGGCGGAGACCGGCAACCCGGCGCCGACGAGCCGGGACAGCAGCGCCGCCGCATCGTCTTCGGACCCGTTGAAGTCGATCAGCAACTCGTCCCCGGCGGTGGACACGGCGGCGACGCCGGTCGCGCGGCGGGCGAGGGCGATCGCCGGGTCGAGGTCGGCGCCGGGAAGGAGGCGGACGGCGAGGCGGCGTCCCGTCGCCCGCTCGGCGATCTCGGCCAGGGTGCCGGAGGCGACCAGGGCGCCCTGGTGGAGGATGCCGAGGGTGGTGCAGACCTCGGCCAGCTCGCTGAGGATGTGGGACGAGATCACGATCGCCTTGCCCAGCCCGGCCAGGGTGCGCAGGATCTCCCGCAGTTCGACCCGCGCCCGGGGATCCAACCCGGAGGCCGGTTCGTCCAGGATCAGCACGGCCGGGTCGTGGATCAGGGCGTGGGCCAGGCAGAGCCGCTGGCGCATGCCGCGGGAAAGGGCGGCGACGTCGTCGTCGCGCTTGTGGGCCAAATCGACCAGGGTCAACAGATCCTCGACCACCGCCAGGCGCTCGGCCGCCTCGATCCCGTAGCAGTCGGCGTAGAAGTCCAGGTACTCCCAGACCTTGAGGTCGTCATACAACCCAAAGTCCTCCGGCATGTACCCGATCAGGCGGCGGGCGGCGCGGGGGGCGCGCCCGATGTCCAGATCGCCGACCGTAACCCGCCCCGCGTCCGGCGCCAGCAACCCGGCCAGGATCCGCAGCGTCGTCGTTTTGCCCGCCCCGTTCGGCCCGATCAAGCCAAAGATCTCGCCCGGCGCCACGGCCAGGTGCAACCCGGCGAGGGCGACCGTCTTGCCGTAGCGCTTGCGGAGACCGACGGCGCGGATGCCGCCGCCGGGGTCCGGGGTCTGGGGTCTGGGGTCTGGGGGACGAGGCACGGGGGACGGGAGGGGGGATTCGGATGAGGGGACGATCGTCTGCGGCTCGACCATCATCCTGCCTCCGACTCCTGATCCCCAGACCCCGGACCCTGGACCCCAGACCCCGTTCCCCGTTCCCCCGTCAGCGAGACCCCCAGCGTCGTGTAGATCGGCTCCGGGCCGGTGGATTGGAGGCGGACGCGGACGGTGCCGCGGACGGGGTCGGCGAAGCGGGCGGGGTCCTCGACCTCGACTTCGCCGCGGTCGTCGTCGAGTTCGACGTACTCCCCGGTGGTCCAGTCGTAGACGGAGACGACCGGGGAGGAGGGGCCGCCCATGCCCCAATCCGGGAGGTGGACGGAGAGGGCGGTCACCGTGGCCGGTCGTCCGGCCGGGGGCGGGGTGAAGTCGAAGTCGGCCCAGCCGTCGTAGACCTGAATCTCGGGAAACGTCGAGACGGAGCTGGCGTCGCTGCCGGCGAGGCGGGGCGCCATCGTGCCGGCGGGGAGGCTGACGGTGTCGCCGGCGAAGGAGACCGGAAGCCGGCTGCTGAAGAGGGTGGTGTCGTGGAGGGCGGCGGTGCGGCCGTCGATCGCGATCGGCAGGGCGCCGGCGCCGGAGTCGGACCAGCCGACCAGGTTGACGCCGCTGGTCTCGAACGACCCCGTCATCCCGTAGCCGAAGACGGAGTCGAGGATCATCTGGCGGGACTGGAAGCGCCGCCCAGCGGCGTCGTTGGTGGGCCCCATCCAGCCGCCGTTGGGATCGGCGCCGAGCAAGCGCATCGAGAGCGGCATCCCCATGTTGTCGGCGTTGGAGTTGGTGGACAGCGAGAGCTCGATCTCCTTGGTCTCGCCGGGACCGAGGGCCCCGATCTGCGCGATGTCGGCGCCGACGAAGACGGCGCAGCCGTCGAGGGCGGTCTCGCCGGTGTTGGTGACGGTGCCGCGCAGCGCGTTTCCTTCGAACCGGAGGTCGGCGGTCACCGCCGGGGCGCCGCTCGGGTGGTGCTCGGCCATGAAGAAGCGGGACGCCCACTGGCCGACGCCGAAGTCGCGGATCTCGGCCGGGCGGGTCTGGATCACCGTCGCGCCGCCGCCGGACTTGGCCCACGGCGACCAGGGGTCGGCCGAGGCGGGCATCGGGCTGACCAGCGCGTCGCCGTTCGCGCCGCCGAGCTGGACGTCGTAGTCGGACTTGGAGGGAGAGAAGAGGGCGATGTAGGTCCGGGCGGTGGGGGACGTGCCAGCGGCGGCGTCGGCCTGGATCACGGACAGGCGGTTGACGACGATGTCGTTGCCGCGAATCCGGCGCCCGACCCCGTAGGCGCCGAGGGCGAAGATCGCCACCAGCAGCAGCGTGCTGGCCCAGGCCCAGGACAGCTTGTGCAGGCGTTTCAGGACCAAGTAGTTGAGCGGGCTGACCGCCGCCACGTAGACCGCGAGCAGGACCGCGAGCAGGCGCAACGACGGCAGGTCCAACGCCGGCAACATGCTCAGCGCGCCGACCAAGGGCGCCGTCTCCATCAGGCGGGGGTTGACGTCGGCGGGGCCGCGGCCCTCCATCATCGCGCCGTCGCCGCTGCCGCGCAGGAGCGCGGTCCAAAAGGCGTCCATCCCGTCCCAGGTCGCCAACGGATTGGCGGCGGGGTCGAAGGCGAGGAAATGGACCACGCCGCGGCCGACCGGATATTCGACCACCAGCGGCCGGTCGCCGGAGGCGGCCAGGGTCCAGGCCCCGGCGGCGGCGGCCTCCGGCTTCGGCGCGGCGCGGGCGACGACGACCGGGGTCGCTTGCGGTGCGGCGCCACCGATCGCGGCCAGCCCCGACAGGTCGGTCACGGACTCGGTCGCGTCCACCGTCACCGGCAGCAGCGAGGTCGGGATCGAGGCGAAGGCGGTTTGCCAGCGTTCGCCGGCGGCGACGAAGAGCTGGCCGCCGCGCTCGACCCAGTCCGTCAGCGCCGCCTGCTGGGCCGGGCCGAGGGCGGCGGTGGCGTCGGCGCCGGCGCCCGCGCCGATCACCAGGCAGTCGAACGAATCCAGCCCCTCGCCCCGGTCGGGAAACGTGGCCAGTGACACCGGGGCGAGCGTGAGGCCGTCGCCACCGCTGGGGTTGACCCGCTCCAGCGCGGCCAGGGCGCCGCCCTTGTACCCGGCGGCGCCGCAGAGGGTCTCGGTCGGAAAGAGCGGATCGAGCGTGACCGCGGCGGAGGCGACGGCCTCGCCGCCGCGGGTTTGGACGGCCAGGACGTCGAACTCGCGGGGCAGCGATTCCGGCAGGGTGTAGAGCGTCACTTGCTTGCGGGCGCCGGCCGGGAGGTCGACCGGGATCACGGCGGTCAACTCGCCGCCGTCGGGACCGGTGGTGGCCCGGATCTCGACCGCGGTGTCGGGGCCGGTGTTCTCGATCGTGGCGACCACGGGGTACCAATCGCCGACCTTGAAGTGGCCGCCGAAGGCGCCGGCGGCGGTCAGGGTGAACGGGGCGTTGCCGTCCTGCGCTCGGGCCTGGTCGCCGATGTTCGGCCAGGACAGGAGCAGCGCGGCCAGGAGGAGACCGAGGAGCGAGCGGACGTGGGGGCAACGATCGCCGGGCATGGACTCGGGCATCGGGGCACCCCCTCGGATCACGTCGCGACCCAACGCCGATGTCCTCAAGCCCGCTCGCTTCCCGCCCCATCGTCATTCCAAGCGAAACCGAGGCATGACGGCGGGGTGGGACGGCGACCGGAGCGTCTGCGGACACGGTGTAGCGTACCTGCCATTCTCAACGCGCGACAGCCCCCGATGGTTGCGGTTTGTGGCCCGTTTGGGCCGAGCGCGCCGCCTTGGCACACCCATTGCAGCCAATCCGAGCGAACCGGTCGCGCCCGCGGCGACCTCCCCCGCGCCATGGCCAGACCCGCGTGTGCCGGGCGGCCCCCGAAAGGATCACCACGATGGGCTTTTTGAGCAGGCTCTTTGGCGGCGGCAACGACGAGGACGAGCGCGACGGTGCGCCCCGGCGGCGCGGCGGGCGGGCGAACCTGTCGCCCGACGAGCAGGCGGTCGAGCGGTACCGGTACCTGCTCCAGACCGCGCCCCCGGAGACGATCGAGCAGGCCCACGCCGAAGCGTTCGAGCGCCTGACGCCGGAGCAGCGCCAGATGGTGCTCCAAGAACTGGGCAACGCGGTGCCGGAGAACGAGCGCGCGACCTCCGACGACCCCCGCGCGATGGCCCGGATGGCGACCCGCGCCGAGATGCGCCAACCCGGCACGATGGAGCGGACCTTCTCCGGCATCGGCGGCGGCGGCATGGGCGGGATCGGGATGGGCGGCCTGATGGCCGGCAGCTTCTTCAGCTCCTTCGCCGGGATCATGGTCGGCGGCGCGATCGCCAACGCCTTCTTCAACGACTCCGGCTACAACGACTCCGGCGATTCCGGCGACGGCGGCGACTCCGGGAACGGCGGCGACGGCGGCGACGGCGGCGACGGCGGCGACGGCGGCGACTCCGGCGACTCCGGCGGCGACGCGGGAGACGCCGGCGGGTACGACTCCGGCGGCGATTTCGGCGGCGGCGATTTTGGGGGCGGCGACTTCGGCGGCGGTGATTTCGGCGGCGGCGAGTTTTAGGGGAGTCGTTGTAGAGGCGCATGGCATGCGCCCCGGTCGTTGGGACCAGTCCCGGGTCCGTCGTGCGAGGCATCGGGCGGCATTGGTTGCGGCAACGGCGTACGCCATGCGCCCCCACAACGATGCGTTCGCGGAGACGGCGTCAGCGGTCTCCCGAGTGCCACCTATTCCGGCGCGGTCAGCCGCCCAACAGCTTCCGCCACCACGGCTGGGCGGCGGCCGGCGCGGGCGGTGGGTCGTGCTCGTCCCGGTAGGCGCTGAAGGGGAAGAGGTCGCGGCGGGCCTCGCGCGCCTGCTCGAAGGCGACGATGCGGGCGGCGAGTTCGTCCGGGTCGGTCTCGACCCAGCCCATGTCGAAGGTGCCCCAGCGCTTTTCCAGCTCGACCACGCGGGCGAGGGCCGCGTTCTCCTGGTGTTCGGCGCCCTCCAACGACAGGCCGTAGGCCCGTTGGTCGTTGGCCAACTCGACGCGCAGACGGGCTCGGACCGCGGCCACGGTCTTGCCGGCGTATTCCGGGTGCCAGGAAAAGCGGTCGGGTGGTGTCGTGGTGGTCAAATCGGCCATCGGGGACGGGTCCTTTCGAGGGGGACGGGGGCGAGGTGGCGCGCTCCCGGCAGCCGCGTTCGTCGCCGGCGGGGCGGGCGGCGGGACGGTCCACCGGTAGTTTAAGGCATCGAACGGGGGGCTGGGTGCGGCGCGCGTTCGTCATGGCCGCGAAGGGAATGCTACCCTTCTGCCCGCACGTCTCCCGCGTTTCTCGCCGGTTCCGGTCGCTCCCCAGACGGTAGGGTCCCGCTCCACCATGACGGACGTCGTTTCGCCCGCCTTCTCCGCCGCGCCCGGCGCGCGCTGGCGCGGCGGTGCCCGTCGGCGGGGGGACGGGCGCCCGTGAGCCGGCGCCGCCCCCCCGCCGGGTACATCGGGCCGATCCCGCGCCGCCACGTCGCGCCGTTGATGTCCGGCCTGATCGGGCTGCTGTTCCTCGCCGGCGTTGGCTGGCTGATCCTGGACCGGCGCGGCGGCGGCGACGACCCGCCGCCAGCGGCGACGACCGTCGCCGCCGAGTTCCAGACCGCCCCCGGACCGACCCCGGCGCGGTCGGTTGGCGCGGCGACGCCCCGCGCCGCCGCCTCGCCCGGCGGCGGCGCGGTCGCCTGTGCCGAGGCCTGCCTGTTCCGGGTGCCGGACGCGGCGCCGGCCCAAGAGGCGCTGGCCCAGCGCGGCTTGCGTGCCGCCTACGCCTACGGCGGCCACCTTTGGTCCGGCGGCGACCGGGCCCAGATCGCCGAATTGGCCGCGGTCGGCCAGCCCCCGACCGTGATCGCGCCGGATCTGGACACCCTGCGCTTGTACGTCGTCCGGGCGCCGTCGGCGCTGGGCGACGGCGACGCGGCGCTGGTCGAGGGCATGGGCGAGATCGTCGACCAGGTCGACGGCCAGTACCTGATCCGCGCGACGCGGGTGCCGATGGCCGTCTCCGACCTGACCTCGATCGGCTACTGGGTCGAAAAGTTTCCGCCGGTGGTCCCGGCGCCGAAGGCGACCGACCGCGCGGCGCTGCCGCCGCTGGACAACCTGGAGGCCCTGATCCCGGAGGTCTCGGTCGAGGAGCTGGAAACCACGATCACCGCGTTGCAGGGCAGCAGCTCCACCGACGGCACCGGGATCGGCACCCGCTACTACGGCTCGCCCGGCAACGTGATGGCCGGAGAGTACTTGTATCGCCGGATCGCCGAGTACGGCCTCGAGGTCTGGTACGAGGATTTTGTCACCCAGGACGGGTTGCTGGCGCTGAACGTGGTCGCCGAGGCGCCCGGCACCGACCCGAGCAAGATGTACCTGGTGCTGGGCCATTACGACTCGCTCAACGAGGCCGACCAGACCAGCGCCCCCGGCGCCGACGACAACGCGACCGGCGTCGCTGGGATGCTGGAGATCGCCCGCATCTTGTCCCAGCGGCGGCTGCAACACCCGGTCCGGTTCTTCTTCACCAACGTCGAGGAGCGCGACCTCCAAGGGGTGAAGGCGTTCGCCGCCCGCGCGATCGAGGAGGAGACGCCGTTGGTGGCCGCGTTCAACATGGACGCCATCGGCTCCGCCCAGCACGGCGCCCAACTGGTGCTCAACGGCGACGAAGGCTCGGCCTGGATCGAGGACCTGCTGATCGAAACCAACGACGCCTACGGATTGGGCCAGTCCCTGCTGGTCCGCAACAACCCGATCATCGTCGCCGACGACAATTTTCTGCGCGAGGTCGGGATCCCGACCGTCCTCCTGGCGCGGGAACTCTTCGGCTGGTCCTCGATCCACCACACCGTCGACGACACGCTGGCGACGGTGGACCTGGCCAACGTCCGCTCCGCAACGCAACTGGTGTTGGTCAGCGTGGCGACGCTGGCGCAGGGGGCGACGGCGGCGGGGGACGAGGCGGTGCCGTAGGGCGGGGTCTGGGGCACGGAGGACGGGTTGCCGTAGGGGCGCTGCTTGCTGCGCCCTCGGCTCCGGGCGGCGGGACGAAGCTCTGGCCGGCCGGGCGGGGCATCGGCGCGCCGTCCACCGGACAGGGCGCAGCACGCAGCGCCCCGACGACGGTCGCCGCCGGTGCGCCATGCCGCGTGGTCGACGTTGGGCATCGCGGGATCGGGCGCGATGGCGCCGGGTACACGCACCCTTCGATCCACGGGACGAACCCCGGGGGAGGCCGCGATGACGGTTGGGCGACGGACGGTTGGCCTTGGCTTGGCGCTGCTGCTGGCGCTGCTCGCGTCGGGTGAGGTCGGGTGGCGCGCATTCGCCTGGGACCAAATGGGGGCGACGCCCGGCGCGGGCGGCGACCCATGTCCGGCGCTGCTGGCGGCGGGGACGCCCGCGGTCGACCACGGCCACGAGCACGTCGGCGAGACCGAGGCCGAGCACGCGGCGCACGCCGACACGCCCGCGCCGACCCCGGCACCGGTGGCGTTCGACCTCCTCTTCATCGACGGAATGGTGCCCCACCACGCTGCCGCGGTCGAGATGGCGGCGATCGCCGCCGGGCGGGCGGCGCGGCCGGAGATCGTGGCGCTGGCGGAAGGCATCGCCGCCGCCCAGGCCGCCGAGATCGCCCAGCTGCGAACCTGGCGGGACGCCTGGTACCCGGGCGCGCCACCGGCGTCGGACGTCCAGGTGACGGTCTTCGTCGACGAGGCGATGGCGGCGGTGGGTGCCCCCGCCGACGGTGGCCACGGGGCGGCCGGCATGGCCGTGGTCGACCACGCCGCCGATGGCCGCGCCCTCTGCGCCGCGCCGGAGCCGTTCGACCTCGCCTTCCTGGAACGGGTGATCCCGCACCACGAGCGCGCGATCGCGATGGCCCGCCTGGCGCGGGAGCGCGCCGAGCACCCGGAACTGCGGACCCTGGCCGAGGGCATCGTCGCCGGACAGGAGCGGGAGCTGGCGCAGATGCGGGCGTGGCTGGCGGAGTGGTTTGGGGTTGGATGATCGGGGAACGCTCGGTCATCGGTGATTGGGGGCGGTCGCGTCACCGTGCCCCGATCAAACCCAGCCCGGCCCCGGCCCATCGATTTCACCGAGCGCCGCTCCGCGCCGCTTGACAACCTCCCCCCGCGATGAAAAGATGCAGCCCCACCGCACGGATCGGCGCTTGGGGCCGATCCCCGGCTCGCGACCGGGCGTGATCGAAAGGAGGACCGCGGCGACCCCATCCGGCGCGAGCGCCCGCGTTGCGGCGGGCATCGGCTCGGCGCCGGGTTCGGCGACACCACCCCCTCACGCATCGGGCGCGTCTGCGTTCCCGGCGAAGCCGCCGGGATAGGATCGAGACCAGCACCAGGAGGAGATCAACGATGACCTCGTCTCCGTTCGGCCGCATGGACTCCCTCAGCCGCCGCCGCTTCCTCGCCGCCGCCGCCGGGCTGTCCGCGATGGCGGCGCTGCCGCGCCACACCCTGGCCCGCCTGATCCAGGAAGGCGCCGCCAAGACCGGCGTCGACCCGAACAAGTGGAACCCGGAGACCATCCAGGCCCTCGCCGGCACGATCACCGTCGACACCGCCGCCGAGCTGCACGCCCTGGTCCCGCAGGACACCGCCGGCGAGGTCGCGTACTGGAGCGTCGGCCCGACCGAGGCCTCGCCCCAGATCACCAAGGACCTCTACGACCAGTTCTTGGCCGACTTCGCGACCTTCTACCCGAACATCGAGCTCGAGAACCAGAACGTCGGCTACAACGACATGCTCGACAAGATCCGCACCGCCGCCGCCGGCAAATCGGCCCCGGACGTGGCCAAGATGCCGATCCTATGGGGCGTCGAGTTCGCGGCGCGAGGCCACCTCCGGGAGATCGTGCTCGAGGACTACGGCCTTTCCCGCGAGCTGTTCTGGGACGGCGCGCTGAAGAGCGTGACCTGGCAGGACAAGATGTACGGCATCCCGACCAACAACGAGACGATGGGCTTTATCTATAACAAGAAGATCTTCGCCGACGCCGGGCTGGACCCGGAAACGCCGCCGGCCACCTGGGCCGATGTCGTCGCCTACTCCAAGCAGATCAAGGACGAGACCGGCAAGAACGGCTACGGGATGGTCGCCAAGGTCAACGCCGGCAACACCCCGTTCCGGTTCATGCCCCTGCTCTGGGCGCACGGCTCCGGGGCCTTGGACGAGGCCGAGCCGAACCCGACCTACGAAGCCTCGATGATCAACAACGAGGGCGGGGTCGCCGCGCTCCAGGCGATGTACGACATGTACGTCACCGACCGCTCGGTGCCGACCTCGGCCCTGACCAACACCCAGGTCGAGAACCAGGATCTCTACATCGCCGGCGAGATCGCGATGATGATCTCCCACCCCAGCGAGTACGTGGCGATGCAGGGCCGCGCCGCCGAGGCGACCGGGAGCGACAAGGAGCGCGCCGACGAGATCGTCGCCAACATGGCCTACGGCCTGATCCCGGAAGGCCCGGTCCGCCGCGCCGTCGTCTTCGGCGGCTCCAACGCCCACATCTTCACCGACGAGGCCCACGGCCGCCCCGTCGACATGAACGCCGCCAAGGCCCTGATGGCGACCCTGACCAGCCCCGAATGGTCGCTGAAGAACAACTGGACGGATTCCAACCCGGCCAACCTGCGCGGCTTCGAGACCCAGTTCATGCGCCAGCGCCTCGACGAGATCAAGTTCCTCGAGGTCACGACCGCGATGCTGCCGTTCGGGATCCCGTTCCCGGTGGTCCCGGAATCGCCGGAGATCATGAACATCATCGTCCCTGACATGCTCCAGAACGCGCTGACCCAGAGCATGACGGTCAAGGAGGCCGCCGACGACGCGGCGCAGAAGATCAACGCGCTGATCGCGGCGCGCTGATCCCCCTAACCTTCCCAGCCCCCTTTCCCCCTGGCCAGGGGGGAAAGGGGCTGGGGGGTGCGATTACCGCAGTCACCGCCGACGAAAAGCCCCCCTTCCCCCCGTGATCGGGGGGAAGGGGGGTTGGGGGGTGAGGGGGATTCAACGCCCCCCAGGCAAAGGATCACCGGATGGCGGTCGGGCTCCGCATCGAATTGAGCGAG
>CADCWE010000025.1 GCA_902806325.1 uncultured Thermomicrobiales bacterium | reverse complement strand
CTGTTGGGGGCGGGGGCCGGGGCCGGGGCCAGTTCGAGCGGCGGCAGATCCAGATCGTGCAGCACCCCGGCGATCTTCGCCGCGTGCTCCATCGAGCGGTCGTCGCGGAACTCCAGCTCCGGGATCTGGCGCATCCGCAATCGCGGTTTGAGGTGGAACTTGATGAACTTGGACGCCGAGCGCAGCGCCGCCAGGGTGTCCTTGCGCTCCTCCTCCGTCCCCAGCACGCTGACGAAGACCCGCGCCGAACGCAGATCCGGCGGCACCTCGACGGCGGTGATGCTGAAGAACCCGATCCGCGGGTCGCTGACCTCGCGCCGGATGATGTCGGTCAACTCCTCGCGCAAGAACTCGCCGACCTGAAGGGTGCGTCTGCTCATGGGAGTGCCTCCCCGACGAATCCCCGTCCCCCGCCCCCTTCCCCCCTGGCCAGGGGGAAGGGGGAGTTAGCGCGCCTCCCTCGGATCGGGGGAGGTGCTTGGGGAGGGGGATTCGCGTCCCCTACGCCCGCGCCACTTCTTCCCGGTGGTAGAACTCGATCTGGTCGCCGACCTGGAGGTCGTTGAAGTTGTCCAGGCCGAGACCGCACTCGTAGCCGGCGGCGACTTCGCGGACATCGTCCTTGAAGCGCTTGAGCGACTTGATCGAGCCCTCGCTGACCACGGTGCCGGAGCGCAGGACCCGCGCCTTGGAGCTGCGGACGATCCGGCCGTCGAGGACGTAGCAGCCGGCGACCACGTCGCCGCCCGGCAGCTTGAAGGTGTTGCGGACCTCGGCGTAGCCGTCGGTGATGTCCTGGTAGACCGGTGCCAGGAGGCCGGTCATCGCCAGCTTCACCTCGTCGATGAGGTGGTAGATGATGTTGTAGAACCGGATGTCGATCCCGGCGGTGTCGGCGGCGCGCTTGGCGGCCACGTCCGGCCGGACGTTGAAGCCGATGATGATGCTTCGGGTCACCGCCGCCAAGCTGACGTCGGACTCCGTGATCGCCCCCGCGCCGGCGAGCTGGATCGCGAGCTGGACCGACTGGTCCGTCTCGTCGTTGAGCTTGAGCAGGGCGTTCTGGATCGCCCCCAGGGATCCCTGGACGTCCGTCTTCAGGATCACCCGCAGTTCGGCCGCGGTGCCGGCCTGGACCTGGCTGTAGAGGTCGGTCAGGCTGACCGTGCGGTCGCCGATCAGGGCGTCGGCGCGGCGCTGCAGCTGGCGCTGCTCGACCAGGGTGCGGGCCACCCTCTCGTCGTCGAACACCTGGAAGGTGTCTCCCGCCTGGGGAACTTCGAGCAGGCCCAGGATCTCGACCGGAAAGCTCGGCTCGGCCCGCCGCACGCGCTTGCCACGGTCATCGAACATCGCCTTGATCCGGCCCGAGGTGGACCCGGCGACGACGACGTCGCGCAGGTTCAGGGTGCCGCTCTGGACCAGGACCGTCGCCACCGGGCCGCGGTTGCGGTCGACCTTGGCCTCGATCACGACGCCGTTGGCGGGCTTGGACGGGTTCGCCTTCAGTTCGTTGACGTCGGCAACCAGGAGCACGACCTCCAAGAGGTCGTCCAGGCCCAGCTTCTCGCGGGCCGAGACTTCGACCATCGGCACATCGCCGCCCCATTCTTCCGGCATCACCTCGATCTCGCTCAGTTGCTGCTTGACGCGGTCGGGGTTGGCCGCCGGGAGGTCGATCTTGTTGATCGCGACCACCATCGGCACGTTGGCCGACTTGATGTGGGCGACCGCTTCCCGCGTCGTCGGCATCACGCCGTCGTCGGCGGCGACGACCAGGACCGCGATGTCGGTCGCCTGGGCGCCGCGGGCGCGCATCGCGGTGAAGGCCTCGTGGCCGGGGGTGTCGAGAAAGGTGACCTTGCGGCCAGCGGTTTCGACCTGGTAGGCGCCGATGTGCTGGGTGATCCCGCCGGCCTCGCCTTCGGCGACGTTGGCCTCGCGGATCGCGTCCAGCAGCTTGGTCTTGCCGTGGTCGACGTGGCCCATGATCGTCACCACCGGCGGGCGGGCGCGGGAATCCGGGTCGGTTCCGGCCTCGGCCTGGCGGGCGGTGAAGTCTGCCGCCGCCGCCTGGACCACCTCCGAGACGTGCTCGTTTGTTTCCCAGCCCAAACTGGTGGCAACCTGGACGGCGGTGTTGTAGTCGATCTGCTGGTTCAGGTTGGCCATGATGTTGAGCTTCATCAGTTCCTTGATGATCTCAATCCCCGTGGTTTGGAGCAGTTCGGCCAACTCCGCCACGCTCATCACCGACGGCAGCGTCACCGGCGTCCGCTCGACCGGCCGCACCTGGCGCATCGCCACCGTGCGCGCGCCGCCGCGTCCGCCCTTGCCGCCGCGCCGTCCGCCGCCGGGGCGGCTGGAACCGCCGCGCCTGGCCCCTTGGTAGGTGTTTGCCATCTATGCGTTCTCCTTCGCTGCGGCGGCCTCGGCCGCCGCGCCTTCGGGCGTTGCCAGCGTCGCCGCATGGTCTCGTAAGTGATCCCTGACCGCGGTCGGCAGGGTGGTGTTGAGGGCCTTGGCCAGCAGCTCGCCCTTCAAGGCCCGCTCCCAGCATTCCGGTCGCGCGCAAAGATACGCCCCGCGCCCGTTCTTGCGCCCGCTCGGGTCGACCTCGACCTGACCGTCCCCGACCCGGACCAGGCGGGTCAGGGCCCGCTTTGCCGCGTGGTCGCGGCAGACGACGCACATCCGCTGGGGAACGTGCTTCGGCCGAGGACCCTTTTTGGTCCCGCTCCCCCCCTTGGGCTTGGCCGCGGCTTGGGCCCGGGCCTGGCTCGGGGAAGGGCTCGGGCTAGTCATCGTCGCCGGCCACCGCCGGCACGGCCTCGGCGTCGACCGGCGCGTCGTCCGCCGCCGGTTCCGCGTCCCGCCCGCCGTCGTCGGAGGCCGCCACGGGGGAGGCGCGCGGCGCCGGCAGGTCGTCCAAAGGCAGCGCCTCGCCGGTTTGGAAGGCGTAGCGGTGGCGCAGGTCGCGGTTGTAGTAGACCTCCAGCACGTCTTCGCGCAGATCCACGTCGACGCTCATCCCGACCAACTCGGCGGCCAGGGGGCCGAACTCGCGGTCGCGGACCGAGATCGTGCCGTCGGCGCGGACCAGGCGCGGCTGCCGCCCCTGCCACGACAGCTCGTCGGGCGCGGCGGCCATCGCGGCCCGGGCCTGGCGCAGCAGTTCGCCGTCGTGCTCCTTCAGGCTTTCCGGGTCCTTGATGTCGATCCGCCAGCCGGTGAGTTTAAAGGCCAGGCGGGCGTTCTGGCCTTCCTTGCCGATCGCCAGCGACATCTGGTCGCTGGGCACGATCACCGTCGCGACGTGGTTCTCCTCGTCCAGGGCGACGTTGGTCGGCTTGGCCGGGGAGAGCGCGTTGGCGACGAAACCGGCGGTGTCCGGCGACCATTCGATGACGTCGATCTTCTCGCCGTACAACTCGTTGACGATGTTCTGGATCCGGACGCCGCGAACGCCGACGCAGGCGCCGACCGGGTCGACCTTTTCCTGGCGCGCCGCGACCGCGACCTTGGAGCGCAGCCCCGGTTCCCGCGCCACCTCCATGATCTCGACCGCGCCGGAGCTGATCTCCGGCACCTCGACCTCGAACAGGCGGCGGATCAGGTTCGGGTGGGAGCGGGAGACGATCAGTTGCGGCCCGCGGACGTCCTTGTTGACCTCGACCAGCAGCACCTTCAGGCGTTGGCCGGGGCGGTAGCGCTCGGTGGGCACCTGCTCGCGGGCCGGCATCACCGCCTCGGCCTTGCCGAGTTCGACGATCACGGCGCGGGCGTCGGCGCGCTGGACGGTGCCGTTGAGGATCTCGCCCTGGCGGTCCTCGAACTCGTCGTAGATCGTGTCCCGTTCGTAGTCCCGGATCCGCTGCAAGACCACCTGCTTCGCGGTCTGGGCGGCGATGCGGCCGAAGTTGTCCGGGGTTTTCTCGATCTTGATCTCGTCGCCGATCACGGCGGTCGGTTCGAGGGCCTGGGCCTCGGCGACCAGGATGTCGTTGACCGGGTCCTCGATCTCGACCACGACGCGCTTGTGGACGAAAACGCGCATGTTGCCGGTGCCGGACTCGATATCGACGGAGACCTCTTCTTCGGAATTGGCCATCTTCTTGTAGACGGTTTTCAGCGCGTGCTCCACCGACGAGAGCACTGCCTCCCGCGGGATGCCGCGCTCGGCGGCGATCTGGGCGATCGCGGTGTAGAGTTCGCTCTTCATCCGCCCAACCTCCTTCGTGACCTATGACGCGGGCGCCCACTGCCCCCGGATTCGCCCCGGGACAACGGCCGGATTCCCCCGCTGCTTGGATGGCGGACCTTGCCCATCGGACACAAAAGAACGCGGGTTGGGGACCCACGTTCGCCAAAGAGCTTGGTTCCGTAAGCCAGAGTATACCACCGGGTGGCGACACGGCGCAAGGCAACCCGCGCGGCGGCGCGGGGTTTTGGCCGCGCCGCCGCGAACCTCGGTCGCTGCCCCCGGAGCGATCCCCGCCCGATCGACGCCGGCGGCGGAAACGGACGCGATTGACAGAGCGGTACGACGTCGAGCAAGGTGGTACCACGACCATCGAAGCCGATCGGAATACGGGGACGGAGCGGGCGATGGCGACACGCGAGACGACGGTGACCCGCAAGGGACAGGTCACGATCCCGATCGAGATCCGGCGCGCGCTGGCGCTCCACGAGGGCGACCGGTTGGCCGTCGAGCGGCAAGGTAAGGCGGTGGTGCTGCGCCGCTCCGGCGGCGTTGCCGAGCGGACGGCGGGCATGCTGGCGCACTACGCACGAGCCGACCCGCCGACCCCGGACACGGAACGGGCGGCCTTCGAGCGGGCGGTGGCCGAGGAGGTGACCGGGTCCAGGGAGTGACGCCGCCGACCGCGTTCCTCGACACCAACCTGGTGCTGCGCCACATCCTGCGGGACCACCCCGGCCATTCGCCGCGGGCGACGGCGTTGATCACGGTGGGCGATGTTCGACACGCACCACGACGACTTGATCGTGGTGGCGTAGGCCAAAACCTGGGGTTGACCGGCGACCGCGCATGGAGATTGGCAGTCTAATCACCGGGCTCCGGCGTTGCGCCGCCTACGACGTTGGGTCTTCACGTCCGATCAGATCGCCGAATCGTCGCGGAAGCGACGGAGCATGGTCGGCGAGCATCGCGACGACTTCGTCCACGGTCTTTGTTGGGTGGTTGAGTTCGGCCGCTTGCTTATGGATGATGTCGATCATCGCGTCCGGGGCGATGGCGAAGAGCGTCGCCAGCATCGCGTCGGGATCGAGCGCCTCGATCCCGAACGGTTCGAGAGCGCTGCTGGGGAAGTGGCGCGTGTTTGCGGTCACGATCACATCGGCACCGACCGCGACGGCCGCCGCAAGGACGTGGCGGTCACCTTCGTCGTTCGTCATGATGTCGATGAGCGCTTGGTACCCGAACACGTTTGCACTCGGGAACTCGTTGGTCATGTGACCAACGAGACGAGCCGCCTGATCAGGCAAGGTTCTTCCTTGATCGATCAGGTTTCTCGTCACTTCTTCCAGAATGTCGGCGGACCAATGCACGCGAATGAGACCGATCTCTGCGGCGCACAACAGCGTATCTCTCAACACCGCGGAAAACAAAACACAAGCATCAAGAACGGCAATAAGCGGGATCATATCATCTCCTATCACTATCAACTACGGGCGCAAAAATCTGCTGTTCAAATATTGATCATTCCCATCTCCTTCGCACGGGTCCGATGCCGACCGCCGTCTCAACGTCCTGGACGGCGATCGGCCATGGGCCTAATGATACAAACCCATCTCCTGACTTATCTGATTCAACTCCCTGAGCGCCTCGTGGCGACGCTCGTCGCGTTCCTTCTTGTACCGCAACACGTCGTCCAGCAGCAGCCGCCGGTGCGTGCCGTTCATGGTGTACGGAATCTGTCCCTCGTCCAACAGCCGGATCAGGTAGGGGCGCGACACGTTCAGCAGGTTGGCCGCGTGCTGGGTGGTCAGGCGCTTCTCGATCGGCACCACCGACACCGCTTGGTCTGACGCCAACGCGCGAACCGCCTGGCGCAGCACCCGCAACACCGATTCCGGAAGCTCGATCCGGTCACCGGTCGGACCGATGAGCGTGGGTGGGTGATCCCGACACGCTGCTTGTTCCAAACTCGTCCGGACCGCGTCCAGCGCCGCGTGTTCGTGCGTCGCCGCGACGACCGGTCCTCGTTCCTCGAAAGACTTTGCCACCGATCCACGTCCCTTCATCCCACGCTTCATGACGAGGTGGGAATGTGTGTATAGTACCACACAAACGCAATAAACGCAACTTGGGTGAGCCTATCGCTTGGGCGTGCGTCCCGACCTCGAGCTGCACGGAGCCGTCGAATTCCTCCCGGACCGCTCGCCAGGAGGCTCCAGTGCACGTTGTTTGACCGGCCGCGCCTCATTTCCGAACGACCGGTACCCCACCAGACCGGGGCGCCTACCCCCGAGCTTCTCCGGCGGCAGCGCTTCGCTGTTGACGGCGGGGATCGCGTCGGCGGCGAGGCGGACGGCGATCGCCCGCAGGTGCTCGTCCGGGGCGTCGCCCTTGCCCTCGGTGACGTCGAACTCGACGGACACCCCCGGCACCATCCCCTCCCACGCCGGCCCGCTCAGCGCGGTGCGGTGGAAGAAATACTCCTCGCCGTTCGGGACGATGATGAACCCGAAGCCGTCCTCGTCCACGACGCGGCCGCCCCGCTCCGTCGCCACGCCCGTGACCGTCCCGCGCGGGAACGCCGCTTGCGGCATCGTGGCCCGCCGGCTCGCCGCGCGCCGACCCCGGAGGGGGCGACGATGCAACCGACCACGCCCGCATCCGCCGCCGCGGAGGACCAAGACCTGATCGCCGCGGTGCGCGCCGCGGCCGTGCCGTTGACCGGCGGCGCCGGCGACCACGACCGCCTGCTCGACCTGATCGGCGACGCCCGGTACGTCCTGCTCGGCGAAGCGTCCCACGGCACCGACGAGTTCTACCGCCAGCGGGCCGCGATCACCCGGCGCTTGATCGCCGAGCGCGGCTTCGCCGCCGTCGCGGTCGAGGCCGACTGGCCGGATGCCGGCCGCGTCAACCGCTTCGTCCGCGGCGACGCGGGCGACCCCACCGCCGACGCCGCGCTGGGGGACTTCCGGCGCTTCCCGCAATGGATGTGGCGCAACACCGTGGTCCTGGACTTCGTCCGCTGGTTGCGCGCCCACAACGACGCGCTGGCGGCTGACGACCACCGGGTCGGGTTCTACGGACTGGACCTCTACAGCCTCCGCGCCTCGATGGACGCGGTGGTCGGCTACCTGGATCGGGTCGACCCGGAGGCGGCCGACCGCGCCCGGGCGCGCTACGGCTGCTTCGACCACTTCGGCGGCGACGCGCAAACCTACGGCTACGCGACCGCCCTCGGGTCCGCCGAGCCGTGCGAGGACGACGTCGTCGGCCAACTGCGGGAACTGCAACGGCGCGCCGCCGAGCTGGCCGGGCGGAACGGCCGCGCCGCCGCGGAGGCCCACTTCTTCGCCGAGCAGAACGCCCGCCTGGCGAAAAACGCAGAATCCTACTACCGCGCCATGTTTCGCGGCCGCCCCTCCTCCTGGAACCTGCGCGACCGCCACATGGCCGAAACGCTGGACGCCCTGACCGCCCACCTGGACCGCGGCGGCAGCCCGCCGAAGATCGTCGTCTGGGCGCACAACTCCCACCTCGGCGACGCCCGGGCGACCGAGATGGGCGCCGGCGGCGAGCTCAACCTGGGGCAACTGGTGCGCGAGCGCGCCGGCCGGGACGCGGTCCTGGTCGGCTTTACCAACTACCAGGGGACGGTCACCGCCGCCACCGACTGGGGCGGCCCGGCCGAGCGCAAAACCGTCCGTCCCGGCCTGCCCGGCGGCGTCGAGGCGCTGTTCCACGCGGTCGGCCAACCGGCCTTCCTGTTGCCCCTCCGCGACGGCGGCGAAGCCGCCGAGCGCCTGCGCGAACCGCGGCTGGAACGCGCGATCGGCGTCGTCTACCGCCCGGAGACCGAGCGGGTCAGCCACTACTTCGCGGCCCGCCTCGGCGAGCAGTTCGACGCCGTGCTGCACCTGGACCAGACCGGCGCCGTCGAACCCCTCGAACGATTCGCCCCCGCTGACGATGCGGAGCCGCCGGAAACGTACCCGTCCGGGGAATGAGCGGCGGGTCCGGGACCGGCTCGGCGACGATCGGCGGTGCCGGTCGGGGCCCGTCGCCCGGTTCCCGACCGGCGCGGCTACCGCTCCTCGTCCTCCCTCCCCGGCCAGCCCGCCCGCCCGATCAGCGGCACGAACCGGACCGGTCCGATGCGGGACTCGACCGTCTCCGGGCCGCGGCGCTCGACCGCGACCAGGTCCTGGTCCGCCGCCGGGCCGACCGGGAGGACGAGACGGCCACCGTCCGGGGACAACTGCCCCAGCAGCGGCGCCGGCACCCGGGGCGCGGCGGCGGCGACCAGGATCCGGTCGTAGGGGGCGTCCGGGGGCCAGCCGAGGGAGCCGTCGCCGACGTGGATGGCGACGTCGTGGCCGAGGTCGGCCAGCAGACGGGCGGCGGCGCGGGCGAGCGGGGCGTGGCGCTCGACGGAGACGACGGTCGCGCCGAGTTCGGCCAGAACGGCGGTCTGGTAGCCGGAGCCGGTGCCGATCTCCAGCACCCGCTCGCCGCCGGTCAACGCCAACGCCTCCGTCATCCGGGCGACCACGTAGGGTTGGGAGATGGTTTGGCCCTCGCCGATCGGCAGGGCGGCGTTCTCCCACGCCTGCCGGGCCAGATCCGGGGACACGAACCGTTCCCGCGGCACGCGGGCGAGCGCCGCCAGCACCCGCTCGTCGGCGATCCCTTGGCGGCGCAACTCGGCGAGCAGCGCGGCGATCCGCCCCGCCCGCTCGGCGCCGGGTTCGCCCAAGGGGTGGGAATCTGCGTCCGTCACGACCCGACCTCCGTCCCTCTGCGTCCCGTCCGCCGCCGCCGGGTCGCAGGGGCCGTTCCACGCCTTCCGTTTCGGCGGCGGGCGTTGACAGGGGCGTCGTCGGGGCCGCATCGTTCGGTGCGGGATCGCGATCGGTGGGCGGAAGGGGGAACCGGGGATGGCGCGGCGGTTCGACGGCGGCGAGCGCCCCCACGAGCGGGTCGCGGTGATCGGGCTGGGACGGTTCGGTGGCGCCCTCGCCCGCACCCTGCACGACCTCGGCAACGAGGTCACCGCGCTCGACCTCGACGATCGGCTGGTGGCCGAGGTTGCCGACGGGGTGACGCTGGCCGCCCAGGGCGACGGCGCCGACGAGGCCCTGCTGCGCTCGCTCCAGATCGACCGTTCCGACGTCGCCGTCGTCGCCCAGGGCGAGAACCTGGAGTCCAGCGTTCTTTCGACGATGCTGCTCAAGACGATGGGCGTGCCGTGGGTGATCGCCCGCGCCCGCAACCGCCTCCACGGCGATCTGCTGCGCCGGATCGGCGCCGACCGGGTGATCTTTCCCGAGGCCGATGCCGGGTTCCGCCTCGCCCACGCCCTGCCGGTGCGCTCGATCGAGGACTACATCCCCCTCTCCGCCTCGGCCGGGGTGGTCAAGCTCGACGCCCCCGCCCACTTCGCCGGCCGCGCCATCGGCGAGCTGTGCGCCGGGCGCGAGGCCCACCTGAGCGTGCTCCTGATCCGCCGCGGCGGCACCCTGATCGCCTCCCCGGCGTCGGAGGAGCGGATCGAGAGCGGCGACGAGCTGGTCCTGGCCGGCGCCGACGGGGCGATCGTCACCTTTCTGCGCGACGACCGGTCGCCCCCCGCCGGTCCCCCCCGGTGATCGACCCGGCGCGTCCGCGCCGCCCGGCCGCCGTGCGCTTGATCTGGCGGCGCGTCCGCGCGGGCCAAACGATCCGCTTGCCGGGGGGCGGCGCGCGGCGGTCCAGAACGGTCCCCAACGCGCCCAGCCACGCCCGCCGCTTCGTGCTCGGCTTCGCGGCGGTGGTGATCCTCGGGGGAGGGCTGCTGGCGACGCCCTGGACCGCGGCCGACGGGCGGGCGACCCCGCCGGTGGACGCCCTCTTCACCGCCGTCTCGGCGGCCTGCTCGACCGGGCTGGTCACCGTCGACACCGCCGACCACTGGAACCGGCGCGGCGAGGTGGTGATCCTGCTCCTGATGCAGATCGGTGGCCTGGGGTTCATGGTCGGCGCCGGCATCGTGCTCCAGATGCTGCGCCGCCAGGTCAGCCTCGGCGACGCGCTCCTACTGCGCGACGGCGACCCCGCGCTCTCGATCCGCGAAGCGGCCGACCTTTCCGGCCGGATCCTGTGCTTCACGCTGGCCACCGAAGCGGCCGGGGCGGTGGCGCTGGCGGTCTGGTTCTGGGGTTCGGGCGACGCTCCCCCGGGCCGCGCGCTCTGGCACGGGGTCTTCCTCTCGGTCTCGGCGTTCTGCAACGCCAGCTTCGACCTCTCCGGCGGCTTCGCTTCGCTCCAGCCGTACCGGACCGTGGTCTGGGTCAACGTCGTGATCGCCCTCCTGGTCCAGGCCGGGGCGCTGTCCTACGTCACCTTGCGCGACGCGGCGACGACGCGCCGCTGGACCCGCTTCGCCCTGGAGACCAAGCTGGTCCTGCTGGCGCACGGCGTCCTGGTGCTCGTCGGGACGGCGGCGTTCCTGGCCCTGGAGTGGGGGCGGTCGCTGGCCGGCACCCCCGGCTGGGCGAAGCCGATGGCGTCGGCGTTCCACGCCGTCACCGCCCGCAGCGGCGGCTTCGCGACGGTGGACCTGGGCGCCGCCGGCGGCGCGACCTTGTTCGTCTTCAGCGCGGTCATGCTGATCGGCGGCGCGTCCGGTTCGACCGCGGGCGGCGTCCGCCTGGGCACCGTGGCGGTGGTGGTCGCGGCGATCGGAGCGACGCTACGCGGCGAGGCCGAGCCGCAGGTCTTCGGCCGCCGAATCCCGACGCCGCTGGTCTTCCGCGCGATGGCCGTGATCGCCCTCTTCGTCCTCGCCCACGCGGCGGCGACGCTGCTGCTCGCCCTGACCGAAGGCGCCGGCCGCGCCGACGCGCCCAGTTTCCTCGCCCTCTTCTTCGAGGCCGCCAGCGCCCTGGCCACCGACGGCCTCAGCACCGGGATCACGCCCCGCCTCTCGACGGCGGGCAAGCTGGTCCTCTGCGGCACCATGTTCCTCGGCCGCGTCGGCCCGTTGACCGCCGTCTACGCCCTCCAACGCCGCCAGCAACGGCGCGCCCGCTACCGGCTGCCGGAGGGGGCGGTGCGGATCGGGTGACGGCGGGGTCTGGGGTCTGGGGTCTGGGGGCTGGGATCTGGGGGCTGGGGGCCGGGGGCCGCGGGGGCGTAGGGGCGCTGCTTGCTGCGCCCTGTTCGCCGGACGGTGCGACGATGCCCCGCACGGCCGTCCCGGACTCGTCGCGCCGCCCGGCGCCGAGGGCGCAGCAAGAGGGCGCAGCAAGCAGCGACCCTACGCTCCTCCGTTCCCCAGCCCCCGCTTACTGCGGCGCCTCTGCCGGCCCGACCTTCTCGTCGGGGCCGGACGGCGCGTCCGGCTTGGCGGCGGACAACGTGCCGGCGATG
>CADCWE010000024.1 GCA_902806325.1 uncultured Thermomicrobiales bacterium | reverse complement strand
TTCTAGCACGCCCCTTCGGCCGCTGGCGCTTGGGTTGGGCCGTGGAGCCGCTGCCCGGCCGAAACCAGGAGGGCGCCGAGTTGGCGCCGTATCGGTCCGGGGGGGCGGGCGACGGCGGCGTGGTCGCGGGCATGTCGGCGGTTCGCTTCGGCGATGAGCGCCTCGTGGCGAGCGGTGGCGTGGGCGTCCACGATGTAGGTGGTGGTACCGATCACGGCGGTGGACCTTTCTGGGTTAAGGAAGGATCGGGGGGGCCGCGCCGGCCGGGCTATCGGCGTGGTGGCGCGGCCCGCGCCCGATTGGGGGAGGGGGGGGAGGAGGGAAATGGAGTCTGGGCGGTGCCGGACCGTGGCTGGCGGGCCGGCGCCCGGGAGTTGGCAAGGGTGGTAGTCGGTCTCCGTTAGCCGGCGGGCTGGGCGATCGGCTGGGAGGCCGGGCCATGCAGCCGCGCCCCGGTGGCCACCAGGAGCGAACCGAGGCGGCGCCGGATCGTCCCCGCGGTCGGGGAAGCGGCGTGATTGCGGGTCCGCGTCCGCGTCGCTTCGGCGAGCAAGGTCTCGCGGCGGGCGGAGGCGTGGACGGTGGCGAGGTGGAAGGGGGTGCCGTTCACGGCCGTTCGCCTTTCTCCGCGAGGGATGCGCTCGCGTGCGTTCCTGGGGAGACGGCCGTCCGGTTCGTTGTGGCGGCCCGTTCGTCTCTGGGAACCACTCTAGGGGCGCGGCGCGGAGGAAATTCGGCCGAGATGTCACGGAATGGTCAACGGCTGGGGCGCCCGATCCCGGGCGTTCGACGGGGGTTCAACCGGACACGCCGAAGCTTCGGCACCGTCCGGTGGCCGGGCGGGTGTTGCCCGGTTTACCGCCCGTCCAGCGTCGCCGCGAGCCGCTTCGGCGCCGTCATCCGGTAGCTCTCGGCGATCAGGTCGGCGACCTCGGCCCAGTCCGGGTCGCGGTCCAATCTGACGCCGAGCCAGCCCTTGTGGCCGACGTACGGCGGAACGAAAAACACCGCCGGGTCGGCACCGGCCAGCACCGGTTGGGCGCCGGGCGGGGCCTTGCACCACATGGCAACCACGCCGTCGCCGCCCGCCTGCATGGCGAAGATCTTATTCCGGATCCGGTACGTGGGTCGGTCCCACGTCTCCTGCTCGGTCGTCTCGGGCAGGGCGAGGCAGATGGCCCGGAGGCGGTCGGTTGGCGCGTCGGGAACGGACATCCGGCGGACCTCCTTGATCCGAGCAGTGGGGATCGCGGCCGACGCGGACAACTCCGGTCCCATCTGGCATCGCAACCTCGGGAGGAACCGCCGAGGCCGGCGACGCCAAGGTTTGCGATTCGGCCGATGCGCGGGAGATCGGCACGGGTGCCGACCGCCTATCTACTCGATCACGACCGCCGAGCGCCCCGGCATGCGGTGGGTGGCGGCGACCTCGACCAAGCGGCGGACGCCGGGGCGCGCCAGGTCGTCCGGGCTGGCGATCCTGACGTGGCGCAGCAAGGCGCCGGGGCCTTCCAGCAACCCGTCCGGATCGGGCAACTCGGCGCCGTAGTTGAAGCCGAGGTTGACGTGGTCCCGGTGAACCGCGAGGTAGCAAAAGTGCTCGGACATCTTGCGCGGTCCGACGCCGTAGCCGATCGTCTTCTGCCGCGGCCACGGCACCTCGACCACGCCCGGCATCACGTCCTCGATCAACGTCCGCGTCCGGATCGCCAGGTCGCGCACCGTCGGGTTGGCCTCGCGCACGATGGCGTCGAACCCTTTGCTCATCGCGTTGCTCCTTCGCGCCCCGGATCACCACCAACGGCGGGCGCTGTTGGGGACCGCACGATGCCAGGCGCGCCACGCCGTGTCAACGGCGAACGCTTCACCCCAGTTTCGCGATCAAACCCTTGACAAATCTTCCTCCCACCCGGTAAGGTCGGGGGCAGACCGGTGCCTTCGACCACGACGGGGTCGAACGCGCAACCGGCCCGCAAGCCGGCAGGGGGCCCAAGCGGCGATGTTCCCGCTCCTGATGCGACGCTTCCGTACACGTACCGGCCGAACGGGCGCTCCCCGTTCGGCGTAAACGGCTGGCACCCGGAGACGGGTGCGCGTGTTCGGTTTGACGGCCGCGGTTCGGGAGGGAACCCGTGAACAATGCCCCGCTTTTCCATTCCGACGGCGATAGTCCGGCTCCCCGGAAGGTGGCGCTCGCCTACTCCGGCGGGTTGGATACCTCCTGCATCATTCCTTGGCTCAAAGAGCGCTACGGCTGCGAGGTGATCGCGGTCGCGGCCGACGTCGGGCAGCCGGACGACCTGTCCGGGGTCGAGGCCAAGGCGCTCGCCAGCGGCGCCAGCCGGTGCCACGTCCTCGACCTGCGCGAGGAGTTCGTCCGCGACTTCGCCTTCCCGACCCTGCGCGCCGGGGCGATCTACGAGCGCAAGTACCTGCTCGGGACGTCCATCGCCCGCCCCCTGATCGCCAAGGAGCAGGTCCGGATCGCGCTGCTGGAAGGCTGCGACGCGGTCGCCCACGGCTGCACCGGCAAGGGCAACGACCAGGTCCGGTTCGAGCTGACCTACCAGGCGCTGGCGCCGGAGCTGGCGGTGATCGCCCCCTGGCGCTCCTGGGAGATCCGCTCCCGCGAGGACGCGATCGCCTACGCTGAGTCGCGCGGCATCCCGGTCACCGCCTCCAAAGCCAAGATCTACTCGGTCGACGGCAACCTCTGGCACCTCTCCCACGAGGGCGGCGCCCTGGAAGACCCCTGGACCGAACCGCCCGCCGACGCCCACGACCTGTCGGTGACGCCCGAAGACGCGCCGGACCAGCCGGTCTACGTCGTCGTCGGGTTCGAGCAGGGAACGCCGGTCTCGCTGGATGGCCGAGCGGTCGAACCGGTGGCGCTGGTCCGGGCGTTAAACGCGCTCGGCGCCGCGCACGGGGTGGGCCGGGTCGATCTGCTCGAAAACCGGCTGGTCGGGATGAAGAGCCGCGGCGTCTACGAGACGCCCGGCGGGACGATCCTCTCGACGGCGCACCGGGAACTCGAACACCTGACGCTCGACAAACCGACGATGCGGCAGAAGGACGCCCTCGCCCTGACCTACGCCGACCTGGTTTACAACGGGCAGTGGTTCACCGCCCTGCGGGAAGCGCTCGACGCCTTCGTCGCCAAGACCCAGGAGCCGGTCACCGGCGAGGTCCGGCTCAAGCTCTACAAGGGCGGTTGCGTCGCGGTCGGTCGCCGCTCGCCGTACGGTCTGTACCAGGAAGACCTCGCCACGTTCGGCGCCGACGACGTCTACCGCCAATCGGACGCCGAAGGGTTTATCCGGCTCTTCGGTCTCGGCCAAAAGGTGGCCGCCGCGCGCGATCGACGCGTCCGGCGGGAACAGGAAGCGGAAACGGGGGTCCCCCGATGATCGGACTCATCCACGCCGGGGTGGAGCGGGAGCTGCTGTCCCGCTCTCCGCGCCGGCGGCCGGCGCGTCGTTCCCGTACGACGCGCGGACGGCCGCCCGCTTCCCTCCGGTAGAAGCCGCGGCCCAGCGCGACCCGCCAACCCGACCATCGAAGCGACCCGCACCAGTCTCGACACGCCCGCGTGGACGGGGAGGAGTACGGGGCAGGAGCGCCAAAGCGACCCGGGGGCGGTGGAAGCCCGGGATCGGCGCCAAGCCCCGGAACGCGCCCCCGAGCGGCCGGCCGAAGAACGCCAGACCGGAAACACGGTCCGGCAAGTAGGCCCGGGTGGGTGGTTCCCACGCCAGCAACAACCGAGAGATGCCTTCCCGGACGGCGCCGTGCCGGTTCGGGATCGCAAGAAGGGTGGTACCGCGGGGGACGACGCCCCCCGCCCCTTCGGTCCGCGGCGACCCAGTCGGGTCGTCCGCGGCGCCCGGCGTCCGCGTGACGTCCGCCGAAGGGAGGCCCCCGTGACCATGTCCGACGCCTTTAATGTTCTCGACCACCCCATCGCCTCGCCGCCGCCGGACTTGAAACCGGTCCAGCCGGTCGACCCGTTCGCCGACGTCCCGACGGCGCGGGTAGTATCGCTCGGCGGGCCGTTCGCGCCCAAGGCGCGGACCTTCACCGTCGCCGCCCGGCTGCGCGGTCGCTCCGTGCTGACCGACACGGATCTGACCCGCGACGAGATCGGGGAGCTGCTCGAGACCGCCGCCCGGCTCAAACTCCTCCGCCAGGCGGGCGAGCCGCACGGCTTCCTGGCCGGCAAGACCCTGGGCCTGCTCTTCCAGCACCCGAGCACCCGGACCCGGGTCTCCTTCGAGGCCGGGATGGCCCAGCTCGGCGGCCAGGCGATTTTTCTGGGCGTCAACGACCTGCAGATGAAGCGCGGCGAAAGCATCGCCGACACCGCCCAGATCCTGAGCCGCTACGTCGACGGCATCGTCGCCCGCGTCGCCGACCACGGGGACCTGGTCGCGCTGGCCGGCGGCGCCTCGGTGCCCGTCTTCAACGGCCTAACCGACAAGAGCCACCCGATGCAGGCCCTGAGCGACCTGCTGACCATCCAGGAGCGCTTCGGCGGCCTGGCCGGGGTCAAGCTGGCCTACCTCGGCGACGGCAACAACGTCTGCCGTTCG
Source organism: uncultured Thermomicrobiales bacterium (assembly GCA_902806325.1). GTDB lineage: Bacteria > Chloroflexota > Chloroflexia > Thermomicrobiales > UBA6265 > CADCWE01. The sequence goes on along the minus strand of CADCWE010000024.1, from coordinate 7,031 downwards.
CTGCTCCTGGCCGGGGCGGCGATGGGCCTCTCGGTGTCCGTCGGCGCGCCGCTCGGCTTCCAACCGGACCCGGACGTGGTCACCCAGGCCGCCTGGCTGGGCGCGGCCTCCGGCGCCGGGGCCAAGATCGCCATCACCGACGATCCCCTGGCTGCGGTCGACGGCGCCGACGCCGTCTACACCGACGTCCACGTCAGCATGGGCCACAAAGACGGCGCCGCGCGGGCGGTCGCCCTGGCCCCGTTCAAGGTCACCGAGGCGCTGATGGCCGCCGCCAATCCCGGCGCGGTCTTCATGCACTGCCTGCCGATGCACCGCGACGAGGAAGTCGCGGCGACGGTGGCCGACGGACCGCGCTCGATCATCTTCGACCAGGCCGAAAACCGGATGCACCTCCAGAAGGCGGTGCTGCTGCAGACGATGTGCTGACGGCGCCGGGCAGACGGGAAGCTGGGAAGTACGGGTGGGCGGGGTGTTGGAGCAAGAGCGGCGGGGCGAGGTGAAGGGCGAGGAGGTGGTGCCGCCGGGGTTGGGGGCGCTGCGGGGGCGGAGCCTGCTCGCGGAGACGGACCTGTCGCCGGCGGAGATCGGCGAGTTGCTGGACGTGGCGGCCTGGTTGAAGCGGAAGCGGGCAGCGGGTGAGGCGACGCCGCTGCTGGCCGGCAAGACGCTCGGGTTGATCTTCCAGCACCCGAGCACGCGGACCCGCAACGCGTTTCAGGCCGGGATGGACCAGCTTGGGGGGCACGCGACGTTTCTCGGCACCGACGACCTGCAACTGAAACGCGGGGAGACGATCGAGGACACGGCGCGGACGATGAGCCGCTACGTCGACGCGATCGCCGCCCGGTTCGCCGCCCACGACGACTTGCTGGCCTTTGCCGCCGGGGCGACGGTGCCGGTCTACAACGCCCTGACCGAGCGGGCCCACCCGATCGAGGCCCTCGGCGACCTGTTGACGCTGCGGGAACGGTTCGGCACACTACCCGGGCTCACGCTCGCCTACGTCGGGGACGGCAACAACGTGTGCCGCTCGCTGCTTCTGACGTGCGCGGCGATGGGCGTTGGGGTGAACGTTGCCGCCCCGGCGGGCCACCAACCGGAGCCCGAGATCGTCGACCACGCGCGGGCGCTGGCCGCGGCCTCCGGCGCCGATCCGACGATCAGCCTGACCGAGGACCCGCTGCTGGCCGCCGCCGGCGCCGACGCGGTCTACACCGACGTCCACGAGAGCATGGGCGAACACGACGACCCGGCCAAGACCGCCGCCCTCGCCCCCTACAAAGTGACGCGGGCGATGATGGCGCGGGCCAACGCCCGCGCGGTCTTCATGCATTGCCTGCCGATGCGGCGCGGCGAGGAGGTCGACGCCGACGTGGCGGACGGCCCCCAATCCATCGTCTTCGACCAGGCCGAACACCGGCTCCACGTCCACAAGGCGCTGCTGGTGATGACGATGGGGTGACCGAGACGGGGAGTCGGGAAGCCGGGAAGCACGGGGAGGACGATGGAAACGGTGAGCGAGACGACGGAGACGGGGGGTTGGGGCGCGGTGTCCCAATCCAGGAGCGGGATCGAGATCCGGGGAGGGACGATCATGGCGGCCTGTCCAGAGTGCGCGGCGGAACTGGAGTTGGACAACGCCGAGCAGGGCGAGATCGTGCCCTGCCCGGAGTGCGGCGCGGAGCTGGAGGTCTTGGGCACCAACCCGATGACCCTCGGCCTGGCGCCGGAGGAAGGCGAGGACTGGGGCGAGTAGGGACGAGCCGTCGGCTATTAGCCATCGGAATGCGGATCGATCGGGAGGTAGTCGAGTGGCGGCGGCGGTCGGGGTTCTTTGCGCGCGGGTTCGGGTCGAGGAGAAGCGGCTGATCGCGGCGCTGGCCGAGGTCGGGCTGCCGGCGTTGCCGCTCGCCCCCGCGACGTTGCCGTTGCCAGTCGGCCCGATCCCCCCCCCGTCGCCGCTGCCGCCCGTGCCCGCGCCGGGGAGCGACGCCGGCGTCTGGGGCATGCGCTTGGTGCTGGACCGGTGCCAGGATCGCGTCGTCGCCGCGGCCACGCTGCCCTTGTGGCGGGCGGGCGGGGCGCGGACGCTCGACTCCGGTCTCGCGGCCACCGGCAGCCGCCTCGACGTCGCCGCCGCCTTCGCGGCCGCCGGCCTGCCGCGCCCGCTGACCCGCTTAGCCTGCTCCCCGGAGGCGGCGCTGGCGGCCCTGGACGAGATCGGCGAACCGGCCACCCTGCTGCCGCTGACGCCCGGCGCGGCGCGGGTCTCCCTGCCCGACCGCGACACCGCCGAGGCGGTGGTCGAGCACCGGACCTTTCTCGGCGCCGCGTCGGAGGCAGTGGCCTTGATCCAGGACGGGGTCTACGGCGCCGGCGACACCCTGGGCGTGGTCGTCGTCGCCGGGCGGGCCGTGGCCACGACCGGCGACCGCGACACCGGCGGCGGCGAAGCAAGCCGCGCCTTCGCCCTCGCCGAGCGGGCCGCCGATGCGCTCGGCGCCGCCGTGGTCGAGGTCGTCCTCGCCTTCGGGACCGCCGGGCCGCTGGTCTGGGACGTGCTGCCGGTGCCGGAGTTCCGCCACGCGGTCCCGATCGGGACCGAATCGGTGGCCGGCGCGCTCGCCGGATTGGCGGCGGGCCGCCCTTTGGCCCTCGGCGGTCACTCCCGTGAGCCGGGCAGCGACCCAGATCGCCTGATCCGGCTTGCGGCGGGACCGGAGGACGAGCGCGTGGCCATGCCCATCGCCGCGGCCGACCACGAGCGGGAGGTCGCCGGTGGCATCGCCCTCAGCGCCTGAGGCGGTGCCCCAACCCGCACCGGCCGACGTGGATCTGCTCCACCGCCTGGTGGCGATCGAGAGCCGTTCGGGCCAGGAACACGACGCGGTCGCCGAGCTGTGCCGGGAGATGACCGCGCGCGGCTTCGCGGCCGCTCCGGACGCCGCCGGCAGCGCCGTCGGGGTCATCGGCACCGGGGCAACCAAGATCGTCCTGCTCGGTCACATCGACACCGTGCCCGGCCGGATCGCGGTCCGGATCGAAGACGGCGTCCTCCACGGCCGCGGCGCGGTCGACGCCAAGGGGCCGCTCTGCGCCTTCGTCTGCGCCGCCCAGGCGGCGATCGCGGCCGGGGCGAACGCCACGATCACCGTCGTCGGTGCCGCCGGCGAAGAAGCGATCGGCTCGGTCGGGGCCAACGCCGTCGCCGCCTGGCCGGCGCCGGATCTCTGCATCATCGGCGAACCGAGCGGCTGGGACGCGCTCTGCCTGGGCTACCGGGGCACGCTGTCGCTGTTCTACCGGCTGCGCCGCCCCGCCCGCCACTCGGCGGGACCGGGCGAATCCGTTGCCGAGGAAGCGATCGCCTTCTGGAACGCGCTGCGCGCCGAACTCGACGTTCGCAACCAGGGCGCCGCCGGGTCCTTCCAGCGGATCGGCCACGCCCTGCGCGCCTTCAACACCGGCGGCGACGGCCTCCACGACCACGCGACCCTCTCGATCGGCCTGCGCCTGCCGCCGGGGCTGGACGTCGAAGCCGTGTTGATCCGCCTCCACGACCTCGCCGGCGACGCCACGATCACCGTCGACGGCTGCCAGGAAGGCTACCGCTCGGCCAAGCAATCGCCCCTGGTGCCGCCGTTCCTGCGCGCCATCCGCGCCGCCGGCGGCGCCCCCCGTTTCACCCTCAAACTCGGCACCTCGGACATGACCGTCGTCGGCCCGGTCTGGCGCTGCCCGATCGTCGCCTACGGCCCCGGCGACGCCGCCCTCGACCACACCCCGGACGAGCGGATCGTCCTCGCCGACTACGCGCGGGCGATCCGGGTGTTGACGGACGTGCTGGTAGCATCGTGAAGGGTCTGAGGGCTGGGGTCTCGGGTCTGGGGACGACGGGCGCGACCGTCAACGTATCCCCGACCCCCAATCCCCGACCTTCAGACCCCAGACCCCAGACCCCAGACCCCCCGTTGCGGCTCGGCGTCCTCGTCTCCCACCTCCGCCAGGAGGAGAAGCTGATCCTGGCGGCGGCGCGGGGGCGGGGCTTGGCGGTGGCGCCGCTGTTCGACCGCGACCTGAAGCTGGACCTGGCGGCGACGACGGCGGAGGCCAGCGGCTTGGCGGTGGATGTGGTGCTGGACCGCAGCGTCGCCCACGCCCGGGCGGCCTACACGCTGCGGATTCTCGAGCGCTGGGGCGTGCCGACGCTCAACGCCGCCGGGGCGGTCGCCGTCTGCGACGACAAGGCGCTCTCCAGCCTCGCCCTGGCGGCGGCCGGGGTGCCGACGCCGCGGACGCTGCTCGCCTACTCCGTCGAATCGGCGATCGCGGCCTGCGACGACGTCGGCTACCCGGCGGTGCTCAAACCCGTCACCGGATCCTGGGGGCGGCTGCTGGCCAAGGTCAACGGGCCGGAGCAGGCGCGGACGATCCTGGCCCAAAAGCTCGAACACGGCTCCTTCCACCACGAGATTTTTTATGTCCAGCAGTACGTCGACAAACCGGGCCGCGACATCCGCGCCTACGTGGTCGGGGACCGGGTCCTGGCAGCGTCCTACCGCACCTCCGAGCATTGGGTGACCAACGCGGCGCGGGGCGCGGTCTCCGTCGCCTGCCCGCTGACGCCGGAGATCGAGGGTTTGGCCCTGGACGCCTGCGCCGCCGTCGGGGCGCGCCTGGCCGGGGTCGATCTCTTCGAGACCCCGGACGGCCTGAGCGTGGTCGAGGTCAACTCCGGCGGCGAATTTCGCGGCCTGATGACCACCACCGACGTCGACATCGCCGACGAGATCGTGGCCGAGGCGGTGCGGCTGGCGGGACGAGGTGGGGAGTGGGTCGTGAGTAGTGGGTAGAATGGTTGCCATCGAGACGACGCGGGATCGGAGGACGCGATGGTTGGGCAAGTTGCCGCAACCCGGATGAGCGAGGCGGAGTTCCTCGACTTCGTGCTCGCGGACGAGCAAGGCAGGACCTGGGAGCTGTGGGAAGGGGAACTGCGTGAGAAGCTGGGGATGAGCGCGAACCACAATTGGCGGATGTTCTACCTGGGTCATCTCTTGCAACTCCAGCTAGATGTGGACAAGTACCATGTACGGGTCAACGCGGGCTTTCTCCCGCGTCCCGAGACCTCCTACTATGTCCCCGATGTTGCGGTGATCCCGGTCGAGATGGAACGCGAGCAGGATCATCTCCCCGGATCGCTGGAGCTGTACCGGCACCCGTTGTCGCTCGTCGTCGAGCGGTGGTCCCCGTCGACCGGGCGGTACGACATCGACGTCAAGCTGGCCGACTACCAGCGGCGGGGCGACGCCGAGATCTGGCGCTTGCACCCAGTCGAGCGCACGGTGCGCGTCTGGACCCGCCAGCCGGACGGCTCGTACACCGAAACGCTGCACCGGGAGGGGACGATCCGCTTGGCCGCGCTGCTCGACGTGACGATCGACCTCGCCGTGCTGTTCCGCTGATGGCAGGTGACGCACCGGTTGTCGGCGTCCCGCTATCGCGGGTGCGAGGCGACGAGACCGTCAAGGCTGGGAGGGAGAACCACCGATGGATCGCCCACGACCACGATCCCGGCACCGGTCGCGGCAGCCCGCGACCGTTCACCAACTGAAGGCGGCCCTCCTCCGCCCCAAACCGCCGACGCCGTTCCGCTGGCGTTGGACAACGCGGAGACCATTCCCACCACCGAATCCCCGATAAGTTCGAATCGCAGCCTCCGCCCCTGGGCGACCGGCGCCGTGCAGACGGTACGGACGCGATATCATGCGCGCGATCGGTCGGGCTCTACCCCCCGTCTCCCCGTCCCCGTTTCGGAGCCTGGCCGTGAAGATCGCCCTCGTCAGCCCGTTCGACCTCGCCCAGCCGGGGGGCGTCGCCTCGCACGTGACGCACCTGGGGGCGGAGTTGGCGAAGGCCGGGCACGCCGTGACCACGATCGCGCCGAAGGCCGCCCGGGCTGGGGCCGAGGTCGCCGGCACGTTCTACGGGATCGGGCGGACGATCGCGATCCCGACCAACGGATCGTGGGCGCGGATCACCCTCGACCTGACGCGGCTGCGCGAGTTGCGGGCGATTCTGCGGCGGGAGCGGTTCGACGTCGTTCACCTTCACGCGCCGCTGACGCCGGCGCTGCCGTGGATGGTGCTGCTCGGATCGAAGGCCGTCAACGTCGCCACCTTCCACGCCTATCGCGCCGCCAGCGCCTGGTACCGCGTCTTTGGCCCGCTGTTCGCGCCGCTGCTGGGGCGGCTCCACGGCCGGATCGCGGTCTCCGGCCCAGCGCGCGATTTCGCCGACCGCTATTTCCCTGGCCGCTACGAGGTGATCCCCAACGGCGTCGACCTGGAACGGTTTGGCCCCCAGGTGGAGCCGTTCCCGTGGGCGAACGACGGGGTGCCGCGAATCCTCTTCGTCGGCCGGTTCGACGAGCCGCGCAAGGGGCTAGCAACGCTGCTGCGGGCGTTGCCGCTGGTCCGGGCGGCGGTTCCGGAGGCGCGGGTGCTGGTGGTCGGGACCGGGCGGCGGGAACGGTTCGCCCGCTTGCTGGCGGCGGTCGGCGACGGCGTCGAGTTTGCCGGCTACGCCAACCCGGATGTCCTGCCGCGCTTCTACGCCAGTTGCGAAGTCTTCTGCTCCCCGGCCACCGGCAACGAGAGCCTGGGGATCGTGCTCCTGGAAGCGCTCGCCTCCGGCACCCCGGTGGTCGCCTCGAACATCCCCGGCTTCGCCAGCGTGGTCACCTCGGGCGAGGACGGGATCCTAGTGCGCCCGGACGACCCGCGCGATCTCGCCGACGCGCTGGTGCGTCTGTTGACGGATCGAACGCATCGGTCCGCGCTCGCGGAGGCCGGCCGCGTCACCGCCGCCCGGTACGCTTGGCCGCGGATCGCGGAGCGGGTGCTGGCCGCCTACGAGGCGGCGGCGCTGCGGGCGGCGGACGGATAGGCGGGGAGACGGGAAGACGGGCTGGTTGAGGCGGTGAGCCGTTACGGCGACGAATCCGGATCGGGGCGTGGCATCACCGG
>CADCWE010000023.1 GCA_902806325.1 uncultured Thermomicrobiales bacterium | reverse complement strand
GGCAGTGGTTGACGACCCACGCCATCGGGTCGTCGTCGACACCAACCTCTTCGTCGGCGGCACCATCATCAGGCGCGGCGTCCCGTTTCTCATCCTCGAAGCCTGGCGGGATTGGGCCTTTCGCCTCGTCATGCCGGTAGGACAGCGCCGCGCGTTGGCCGAGACCCTTGCCGAAACGACGTTTGCCCATCGCTACGGCGTCACCGCCTCCGAGGTCGCCGGCATCACCCGCCGCGTGACCGCGACGGCCGGTCCGACTTCAGATCATGGACCGGTTCCGGTCGTCGTCCGCGATCCGGACGACATCGACATCCTCGTGAGCGCGATCGCCGCCGACTTCCTCGTCACCGGGGATAACGACCTGCTCGTCCTTGCCGACGACCCGCGCCTTGCTCCGCCCAAAATCCCGACGCCACGCGCACATCTCGACCGTCTCAATGAACACGAGGCTGCCGTCCCCGCCCGATGACCCACCACCACTTCTCGTAGCCGGCCTTCAGCCGGCTTCCTGGATCGAGCGCGTGGGCTTCAGCCCCGCGCCAGGACGGCACAAAAATCACTCACCCATCCCTCACCCCCGTGCTAGAATCCGCCGGTGCGTTCCGCCATCGGGGACCGCGTGCCGGCGGCTGGGCCGGAAGCGACGGTTGGCATCACCGCCCGACCGCCCGGTGGTCCAGAGTCAACCCTTCCAGGAGCCACGCCGATGGCCCTCCCGGCAACCGCCCCGCGACCCCGCGCCTCCGAGGCCGCCGACGCCGCCGGGTGGGACGGCCCGGTGCCGACGTTGCACGATGTCTACCGTGCGCGGCAGGTGGTCCAACGGTACCTGCCGCCGACGCCGATGCTCAACCCGGCGGCGCTCTCGGCCCGGCTCGGCGCCGATGTTTACGTCAAGTGCGAGAACCTCCAACCGACCGGCGCCTTCAAGGTCCGCGGCGGGGTCAATCTGCTCTCCCGCCTGTCGGACGAAGAACTTGCCCGCGGGGTCGTCACCGCCTCGACCGGCAACCACGGCCAGAGCATCGCCTTCGCCGCCGGGCTGTTCGGGGCCAAGGCGACGATTTTCGTGCCGGAGGTTGCCAACCCGCTGAAGGTGGACGCGATGCGCCGCCTCGGCGCCGAGGTCGTCTTCGTCGGCCGCGACTTCGACGAGTGCCGCGAGGCCGCCGGGCGCCACGCCGAAGACACCGGCGCCTACTTCGTCCACTCCGCCAACGAGCCGCACCTGATCGCCGGGGTCGCCACCTACGTCCTGGAGATCCTCGACGCGGTGCCGGACCTCGACACCCTGATCGTCCCCGTCGGCGGCGGTTCCGGGCTGGCCGGCGCCTGCTTGGTCGGCAAGGCGATCAACCCCACGCTGCGCGTCGTCGGCGTCGGCGCGGAGGGCGCGCCGGCCGTGCGCGACTCCTGGCGGCGGCGCGAGTTGCTTGCCTACGACCGCGCCGACACCGACGCCGAGGGGGTCGCCACCCGGGTCGCCTTCGCGCTCCCCTCCAGCATCATCTGGGACGCGGTCGACGACATCGCCCTCGTCTCGGACGCCGAGATGCGACGGGCCACCCTGACCCTGCTCGAAACGACCCGCCTCCTCGCCGAGGGCGCCGGCGCCGCCGCGCTCGCCGCCGCCCGCCAACTGCGCGACACGCTTTCGGGCCAGAAGGTGGGCGTGGTCCTCTCCGGCGGCAACCTGACGCTGGACGGGCTGCGCCGTGCCCTGGCCGAGGAGACGCCCTGGTGAGCGGGATCTGGGAAAAACTCGGCGCCGGCGGGCGCGGGCGGGGCGGCGGCGGCGCGGCCCTGGTGCAGATCGCGCGCGAGGTCGTCGGGCGCCGCCGTTCCCTCCAGGGGGCGCTGAACGAGGCCCGCCACCCGGCGGTGCTCGACGCGCTGCACGAGGAGGACTTCGAGGCCCTCGACACCACCGTCGACGAACGGACCCACTCCGACCCCGAGTTCGCCCTGGTCCTCGCCCGCCTGGTCCACGCCGCCGCCCGCGCCAAGGGGTTCGACCGCCAGATCGTCGACGCCGCGCTGCGCCTGGATTCCCTGCTCCCCGCCGACGACCCGTCCCGCGAGCGCGAAAAGCTGCTCCGCGACGCCTACGGCGCGGCCCAGCGCGACGGCTACGTGCTGGGCGGTCGGCTCGCCCTGGCCCGCCTCGGCCACCGCGCCTTCGACGCCGGGGATCTCGAACGCGCCCGCGTCCTCTTCCAGCAGCAGCTCGACCTCGGCCCCGACGCCGACGATTCTTCGGCCGAGGTCGACGCCGCCCTGGTCCTGGCCGACATCCTTCGCCGCGACGGCGACCTCCCGGCCGCCCAAACCCTCTACCGCCGCGCCGGCCGCTCCGCCCAGCGCCTCGATCACCACCGCGGCGTGGCCGAGGCTTTGACCCGCCAGATCGAGCTGATGGACCCCAAAACCGGCCTCGACACCCTGGCCACCCTCCAGCGCCAGGCGCTCGACGCCGCCCAACGCACCCTCGACCGCGGGCTCCAAGGCCGGATCCTGCTCGGGCTCGCCGAAACCTTGCTCCGCCAAAACCAGCCGGCCGAGGCGATGGTCCAGCTCGTCACCGGGCTGGACGTCGCGCGCGAGATCGGCGACCTGTCCTTGGAAAACCGCTGCCTGTCCTTGCTGGTGGAGGCCGAGCGGCGCGGCGGCAAACTGGCCCCGGTGGCGGAGCACGAGGCCGCCCTGCTCGCCCTCGAGGAGCGACTCGGCAACCGCGCCGCCGCGGCCGAGTGGGCGATCCGCCTCGGCGGCACCCGCCTCTCGCTCGGTCGCGCCGAAGACGCCGCCGAGGCGTTCGCCCGCGCCCTGACGCTCGCCGAGGCCGTCTCCGACGTCCGCCTGGAGCAGCGCGCCCTCGGCGGGATCGGGGTGGCCCAGACCGCCCTCAACCGCCCGGTCGAAGCGCTCGACCACCTGATGCGGGCGCTCGACCTCGCCCGGCGCACGGGCGACACCGCCCACGAGGCCCAGTGGTTGGGCGGCATCGGCCAGGCCCTCTGGACCTTCGCCCAACCCGACGACGCGATCCAGGCGATCAACCAGGCGATCGCCGCCGCCCGCCGGGTCGACGACGGCGAGCTGCAGGCCGGGATGCTGACCCTGCTCGGCAAGATCCACGTCGCCGGTCGCCAACCGGCTCGCGCCAAGGAGTGTTTTCATCGCGCCCAGGACCTCTACCGGCGGCTGAACCTCGTCGCGGAGCAGGTCAACGTGCTCGACAGCCTGGGCGGTATCGCCGCCAACGCCGGGCAGGCGGCGCAGGCCGTCGCCCTCTACGAGCAGGCCCTGAAACTGGCCGCCCAAACCGGCGACCGGGCGGGTGCCGCCCGCCTCTACGCCCGCCTCGGACGCCTCGCCCAGCGCCGGGGCGATCGCGAAGCCGCGCTCGACCAATTCGCCCGCTCGGCGGACTTGGCCCAGGACATCGAACAACCCGCCCTTCTCGGACACGCCCTGCAGCTCCTCGGCACCGCCCAGGACGCCCTCGGCGACCCCCAGGCCACCACCACCTACCGCCAGGCCCTGGCGATCGCCGAAGACCTCGGCGACACCGCCGGCGAAGCCCTCCTCCGCCTCAACCTCGGCACCCTCCTCGCCGGCAACGGCCACCGCGCCGAGGGGCTCGACCACCTCCGCCGCGCCCGCGCCCTGGCCGACGACCTCGGCCCCGCCGGCGCCCAGATCGCCGACCGCGCCCGCCTCGCGCTCGCCTCCGTCCCCGAACCGGATCGCCGCCCCCCCACCGCCGACCTCAGCGAGCGTGACCGCGACCGCCCCTCCCGTTGGTCCCGGCCCCGCCGCGACGACCGCGCCGCGTTCGACGACGCGGTCGCTCGCGAGGCGACGCTGCCGCCGGGGTAACGCGGCGACGATCACCAGCGGCGCCTGCACGGAGTACCGCTTGGAGGACGTGCACGCCCGTGTGGTCGCGACTCCGTTGCCGCGACGCGATAGGAATGCCGAACGATGGTCGCCACCGGCCCGTCTACCACGGAAGACCTCGAGGTCTTGCCGGAGGACGAGAACACCTACGAGCTGCACTCCGGCGAGCGGCACGAGGTGGCGCCCGCAGGCGGATGGTGTGGCGAGATTGCGTCCGACCTTGGATGGGAGATTGGCGCCTTGGTGCGTGCACATCGATTGGGACGGCTCTCCAACTTGGACACGAGGTTCGTGCAGGCCCGCAATCCCAACGTCGTCGTGAGGTCAGACGTGGCCATCGTCCGGGCCGACCGCGTCCCCCGGAGGACGAGCGGATCGGCTTCATGTCGCTGCCGCCCGATCTGGCGGTCGAGGTCGTCCGCACCCACGACGCGAGACGGGAGGGTGCCCGGAAGGTGGCACTCTACGTCGCCGCGGGCGTCCCGATGACCATCGTGGTGGAGCCGAAGGCGCGTGCGATCACGGTCCACCGGCCGGGAGCGGCGCTGGAGCGGCTACCGGAAGCAGATACCTGGGACGGCGGCGATGTGCTGCCGGGGCTCCGGCTCGCGGTCGGCCACATCTTCCGCTGAGCTGGGCGCCGGGTCCGGATACGCGGAGACCGGCCCACCGCCGCCGAAGATCGATGCCAGCACGACGGGGCAAGGATGGGCCATGGCCAACGGCGACGAGCGGTTCCTGATCACCGGCGCCCTCGGCTGCATCGGCGCCTGGGTCTGCAAGCGGTTGACCGACGAGGGCGTCCCGGTCGTCGCCTACGACCTGCCCGGCGAGCCGCGCCGCCTGCGGGCGATCATGGCCGAGACCGCGCTGGCGAAGGTCCGGTACGTCGCCGGCGACATCACCGACGCCGAGGCGTTCGAGCGCGCGGTCGCCGAGCACGGGATCACCCACGTCGTCCACCTGGCGGGGTTGCAGGTGCCGTTCGTTCGCGCCGAGCCGGTCCGCGGCGCCGCCGTCAACGTCGTCGGCACCGCAGTCGTGTTGGAGACGGCGAAGCGGTTGGCGGGCCAGATCCGGGGCACCGTCTTCGCGTCCACGATCGGGGTCTACGGTGCGGCCGACGCGTACCCACCCGGCCCCCTCGCCCACGACGCGCCGCTGCGCCCGCCGACCCTCTACGGCGTCACCAAGCAGGCCAACGAGGGCTACGCCCGCATCTATTGGCACGACCACGGCGTCCGCGCCCTCGGTCTCCGCCCCGCCTTCGTCTACGGACCGGGCCGCGACCAGGGCGTCAGCGCCACCCCGACCAAGGCGATGGTCGCCGCCGCCCTCGGCCGCCCCTACCGCGTTTCCTTCGGCGGTCGGGCCGTCTACCAGCACGCCGACGACGTCGCCGCCGCCTTCGTCCAGGCCGCCCGGGCCCTCGCCAACGGCGCCCCCGGCGGCGAGACCTACACCCTCGGCGGCACCTCGGCCGACCTGGCTCAGATCGTCGCCGCGATCGAGGCCGTCGCCCCGGAGATGGCCGGCCAGATCACCTTCGACCCCGACCCGATGGCGGTTCCGGAGGACGTGGACGACGCCCCCGTCGAGCGCGCCATCGGCCCCCTTTCCTGGCGCCCGCTCCAGGATGGCGTCCGCGACACCATGGAGCAGGCCCGCGCCGCCGTCACCGCCGGCACCCTGGACCCCGAGCGCGCCATCTCCTGACCCTGGGATCGCGCCCCACTGTGGTCCCCAACCCCTTTGCGCACGTACAGACATGAGAAAGGGTAACGATGCGAAGTTGCCCCTTGGCACACGTTCCACCAACCCGGGCGACTCCCAGGCGGACAACCGGCTCGCGCTCTTTTGGGACCACGATCTGGCCGCGCTCGCAACGTTCCTTTCCGCCGTCCCCGGTCAGTCGGCAAGCGCCTAAGTCACGCCGTCAGGTACGCCAGTAGCGTCCGCACCCCGACGCCGGTCGCGCCCTTCGGAACGTAGCCGTTGCCTTTGGCGGCGCGGGCGGAGCCGGCGATGTCGAGGTGCGCCCAGGGCTTGCCTTCGGTGAAGCGCTGGAGGAACAGCGCCGCGGTGATCGCGCCGCCCTGGCGGCCGCCGGTGTTCTTGATGTCGCCGACGTCGCCCTTGATCTTGTCGTTGAACTCGGCGATCAGGGGCATCCGCCAGAAGCGCTCGCCGACCGCCGCCGAGGCGTCCAGCAGCCGGGTTGCCAGGGCGTCGTCGTCGGCGAAGAGGGCGGTCGTGCCGTCGCCGAGGGCGACCACGGCGGCGCCGGTCAACGTGGCGAGGTCGATCAGTTCTTCGGCGCCCTGGCGGGCCGCGTAGACCAAACCGTCGGCCAACACCAGGCGCCCCTCGGCGTCGGTGGAGAGGATCTCGATCGTCACCCCGTTCATCGCGGTCAGGATGTCGCCCGGTCGAAACGCGGTGCCGGAGATCATGTTCTCGGCGGCCGGGATGATGCCGTGGACGGTGTGGCGGCATCCGAGGGCGCGCAGCGCGGTCATCGCGCCGAGCACGGCCGCCCCGCCGGCCATGTCCCCCTTCATCTCCAGCATCCCCTCGTACGGCTTGATCGAGTAGCCGCCGGTGTCGAAGGTGATGCACTTGCCGACCAGACCGATGGTGCGGGGCATGGTCTGGGCCGTACTTCCCGTTTGCCCGTTTGCCCCTCTGTCCGACTCTGGCCGGTAGGTCAGCCGGATCAACCTCGGCTCGCTGGCGCTGCCCTTGCCGACGGCGAGCAGGGCGCCGGCGCCGATGGTCGCGAGCTCGGGCGGGCCGAGGACCTCCACCACCAGGCCGTGGGTTTCGGCGACGCGGCGGGCGTGGTCGGCCATCGCGGCGGGATCGAGGACGCTGGCCGGCTCGTTGACCAGGTCGCGGGCCAGGGCGGCGCCGGCGGCGATGGCCGCCCCTCGGGCGAGCGCCGCGTCGGCCTCCGCCTGGTCCAGCCCCTCGTCGACGAAGGCGAGGGCGTCGAGCGTCCGGGGAGCGGGGTCGTCCCGGCGTCCGGCGCCGAAGTGCTTGGTAAAGCGGTAGACGGCCAAGGCGGCGGCTTCGGCGGCGGCGGCCAAGGACGCGGCGGGGTCGAGGCCGGTGCCGGACGGCGGCATGGTCGAGGCGACCCGGGCAGCGCCCGCGTCCCGCGCGGCGATGGCCGCCGCCCCCCAGGCGCGTCGGACCGCTTCGGCGTCCAGGTCGTCCGGGGTGCCGACCCCGGCCAGCACGATCCGGCGGGCGGGCAGGCGTCCCAACGTCGGCACGACCAGGGTCGAACCGTGTTTACCGGAGAACCGGGCGTCGGCGGCCAAGCGAGCGAGTTCGCCCTCCAGATCGGCGTCGAGCTGGGCGGCGGGACCGGTCAGCGGCTCGCCGCCGTTGGCCGGCGCGGCGACCGGCACGATCAGCGCGTCGGCGGACTCGCGCGCCGCGTCCCCGGATCGGAAGAAAACGTCCACCGGTCTGTTACTCCCCTCGGATCACGTCGAACCCGCCCGCGGGCGGTGGCGCCGTCCGGCGCCCCATCGTCGGCGGTCTACTGTAGCACCACGACCGACCGGAACCGGGTTTCCCCCCGGCTCTGGAAGGCGACTACGAGCAAGACGCGGCGGCAATGGGCGAAGCGGATCCCGGCTCGCCCGCCCCGAGATCGAAACGGACGATCTGGCCTTCGCCTGCGTCCGAGCCGAAGGCGGGCAGGGAAACGTAGAGGGCGCCGTCCGGGCCGACCTCCAGGGCGCCGGGAAAGGTCAGGCCGGTGGCGACGGGAACGATGCCGCCGTTCGCGTTCTGGCGCACGATCCGCCCGGTACCGGGGCGCAGGAACGGCGAGTCGGCGGTGTTGCCGGTCGCCATCTCCAGGGCGTAGAGCGCGCCGTCCGGGCCGAGGGCGACGTCGATCGCGGTCGTCAGGCCGGTCAACTCGTCGACGACGGTCCCGTTCGGGGCGACGTGGACGATCTTGGCGCCGCCGTTGGGGTACGGGGTGGGGGTGAACAAGGCGACGAAAGCGCCGCCGCGGTCGAGTGGCGCGGCGACGATCCCGGTCGGGATGGTGTGGCCGACCGACAGGTCGGCGACCCGGGTCACCGCGCCGTCGAGACCGGCGCGCAAAACCTGGCTGTTGTTGCCGTCGGTGAGCCAGAACGCGCCGTCGACGACGTCCATCGAAAACGGGACACCGTCCGGGTCGTAGTCGGGTGGCACGACCGAGACCGGGTTGGCGGGGACGAAGGCGCTGACGTTGGCGACGAGCGCGGTCTCGCCGGTCGGGTCGACCCGGTAGACGCCGTTGGCGGGTTGCCCGCGCCCGGTGTCCCCGCCGCCCGCGAGCAGATAGAGTTGCCCGTCCAGCGTCGCCACGTCGGCGATCCCCGAGCGACCGAAGGCCACGCCGGAGTTCGGAAACCCGTCCACGCGCCGGATTGGGCAGCCGTCGACGATCGCGTCGAGCCCCGCCGCCTCCCCGGAAACCCCGGCCGAAGCGACCAGCAGCGTGCCGTCGACGTCCCAGGTGAACCCGCGCGGGTTGACCACCCCGGCGGCAACCACCGTCGTCGCCGCCTCCGCCGCCGGGGTGCCCTCCCGAGCATGGACGAGCGGCGCGGTCACCAATCCGGTCAAGAGCGCGATCGGCAGGAGCACCACGAGCGAACGGGGCATCGGCGATCCCTCCCGGGGTCGAGTGGCGGTCGGCCAGCGCGCGCGGAACCCCGTCATTCCGAGCGCAACGGAGGATGTCGCTCGTTCACGACCGACGACGGAGATGCTCGCCGCGTTCGGAATGCCCCGGATCATGGGGGGCGGACGTTTCGCGGCTGGCGGCTGGCGGCTGGCGGCTGGCGGCTGACTTTGCACACCACCGTCCTACGGCGCGGCCCCGACCACCTCTACCTCGGCGGTCATCTCTGGGTGCAGCGCGCACAGGTATTCGTACGTGCCCGGTTCGTTGAAGGTGTAGGAGTAGACATCGCCGACGGCCATGATGTTGGAGTCCCAAAGGCGCCCGCCGTCCTTTTGATCGGTGGAGGCGACGGTGTGCAGGGTCGGGCCGACGTTGACCCAAGTCAGGGTGGCGCCGACCGGAAGCCGCGGCGCCGCCGGTGTGAACGCGAAGTCGACCACGGTTTGGACGACCTCGCAGCCGTCGTCGCTTGGCTCCGGGGTCGCGTCGCCGTTCGCGGCGGTGCCGGCAACCGGACAGCCGACGGCGGGTCGCTCCACGCTCGGCGGCGCCGGTTCGCCGGCCAGCGCCCGCGTCAATAGTGAGGCCCCGACCGTAGACCCACCCGTCAACCCGAGACCCAGCACCACCGCCAGCACGCCGATTCGCCGCGTTCTCGTCACCGGCTCCCCCTTTGTCTGTTGCCATGCCTAGCGCGCGGGTCGGACATCGGCCCGCGCACGGTCGTGCCGTTGCGTTCCGCGCTTGGAGTCGCCACGGATCGTGGCAGTCCGACGCGCACGACGCCGGCGGCGGTTTGCGCCAGCAGCGTGCCGTCGGCCAGGCCGATCACCACCGGCACCCCGCCCGCGATCCCGCCGGCACCGGACCAGGTCGCCCCGCCGTCGTCCGAGACGAACAGCCCGTCGGCCGTGCCGACCGCCAGACGGTTCGCGTCAAGGGGATCGAGCGCGACGGCCAGGATGCCAAACGGTCGGCGCAGCTCGTTCTCCGACAACCCGTCGGTGCGGGGATCGCCGTCCACCGTGACGGCTTCCAACCCGTCGCGGCTCGCCGCCCAGGTTCGGCCATCGTCGCGGCTAACCGCGACGCCGACCGCGCTCCCGACCGCCAACGTCTCGCCCAACGCGGCCAACGCGCCCAGCCCCCAGAACTCGAGCAGTGGGTCGCCGAGCAAGGGCTGGGTCGGATCGGAGAGGTCGAGCATCGAGAGCCGGCTGGTGCCGCCTTCGCCGGTGCCGGCCAGCAGGCCACCGATCCGGTCCGGGTCCGCGAACGGCGCGAAGGCGGTCGGGTCCAGGTTGGCCCCGGTCGGCGGCACCGGTTGCCAGGTTACGCCGCCGTCGCCGGAGACCGCCAGCCCGGCGCAGCCCGCGCCGAGCGCGATCCCCGCCCCAGACCAGACCGCGAGCGGTCGCAGCCCGACCGTTCCGGCCACGGGCCGCCAGGTCGCGCCGCCGTCGGCCGAGCGGTGGAGCGGCACCATCCCGGCGTCGCCGCGGGCGCAGGGCGGATGGTCGCCGGCGAGCAGGATTTGCCCGTCGTCGACCGCCGCGACCACCCGTCCCTCCGGCGGCGCATCGCCGACGCGGGTCCAGCCCGCTCCGTCCGGCGTCCCCCGGTACAACCCGCGCTCGCCGACCGCGAACAGGAACGGCGAGCCGGCGGGGACCGGCAGGAGCGAGACCAGCGCCTCGCCGCCGACCACCAACGGCTCGACCGGACCGCCTGGCCCGGGGGACGCGTGCGCGGCGCGTCCCGCCGAGTCACCGACCGCCGCCGCGGTGAGGACCGCCGCGAGCGCGAGCGCAACCACCCGCCGCCATCCGGCCACGGCTCAGGCCCGCATCGCGTTGGTGACGGCGGTCGCCACCTCGACCAGGTGCTCGACCGGTTTGGTGTTGGCGACGAAAATCTCGTCCAGGGCCGGGTTGAGCAGCGCCTGGGCGGCGCTGTCGCGGGCGAACAAGGGCCGATTGCCGGGGTAGCCTTCGGCCATCGCCCGGGTCGCCACGTCGAGGTCCGCCTCCGCCAGCTCCGGGTAGAACCGCTCACCGATGCCGCGCCAGCCCTGGAGGATCGAGAACCGGTTCGGCAGATAGCCGGTCAGGACCGTCAATTCGAGCTGATAGTCCGGGCCGGAAAGGAACTTGACCAGCTCCCAGGCCGCTTCCGCGTTCCGCGACCCGGACCAGATCGCGAACCCGTCGGCCGTGCCGAGCGCGGTGCGGCGGACGGGTCCCTTCGGCACCGCCGCAAACCCCCAGGAGAACGCCCCCTTGACGCCCTCGGCAATCGGGAACGGGTACAGCCCGTCCTCGACCATCGCCACCTTGCCGGCGACGAACGCCTCGATGGTCGCGGCGACCCCGCCTCGGCCCTCCGGGAACAGATCGCGCGGCCTGGCGTTGGCGCCATCGGCGAAGGTCAGCCCGTGCGCCCAGGCGGCGGCGGCCAGGGACTCGTCGCCGTCGAAGGCGGCCCGGGTCGGATCGTCCGGGTCCACCAACCGCCCGCCCCAGGCTTCCAGCTTGTAGGAGAAGCGGTCCAGGGCAAAGGCCGGGTAGAAGAGGCCGTAGGTGGGGGTCCGGGCGCCCTCGCGGATCGTCAGGGCGCGGGCGGCCTCGGCGTAGCGGTCGTGGTCCCAGGTGTCGTCGGGCGGGGCGATCCCGGCGCGTTCGAAGCGGTCGCGGTTGTACCAGACCACCGACAGGTTGACGTACTTCGGCATCCCGAACCGCAGCCCGCCCGGCAACCGGAAGTCGGCCCATTGCCACGGAAAGTAGTCCGCGACCTCCTCCGGCGGCAGGTCTCGCGTCACCAACGGTTCCAGGTCCAGCACCTTGTCGCGGTCCGCGTACTTGACGACGTCGTCGCGCCAGGTATCGAACACGTCCGGTGCGGTCCCGGCGTCCATCGCCGCCAGCAGCAGTTCGTCGCGCCGGTCCGGCGTCGGCTCGACGACCACCGTCAGATCCGGGTGCCGCCGGGTGAAGAAGTCGTCGATGAACCGTTGGGCGACGAAGACCTCGTTCGGCGACCCCGCC
>CADCWE010000022.1 GCA_902806325.1 uncultured Thermomicrobiales bacterium | reverse complement strand
GGATCACCATCGCCCCGGGCGGGCGGCTCCCCGCCCACAGCCACCCGGGGGCCCTGGTCATCTTCGTCGAGGCCGGCACCTGGGGCTACACGGCGCTGGGCGGGACCGCCGAGCTGACCCGGGCGGCCGTGGGCGGCACGCCCACCCCTGCGGAGGCGCTGCCGATGGGGACCGAGGTCATCCTCAACCCTGGGGACTGGCTCTTCGTCGAGGACCCCCAGGACGACATCCGCAACGCCGGCGAGGACGAGGTCGTGCTCTGGTCGGCCGGGCTGACGCGGGTCGGCGAACCGTTCACGGCCTTCATGGAGGGCATGGACATGGAGGCGACCCCGGCGTCCTAGACGACGACGTCGCGCGGGCGATCGGGGACGGGGCGGATTGATGCGCTCGGCGAAGGGATTCGCCATGCGCCGGCCCTGGTCCCCGGTCCCGCTCGTCGTCGTCGCGCTGCTCGGGATGCTCGCCGTTGTCCCGCCGCGGCTTCCGCCGCGCGCCGTCGCCCGGGTGGCCACGCCCACCCCGCCGCCATCGAGGCGATGCTGCTCGCGGTCCTTCTCCCCGCCGGGACGCTGCCGCCCGGCGACCGGCTCGCGGCCGGGCTCGGCCACGTTACGCTCCTTCCCGGCATTCGCTCGGCCTGGGGACGGGCCCGCTGCCCAGGTCTGTGGCTCGAGTCGGTCCTGGCCGGCGCCTACGCCGTCCGCGCCGCGGCGCCGGTGCGGGTGGTCCGCGGCGGGGCGATCGCGACGGTCGCGGTCGGCGTGGGCGTCGCCCTCGACTCCGGTGACTCCCTGCTCGCGCCCAACGAGGCCGCGGTCGACGTCGTCAACGCCGGGACGGCGCCGGTGGCGCTGCTGGGCTGGGCGGTTCTCGACAACGGGGGGACGCCCCCTGCCGGACACTCGTGGGGCGTCATCGTCTGGGAGTTCCCGCGGGGCTGGCAGACCAGTCGCCCCAACGTGCAGTGACCAACGGCGATGCCGGCCGGCGGCGCGACGCCGCGGCTGCGGCGGGTTGCGCTGGCGCCGGGGGCGCCGCCGGTCCCGCCCGGTGTCCTCCCGTACACCGTAACCCTGGCGACCGACGCGGCCGGAACGCTGGGCGCCTCGTTCGTCGTCGGCCGCGGGAGCGCGAGCCCGCCGCGCAACGTGGGCGATACGACCGAGAACGTCTCCGTGCCGACGGTGGAGCAGGGGTCTCCCGCGGCCACCACCCCGACCCGGTAGCCCGAGACCCGACGAACGACGACCGGCCGGAGGAGGCCTCCCGGACCGTCGTGCTGCCCCGGGGCGCTGCGCCGGGGAGCAGCTCCAAATCGCCTGCCGCGACTCGTCCGCCGATGGGGTTCGGCATGGCCCCGACTGGGTGCCGGCAGCCTCACGGCGCGGTGGCGTTCGCTGCCACGGTCCGAGGGAAGAAGACCCGCCCCGGCTGGGCCGCCTCGAAGCGGCGGCGCAGTTCGGTATCCGGCAAGGAGGCGGCGATCCGGTCGACGGTCGCGCGGCCCTCGGCGACCAGGGTGTCGTCGCCGGCGACCGGCAGCAGCGCGGCGGCGGCGCGGAGGAAGAGGGCGGGGTCGCCGATGGGGCGGGCCAGCGCGACCGCACGCTGGAGGTCGGCGATCGCCTCCTTCGTTCGGGCCTGGACGAGCAGCGCCTGGCCGCGGGCGATAAGGCCGAGGACGTGATACTTCGCGCGCCCCCGGGCGAGGCTGTGCGCGATCGCCTCCTCCGCCCAGTGCAGCGCGTCCGCCGGGTCCTCGCGGGCGATGGCGATCTCCGCCCGCGCCGTGGCCAGCCGCAGCCGCCAAAGCCAGCCGTGGAATCCGGCCGCGTTCTCGACGCCCGCCGCCACCTCGGCCACCAGTTGCTCGGCCCGCCCGACCTCGTGCCGGCGGGCGTAGTTGAACATTAGGTCGATGCCTGCGCTGACCACGGGCGGGGTGAAGTTCCAGGCACGGGCCAGATCCCGCGCCTCGTGGCAGAGCGCTTCGGCGCCGGCGAAGTCGAACAGGTCGAGCCGGAAGCCGGCCGAGCAGGCAATCGCGCGCGCGAGTAGCGTCTCCGCGCCGTGGTCGCGCCCCAGTTGACGCGCCTCCGCGAAGACGCGGGCGGCCTCGTCGTATCGCCCGGTGCCCGCCAGGGTCAGGCCGAGGCTGGGCAGCCCCCACATGGTCCAGGAGACGTCGTTCGCGGTGCGGGCGATCGCGACGGCCTCGCGTCCACCGGCGACGGCCTCGCCGGAGCGGCCCAGCCAGTACAGGGCCATCGAGCGGAAGTGGGCCACCGGCGGCGGCGCGATACCCAAGGCACGGGCGCGGTCGATCGCGCGGGCGTTGCCGGCGGCGCTGGCGGTGAGATCGCCGTCGGAGCCTTCGGCGGTGGCGAGCCAGGCGAGCGCCTTGGTTTCCAGATCGCCTCGACCAAGCCGGGCGGCGAGGACGAGGACCTCGATCGCGTGGGCACGCAGCGCCGGCACGTCCATCAACCAGAAGCAGGCGTCGGCGAGGTCGACCAGGACGTCGGCGCGCCGGTCGGGCGCGTCCGAACCGAGGTCGGCCAGCGCGGCGTCGAGGTCGTGCCGGGCGTCGGCCCACATTGCCACGCCGACGAAGGCGCGCCCGCGGCGGGCGTGGAGATCGGCCAGGCGGTCGCGGTGGCCGAGCCGCTCGGCGAGGGCGATCGCTTGGCCGTAGTGGGCGGCGGCGTCGCGCGCCGCGAGCAGGCGCAGCGCCGCGTCGCCGGCCGCGACCGAGCAGCGCAGCGCCGCCTCGTCGTTCCCAGCGGCCAGCGCGTGGCGGGCCAGTTCGGCGGCCGGTGCGGTCTCGGCTTCGAGGGCTTCGTAGGCGCGGCGGTGGAACACGCGCCGCCGCGCCGCGCCGGCCTCGGCGTAAGCCACGTTACGGATCTTGTCGTGGGTGAAGGCGTAGCGACCGCCGTCGCCGGTCTCGCGCAGCAGGTGGCGCTGGACCAGTGCGTCCAGCGCCGACAAGGCGTCGTCCTCGGAGAGGCCACCGACCCGGCGCAGCGAATCGAATCCGAACCCTTGGCCAAGGACCGCCGCCGCCGCGATAAGGTCACGAGCGGCCGGGGGCAGCGGTGCCAACCGGGCCTGAATCACGCGCCGCACGCCGGACGGGAGGAACCCGGACCCGGAGTCCTGGGCGGGGTCGGCAGGGAACTCGATCGTCCACCCCCCGGTCGCGCCCCGCAGCAACGCCAGCACCCCACGCTCCGCGAGCGCCCGCAGGGTCTCGACGACGAAGAAGGGCTGGCCGCCCGTCTCGGCGAACAGCCACCGCGCGAAGCGGTCGAGCAGGGGATCCGGCGCCGTCCGCGGCGCCAACCCACGCAGCAGCAGCAGCAGGTCGGCGAACCCGAGCGGGACGAGGTCGATCTCGGTCACGGCGAGGTCTCGGCGGAGGCCGAGCACCCACTCGGCGAGCGCCGGTGCGGTCGCCACCGCCTCGGCGCGCAGGCCGACCAGCAGCAGCACGGGAATCCCGTCTTGGGCCCAGCGCCGGGCGGCGTAGCCCAGCACGTCCCGGGAGGCGGCGTCGGTCCACTGGAGATCGTCGACGAACAGCACCAGCGGCGCCCGACCCGCCAGCGCCGCGCCGAGCCGCGCCACCGCCTCGAACAGGCGGGGCCGGGCCGTAGCCTCGCCGGTGATCGGGGCGGCCAGTCCAGGGTGGCGGTCGCGGAGCTCGGGCAGGAGCCGGCCCAGCTCGACGAGCCAGGTCCCGCCGAGCAGGGACGTGGGGGAGGGTTCGCGCTCAAGGCGGGGCCGCACCGCGTCGATCAGCGGCTGGTAAGGGAGACGGGCACCGGCCTCGAACGCCCGGCCCCGAAGCACGTCCGCGCCTTGAGCCGCCGCCCAACCGAGGAACTCGGTTGCCAGGCGCGTCTTGCCGATCCCGGCCTCGCCGTGGACTACCACCGCCTGGGGAGCACCCCGGACGGCGGCGTGGTAGCGCTCGACCAACGCGGAGAACTCGTCGGCCCGGCCGACCAGTGCGCCTTCAAGCAGCGGCGCCAACGGGGGCGGGGTGGGCGACGGTTCGGGGGGCGGCGACGGCGCCTGGGTCCGAAGGCGTTCGGCCAGCGCCTCGGTCTCGGGCTCCGGCCGGGCGCCCAGTTCCGCGGCCAGCGCCGCGCGGCAGGCGGCGTAGGCGCGCAGCGCGGCGGCACGGTCGCCGGTGGCCAGGTGCAGCCGCATCAGCCGCCGGTGGGCGCGCTCGTCGAGCGGATCCGTGCGCAGCCACCGGTTGGCGGTCTCGACGGCGTCCCCGCTTGCGCCGGCCCGGTCCTGAAGCGCCGAGAGCCGGTCGAGGACGAGTGCGATCCGCCGGTGCCAGACCTCGCGTTGGAAGGCGGACCAGTCGTCGAAATCGGGAGCGTCGAGCAGGGAGAACCCGTCGAGGAACTCGCCGCGCCAGGTGTCCGCCCCCGCCTGGAGGCGGGCGATGCGGTCGCGGATCGCCTCGCCCGCGGGGTGGTCCCGGGGATCGGTGGCCCGCGCCAGAGCGTAGGCGGAAGCGAGGGAGTCGAGGTCGAGGTCGTGGTCCGAGGCGAAGTCGAACCCGATGGCGTCACGCGCGACGAGCAAATGGCGGGCGTCAGCGGAGTCGTCGAGGCCGTCACGGAGGCGGGCGAGGGTGCTGCGCAGGGTCGCCCGGCCGGCGTCGGCGTCGCTTTCGGGCCAGAACAGGGCGACCAGCTTGTCGCGCCGGTGCTGTCCGCGCTCGACCAGGAGGTAGACCAGGAGCGCCAGGGCCTTGCGGGTCGGCAGGGCGACGGGCTGCCGACCGTGGTGGACCTCTGGCGCGCCGAGCACCGCCACACTCAACCGGGCCATGGAACGCCCCCCGGAACGCGCTTGCCACGCCCCACGCCTAGGATGCCATTGGGTTTCGTGGGCAGTATCGCCCAAACGGTCTGAAGGGCGCTGGCGCGGGGGTCCGGGATTCGCGCCCGCCGCCCCCGGTCCCGTTGGCGCATCGCCCGCCGCACGCGGGCAATGGAAGGAGATCGCCGTGGTTGCGCAATCCGTGGGGTTCGATCCTGTCCGCTACAAGGAGACAACACGGGAGCAGTGGCAGGGGGTCGCCGAGGCATGGCGGCGCTGGGGGCCGACGATCGAAGACTGGCTGGGGGCGGCGACGCGGGCGATGCTGGATCTGGCGGTGATTGGGCCGGGCGACCGGGTGCTCGACGTCGCGGCGGGGGCGGGCGAGCCGGCACTCACGATCGCCAGGCGGGTCGGCCCGACGGGGTCGGTCTTGGCCACCGACATCGCCCCGAACATCCTCGCCCACGCGGCCACGGCGGCGGCCGAGCAGGGGCTGGGCAACGTCGAGACCCGGGTGATGGACGGCGAACGGTTGGATCTGCCGGACGCCGCGTTCGACGCGGTGACCTCTCGCGTCGGCTTGATCTACTTCCCGGACCAGGGTCGGGCGCTGGCCGAGACGCGGCGGGTGCTGAAGCCGGGCGGGCGGGTGGCGGCGATCGTCTACACCACGCCGGAGCGCAACCGGTTCTTTTCGATCCCGGTCGGGATCATCCGCCGCCGGGCGCAATTGCCGCCGCCGGCGCCGGGACAGCCTGGTCCGTTCAGCCTCGGCGGCGACGGCGTGCTGGCCGACGTGCTGGCTCGGGCCGGGTTCCGGGATGTGCGGACCGAGATCGTGCCATCGCCGCTGCGCCTCCCCAGCGCGGTCGACTGCGTCCGCTTCGAGCGCGAAGCGTTCGGCGCGCTGCATCAGATGCTCTCCGGCTTGCCGGAGCCGGAGCGGGAAGCGGCCTGGGACGAGATCACGGCCGAGCTCGGTCAGTTTGAGGGGCCGGACGGCTTCGCCGGTCCGTGCGAGATGGTGGTCGGCGTCGGGACGAAGTAAGAATCGTTGCGCTCGGACGCGGAACGCGGTGGGGGCGGCCTTACCGGCCGCCCCCGCCTTGTCGTTCTACCGTCTGCCGTCTCCAACGTCCGGTGGTCGGTGCGATCGGAAGCCGGATCGCGTACGGTTGGGGCGGAGGCGACGCCGTCGGCCGGCACGTTCCCCGGTGACGATGCCTGGGTTGTCGGTCGAGAATCGCGACCCGACGCGAGGAAAAGTGGTCTCCGTGGCCGTCCCTGCCCAATTTTGGCGCCCGAACCACCATCCTCTGCGGGACAGCGAGGTTGCCCCGGTCGGCACTTCTCGCCGTCGGCTTCACCCTCACCGCCTGGCGTGTCCCACCCCCCGACCCGTACGGCCCGGCTCCATCCGTTTGGTCCACCAAAAGGAGACGGAAGGGGGGCGACCATCCGGTCGCCCCCGTCGTCTTTCCGACTTCCAACTGCCGACCCCGGCCTACAGTTCCTGGTGGTAGGCGAAGAGACGGTCGCCGTCGAGGCGGCGGAGCTTTTGGAGGGCCTCGTTCTCGATCTGGCGGACGCGCTCGCGGGAGATCTGGAGCTGCTCGCCGACCTCGGCCAGGGTGTGCTGGTGGCCGTTGCCGAGGCCGAACCGGAGCTGGAGGACGAGCTTCTCGCGCGCGGTCAGGGTGTCCAGGGCGGCGTTGACATCGCGCTTGAGCATGGACTCGCTGGCGGCCTCGTAGGGGGTCTCGGAGACCTCGTCGGCGATCAGGTCGCCCAAGGACGTGTCGTCCTCGTTGCCGATCGGGGTTTCGAGGGAGATGGTGCGCTGGGCGGCCTGGACGATCTGGTGGATCTTCTCCGGCTGGACGCTCATCGCCTCGGCGGTCTCTTCCGGGGTCGGCTGGCGGCCCAGTTCCTGGGCGAGCAGGTTTAAGGTCTTGCGGTAGCGGGAGATCGAGTCGCCCATGTGGACCGGGAGCCGGATGGTGCGGCTCTGGTCGGCGATGGCGCGGGTGATCGCCTGCCGGATCCACCAGGTGGCGTAGGTGGAAAAGCGGAACCCCTTGCGCCAGTCGTACTTCTGGACGGCGCGCATCAGGCCGATGTTGCCTTCCTGGATCAGGTCCAAGAGGGTCAGGCCGCGGTTGACGTAGCGCTTGGCGATCGAGACGACCAGGCGCAGGTTGGCGCGGACGAAGAGCTGGGTCGCGGCCAGTTCGCCGTCCTCGACCCGCTTCGCGAGGTCGATCTCCTGGGCGTGGGTCAAGAGCGCGGTCTCGGCGATCTCGCGCAGGTAGAGCCGGACCGGGTCGTTGATGAAGTTGGGGTCCAGGCGCTGCAGCACGTCCAGGTCGCGTTCGAGGTCGGGTTCGGGTTCGACCGCGTCGGCGAGCTGGGTGGTGATCTCCTCGGGCACCTCGATTTTCTCGTCGCGGCCGAGGGTGTCGGCGACGAGGGCGTCGATCTTCCCGACGTCGTAGGTCTGCAGCGGGTCGGACATGGTCATCGGGGCATGGCTCCTCAGCGATGGCGGGCGGGATGGGCCGATGCCGGGGCGGCGACGTGGCGGCACGGTGGCGCCGACTTGGCGTACACTGCGCGCGGCAGACAGGCTCTGGCGGATTCCGAACCGCCGTCGCACTCCCCTGGCGACCGGTGCGTCCCGGCCAAGCGGGTAACGGGAGCGTCGGCCCGAAGACGCTCCAACCGCAAGATGGGGTCCACTGCGGGGTCGACGGCCGACCGCGACCGTAGCCGATGGTATCCGCGCGGGGCAACGCGACGGCGCGTTGCGTCGGCGACCGGTGCCACGGGATGGGACAACGCGCGCCACGGAGCGCACGGCGGGTGGCCTCTGCCAAGATCATAGCGGCTTAAGCGGCCCACCGCTAGACCCCTGGGCAACATTGTGATGCCCTTCACAGGTATCTAGGGCTACGAACCCCGATCCTGCCACTCTACTTACGTTACATAATCCACTTTGGATCTATAGAGATCGGCCGGGCGACGGTTCGCGCACGGAGCGGCGCCGAACCGCTGGCTCCGACGGCGTTCGGGCGCGGAGTGGTCCCCTGCCGCTACTCCCCCGTTTCCCGCAGCCGCTCCCGCAACCCTTCCAGCGCGCGACGCCGCATCGAGTGGGCGGCCTTCTCGGCGGCGTCCATCTCGGCGAAGGTGCCGGAGCCGCCACGGGGCCGGAAGACGGGGTCCCATCCGAAGCCGCCGTCGCCACGCGGCCCGGTCGCGATCTCGCCCGGCGTCTCGCCGACGAACACCTCCACCCCCGCGCCGTCGCAGATGGCGACCGCCGTTCGCGCCCGCGCCGAGCGGTCGGCGCCCGGGGGGAGGAGGGCGCAGATCCCGGCCGGGCCGACGGCGGCCAGGAACCACTTGACCAGCGCGCCGGGCAGGCCGTTGAGGGCGTCGAGATACAGCCCGGTGTCCTCGACGATCACCGGCCGACCGGCGTGGGCGAACGCCTCCCGCGCCTTGTGGCGGGCGACCTCGGCCACGTCGAGGGCTTGGATCTCCGGCAGGTCGAGATCCAAGCGCTCGACCGGAACGCCGAGCATCGCCTCGACCTCGCGCGCTTTGCCGGCGTTGCCGGAGACGAAGAGGAGCCGATCGGGCATCGGGGGCCTTCCGCCGGACGCGCCGCGCCCCCGCCGCCCGCGAACGGGGGAGGGGGCGCGGCGCGGGTGTTGCTCGAGGACGGTTAGTGGCCGCAGCCGCAGCCCTGCGAGGTCGGGGCGTTGCCGCCGGTGTCGAAGGAGTGGCCGCAGGCGCAGGAGGCGACCGCGTTCGGGTTGCGGACGGTGAACCCGCCGCCCATCAGGGAGTTGACGTAATCGATTTCGGCGCCCTGGAGGTACATGGCGCTGAAGTTGTCGACCATCAGCCGCACGCCCTGGGTCTCGATCACCTCGTCGCCATCCTCGGCCGCCTCGTCGACGGTCATCCCGTACTGGAGACCGGAGCAGCCACCGGGGGCGACGAAGACGCGCAGGCCCGCCTCGGGGGTGCCCTGCTCGTCGAGGAAACGCTTCAATTGATCGACCGCCTCGGCGGTCATCGTGATCTGGGCGGTGGATGCGGCTTCGGTGGGGGCGATCGGAAGGGTCGCTACCATCGTCGGGGGTCCTCCAAGGTACCGGATGAACGCGGGCCGCGGCCGGTGCCGGAATCGTCGCGGCATCCTTCCCTAATGATAGTGTCCCTGGCCGGGGTGTCAAGCCGGTCGGGCACGGGGGAACGGGGTCTGGGGCCAGGGGTCTGGGGTCTGGGGCCAGGGGCCGCGGGGCCAGGGGCCGCGGGGCGATGGAACGCAATCCCAGACGGCCGCGCCCTGTCCGAACCCCAGACCCCAGACCCCAGACCCCAGACCCGGGTTGCTACCCGTGCGCGACCGCCCCGGTGGTCCCATACTAGGGGGGGCGAGATCCGCGCCCGATCCGCGCCCGCCGTTCGGAAGGCCGCGCCCGATGGCCGACGCACCCGCCGCGACCCGCCGCGACACCCTGCCGCGCCCCCGGACGTCCTTGATCGGGCGAGACGGGGCGGCGGCGCGGGTCGCCGAATTGCTGCTCCGCCCGGAGGTCCCGCTGGTCACCCTGACCGGCCCGGGCGGGGTGGGGAAAACGCGGCTCGCGATCCGGGTCGCGGAAACCCTGCGCGACCGGGACCACTTCCCGGACGGGGTTTGGTTCGTCGATCTGGCGCCGCTGCGGGACCCGGCGCTGGTGCTGCCGGCGGTGGCCCGCGCGCTGGCGGTGCGCGACGACGGCGGGACGGCGCCGGAGCGCGCCCTGCGCGCCCACCTCCGCCCGCGCCAGCTGCTGCTGCTGCTGGACAACCTGGAGCAGGTGGCCGAGGTCGGTCCGGCGCTGGCCGATCTCCTCCGGGCCTGCCCGGGGGTCTCGCTGCTGGCCACCAGCCGGGTCAGCCTGCGGATCGGCGGCGAGCACCTGTTCCCGGTGCCGCCGCTGGCGCGGGATGCGGCCGATCCGGCGGCGGCGGACTCGGTGGTGTTGCTGGTGGAGCGGGCCAGGGCCGCCCGCCCGGGGTTCGCCCTGACGGCGGCGACCGCGCCGGTGGCGGTGGCGTTGTGCCGGGCCCTGGACGGCCTGCCGCTGGCGCTGGAGCTGGCCGCCGCCCGCCTGGCCATCCTTTCCCCGGACGCCCTCCTCGCCCGCCTCGGCCAGCGCCTGGAATGGCGGGGCGATGCCCCGGACCACCCGGCCCGCCAACGCACCCTCCGCGACGCCATCGCCTGGAGCCACGACCTGCTCACCCCCGGCCAACAAACGCTCTTCCGCCGCCTCGGCGTGTTCGCGGGCGGGTTCACGCTCGACGCCGCCGGGGCCGTTTGGGGGTCCGGGGTCTGGGGTCCGGGGTCCGAGGACGACGTTGGCCGTTCTCTCCCCGGACCCCGGACCCCAGACCCAGGACCCCAGGCCTCCGTCCTCGACGACCTCGCCGCCCTCGTCGACGCCAGCCTGGTCCGGGGGTGGGACCCCGGCGAGGCGGGGGTGGACGAGGCGCCGGGGCGGTTGGGGATGCTGGAGACGATCGGCGCCTACGCGCGGGAGCGGTTGGACGCCGCGGGCGAGACCGCCGCCGCCCGGGAGGCCCACCTGGCGTACGTTCTGGATCTGGCCGAGCGCGCCGATGTTGCCCTCCGAGGGCCGGAGCAGGGCGACTGGATGCGGCGCCTGGACGCGGATCTGGACAACCTGCGCGCGGCGCTGGATTGGGCGCTCGATCCGGCCCGGGAGGGCACCGGGGACGCCGTCGCCCTCCGCCTGGCCGCCGCGCTCTGGCTGTTCTTCACCGGCAAGGGGTTGCTCCGCGAAGGGCGGGACTGGCTGCGCCGCGCCCTCGCCGCTAATGGCGCGGCGACGCCGCTGCTGCGCGCCAAAGCCCACCTCTACCTCGCCAACCTGGCCAACAACCTGGTCGAGTTCGCCGACGCACGGGCCGCCTACGAGGCCAGCCTCGCCCTGTGGCGGGAACTGGACGACCGGCAAGGAGCCGCCGCCGCGCTCCTGGGCTTGGGAACGGTCGCCGTCTCGGTCGGGGACGGCTCGGCGGCGCGGGCGTACCTGGCGGAAAGCATGGCCCTCTATCGGGCGATGGACGATCCGGCCGGGGTCGGCCTTTCCCTCCACCACCTCGGCACCGCGGCCGAAGAAGTCGGCGACGCCGACGCCGCCCGGACCGCCTACGAGGCCGCGCTGGCGATCTGGCGCGAACGGGGCGACACGGGGGGCGAAGCCTACGCGCGGCTGGGGTTGGGACGGATCGCGGCGCGGCGCGGCGATCCGGATGGGGGCCGCGCCCACCTGGACGCCAGCCTGGCCGCCTTCGCGGCGATCGGCCACACCGTCGGGGTCGCCGCCGCGCGGCACGACTTGGGCCGCGCCGCCCACGCCGCCAACGACCTTCCGGCGGCGGCCCGGCACGAGCAGGCGGGGCTCGGGTTGGCCCGGGAGCTGGGCGACTGGGCGAGCCTGGTCGACGGGGTCGAGGGGGTCGCCTTGGTCGCGCTCGACGCGCGCCGCCCGGAACCGGGCGTCCGCCTCCTGGCGGCGACCAGCGCCTGGCGGGAGCGGGTCGGTCTGGTCCGTGCCCGCGAGGACGACGCGCAGGTGACGCGCGCCCTGCGGGCGGCGCGGCGCCCCCTCGGCCGCGCCGCGTTTGCGGCGGCGTGGGCGGCGGGGGGAGCCACGGGGTTGGAGCGGGCCGCGAGCGACGCCGCGGCCGAAGCCGAACTGCTGGTCGCCGCACACGATTCGACGGGCGCGCGGCCAGCCCGGCGGGCAAAGCGGGCGTCCGCGAACGCCGCCGGCGGCGCGCTCAGTCCCCGCGAGCGTGAGGTCTTGGCCTTGATCGTCGCCGGCCGGCCGGACCGCGAGAACGCCGACCCGCC
>CADCWE010000021.1 GCA_902806325.1 uncultured Thermomicrobiales bacterium | reverse complement strand
CGTGATTTGGCGCCACGATCGGGGAATCTCCTCCCGTCGCCCGCGCCTCGGGAGAGGGGTGCCGGAGAGAGGGCTCGCCCGGGGCCGGATGGTGCGCGCAACCGCTACCCCGTTTTCAACAGCGTCGCCCCGGTGTGCTGGCACTTCGGGCATTTGATCTGGCCCTTGCGACCGGCCTCTTCCATATACGGCGAGCCGCAGGCCGGGCAGGGTTGGGCAACCGGCTTGTTCCAGGCGACGAAGTCGCAGGCCGGGTACCGCTCGCAGCCGAAGAAGACGCGGCCCTTCTTCGAGCGCCGCTCGACGATCTCCCCTTCGTGGCAGGTCGGGCAGGGAACGCCGACCTTCAGCAGCAGCGGCTTGGCATTGCGGCATTCGGGAAAACCGGAGCAGGCCATGAACTTGCCGAACTTGCCGAGCTTAATCACCAGCGGCCGGCCGCACTTCTCGCAGTCCTCGCCGGCCGGCTCGTCCTTGAGGCGGACGCGCTCCATCGTCGATTCCGCCAGTTTCAGGGTCTGGGTGAACGGGCCGTAGAACTCGTGCAGGGTCGGGATCCAGGCCCGATCGCCGACCGCGATCTCGTCCAGCTCTTCTTCCAACCGGGAGGTGAAGCCGACGTCGAAGATCGTCGGGAAGTGCTCGACCAGCAAGTCGTTAACGACGATCCCAAGTTCGGTCGGGACCAGCTTTTTCTCTTCGACCGCGACGTAGGAACGCGCCAACAACGTACCGATGGTCGGCGCGTAGGTGCTGGGACGGCCAATGCCTTGCTCCTCCAGCGCCTTGACCAGGGTCGCCTCGGAGTAGCGCGGCGGCGGCTGGGTGAAGTGCTGCTCCGGCAGCAGCGTGAGCAGATCCAGGTCTTCGCCTTCGGCCAGCGGCGGCAGGGCGCCCTTGTCCAGTTCGTCGGTGTCGCCGTCGTCGCGACCCGCCTGGTAGACGGCCATGAAGCCGGGGAATTTGACGACCGAACCGGTGGCGCGGAAGGTGAACGGCGCCTGGCCGCCTTCGACCTCGGACGCGGCGCCGGCGGCGATGTCGACGCCGGTGTTGTCGAGCAGGGCCGGGCGCATCTGGCTGGCCATGAACCGCTGCCAAATCAGTTGGTAGAGGCGGAACTGCTGCGGGGCGAGGAACGCCTTGACGCTGGCCGGATCGCGCTGGGGGGCGGTCGGGCGGATCGCCTCGTGCGCTTCCTGGGCGCCCTTCGACTTCTTGGCGTAGAGGGGCGGCTTTTCGGGCACGTACTCCGGGCCGAACTTGACGCTGATCACGGCGCGGGCCGCCTGCTGGGCGGAGGCGGCAACGTTGGTCGAGTCGGTCCGCATGTAGGTGATCAGGCCCTGGGTGCCGGCCGGTCCCAGGTCGACCCCCTCGTAGAGATCCTGGGCGATTTGCATCGTCCGTCGCACGTTGTAACCGAGCTTGCGCGAGGCCTCCTGCTGCAGGGTGGAGGTGATGAACGGGGCGGCGGGGCGGCGCTGGGCTTCCTTCTTCGTCACCGTCGCGACCCGGTACGACGCGCCGTCCAGCGCGGCGACGACGTCCTGGGTCTCCCAGCCGGACTTCAGGTCCGCCTTTTTGCCCCGGATCTTGCTCAACGTGGCACGGACACGGTCCTGCGGGCGCGGCTCCTTGCCGGTCTGCTTCGCCAGGTCGGCGTCCAGGCTCCAGTATTCCTCGGGGACGAAGGCCAGCACCTCGCGCTCG
This sequence comes from uncultured Thermomicrobiales bacterium, assembly GCA_902806325.1. GTDB lineage: Bacteria > Chloroflexota > Chloroflexia > Thermomicrobiales > UBA6265 > CADCWE01. Next base: position 10,129 of record CADCWE010000021.1, on the reverse strand, counting down.
CGCTCGACCACGATCCGTAGCGCCGCCGTTTGGACACGCCCGGCCGACAGGCCACGCTTGACCTTTTTCCAGAGCAGCGGGCTGACCCCGTAGCCGACCAGACGGTCGAGCACCCGGCGCGCTTGCTGAGCGTCGACCAGGCCCATATCAATGTCGCGCGGGTGGGCCATCGCCTCGGTGACGGCCTCCGAGGTGATCTCGTGAAAGACGACGCGGCGGATCGGCTTGCCGTTGCCGGCGGCCTCGGTCGCGTGGACCAGGTGCCAGGCAATCGCCTCCCCTTCGCGATCGGGGTCGGTGGCGAGGATGATCTCGCGGGCGTTGGCGACGCTCGCTTTGAGTTCCTTGACGAGCTTGACCTTGTCCCGCGGCACCAGATACTTCGGCGCGAAATCGTCGTCGACCTCGACCCCGAGGGTGCTCTTGGGCAGGTCGCGGACGTGGCCCATCGAGGCCTTAACGACGTAGCCGGGGCCGAGGTATTTGCCGATCGTCTTCGCCTTCGCCGGCGACTCGACGATCACCAGTTTGCCCCGGCCGGCGCCGTTCGCGCTGGCGCCGTTCGCCGGCTTGGCCGTTTTGGCGGCGGTCGCGGAAGCCCGTTTGGTGGCCGGCTTCGGGGCAGCCGTCGCGGCCGCATCCGCCGTTTTGGTTGTTCGAGTTCGTGTCGTGGGCATACCGATCCTACCGCCCGAAACCGGGCCGTCCAGGAGAAACGTTCGACGGGAAGGGAGAAGTGGGGGTGCCGGTGCGGGGCGGTCTTTCTTGAAGGCAACCATAGCGACCGGCCGAACGGGTGTCAAGCCGGACGCCGTTGCTCCAGAAGTACCAGGACGGACGGGTGGCCGGTAGTCGCAAGACGGCAGACGGCAGTCGGCAGTCGCCAGCACGGACCGGTCGGTCGTTCCAATTCCCGACGCGGTGAGGGATCCCCTCGTCGATCAAGGAGAACAAGATTCCTCGCTGCGCTCGGAATCACAGGAGGATTAGGGATGCTGGCAGGTGCGTGCTGGCGACTGCCGTCTGCCGTCAACCGACTGCCGTCTCAGTCCCGGTCGCAGTCTTCGCCGGCCAACCAATGGGCGCCAAACGCGCGCATGCTCTCGATCACCGGCAGCAGGGCATGGCCCTTGGCCGTCAGGGCGTATTCGACCCGGGGCGGCACCTCGGCGAAACAGCGCCGCTCGACCACCCGCGCTTCTTCCAACCGTTTCAGGCGCTCCGACAACGTTTTAGGGCTAATCCCCGTCAGCGACCGTTCCAACTCGCTGAACCGGCGCCGCCCGTCGGCCAGATCCCGCACGATCAGCGGCGTCCAGCGGTTGCCGATGATCACGGCGGTGCGCGCGACCGGGCAGCCGACGGTCTCTGCGGCGTCCACGGCGAGATCGCGCGGGACGGGTTCGACGGGGGAGGTGAGGGTGAGGGTCATGCGTCGCCCCATCGTGAACGGTCGTTGGCCGTGCGGGTCCAATACTGTCAAAAGGATAGCACGGGCGACGGGGTGCGGCAACGCGGACGGGCGTTGAGGCGGGCGGTCGTGCCGGCGGCGAGACGACGGACCCGAACGATCGTAACCCGGGCGATGGATGCCGGGGAATCGTGTTCGTGGCGGACCGGCGCGCGAATGCCGCTCGGCACGACGGCACGGATCCCTATAATCCCCACACGATCGCCCGTCCTGGGTCAACCAGACGCCCGAAAGGACCGCCGTGCCCGCCTTCCCCGATCCCGCCGACCTCGACCAGGGCTGGTTCGCCGTCGTCGAGATCCGCCCGGGCGTGTTCCAAATCACCGAGCCGTTGCACGACGAGGTCGTCTCTTCTTACCTTGTGGTCGGGACGGAGCGGGCCGTCCTGCTCGACACCGGGACAGGCTCGGGAGACCTCCGCGCCGTGGTCGAACGCCTCTCCGACCGCCCGCTGACGATCGTCCACAGCCACGCCCACTGGGATCACATCGCCGGAGACGCCCGCTTCGCCGCCGATACCCCGATCCTGGTCCACCCGGCCGAGGCCGGTCTGCTCGCCGCCGGGCGCCCGGCCGCCAAGCGCCGGGAAGATCTCCACCCGTCGCGGCTCTCCGGTTCCCTTCCCCTCGGAACAGATCCCGATGCGCCCCTGCCGCCGGTCCGAGCAACCGGGTTCGTTCGCGACGGCGACGTCTTCGACCTGGGCGGGCGGACGCTCGAGGCGATCCACGCGCCGGGGCACTCGCCGGGCGGCGTGGTCTTTCTCGACCGCGCCGGGCGACTGCTCTTCGCGATGGATGTCGCCTACCCCGGCGCCCTCTACGCCCAAGAAGCGGACGCCGACCTCGACGCCTACCGGGCGACGATGGCCAAGCTCGCCCGGTTGGCACCGGATCTCGACGCGGTCCTGCCGTCCCACAACGTCGGTCCGATGGACCCGAACAGCCTCCCCGCGATGCGCGACGCGTTCGACGCAATCGCCGCCGGGCGGGCGCCAGACCGGGTCGAGGGCAAGACGGCGCACCACGAGTTCGCGGGGTTTTCGATCATGGTCCCGGCCACCACGGGGCCGCGGCGGGAGAACGTCTGATGCTGCGCCTCGTCGCCTACATCGTCGCCGGGATCGTCGCCGTGCTGGCGGTCGGCACGATTTCCGAGCGCTGGGCCGACTACACCGACCGCAACGCGGTCCTCCTGTTCGGGGTCGCCCTGGGCGCGCTCAACTTTTTCGTCCGCCCGGTGTTGCGGATCGCCACCTTACCGCTGACCTGCCTCACCTTCGGCCTGTTCTCGTTGGTCCTCAACGTCTTGCTCTTCGCACTGGCAAGCCGGCTGGTGGAGGGTGTCACCGTCTCTACGTTCGGCGCGGTTGCCGGCTCGATCATCGCCAGCGTCACCAGTGGCGTCATCTATTCGTTGCTCGACGAGCGGTAGCGCGACCGCTCACGCCCCGCCGCCTGTCGCCGGCCACCGACCGCCTACCCGCCGGCGTTGCTGTCGGAGCCGGAGCGGCCGGAGGACACGTTCTTCTCGTTCCGGGTCGGCCCAGAGTGGACGGGCGTGTCGCGGCGCTGGTCGCCCTTTTCGGCCTGCTCGCCCTTGCCCTTTTGGACGCTGGGGCCGGTGTCGCCGCCGCGCTCGCCGGCCGGGTCGAGATCCTGGTCCTTGTCTTCGCGCCGGTCGGACATGGTCGGTTCGCCTTTCGTGTCACGTGCGTCGAGCAGCGCACCACGGTCAGTGCCCACGAAACCTCGCAACATCCGTACCGACCGGCCGAGGTTGACGATGGGGCCACCGGCGCGCCATCATCCGCCCCTGAGGGACCGACCGCGTGATTCGAACGGGGGAGGCGCGGCGCCGATGCGTGGCTTCCCGGATCAGGGCTTCGCCGAGGACGGACCCCCGCCGCCGTCCGCGCGGTGGCGGCGCGATCCGGCGCCCACGTTGCCGCTGACGCCGCTGATTGGGCGCGAGCGGGAAGTCGCCGCCGTCCTCAACTTGCTACGCGACCCCGAGATTCGCCTGGTCACCCTGACCGGACCCGGCGGGGTCGGCAAGACGCGGCTGGCGCGGTCGGCCATGGCCGCGCTCGGACTGCCACCTGGACAGTCGGTGTTCGTCGAGCTGGCCTCCGTCCACGATGTGGCCCTGGTGCTGGCAACGATCGGCCAGGCCCTCGGCATCCACGAGGGCGGCGGCACGCCGCTGGCCGCCCGGGTCCGTGCCGTGCTCGACGGGCGGCGATTCCTGCTGGTCCTCGACAACTTCGAACAGGTGCTGCCCGCGGCCACGATCGTTGCCGACCTCCTCGGCGCCTGCCCCGGGTTGACCGCGCTGGTGACCAGCCGCGCCTTGCTCCGGGTTTCGGGGGAGCGACCGCTCGTCGTGCCCCCACTGGCGGTTCCGGATGCCCCCGAAGGGACCACCCATGACCTTACCGCGGTCCTCGAATCGGACGCGGTGCGGTTGTTCGTCGAACGCGCCCGCGGCGTTCGCCCCGACTTTGCGTTGACCGCCGCGACCGCGGCGCCCGTGGTCGCCATTTGCCGCGCCCTGGACGGATTGCCGCTGGCGATCGAGCTGGCCGCGGCCAGGTCCTCGGTCCTCGGACCCGCCGAACTGCTGGCCCGGCTCTCGCCCCGATTGCCGCTCTTGGTCGACGGCCCGCGCGACCTGCCGGCGCGGCAACAGACCTTGGCCGGCACCATCTCCTGGAGCCACACCCTACTCACCCCGCAGCAGCAAGCGCTGTTTCGCCGGTTGGCCGTCTTCGCCGGCGGCTTCACCGTCGGGTACGCCGAATCGTTGTTCGGCAACGACGAGGGCGATGCCTTCGCGACCGTCTTGGCCGACCTGGAGTCGCTGGTCGGCCAAAGCTTGCTTCAACGAACCGGGGCCGTGGACACGGGCGATACCGACGAACCGCGCCTGACGATGCTCGAAACGATCCGCGAGTACGCCCGGGAACGGCTGGACGCCAGCGGCGAAGCCGAAGCCGTCCGAAACGCCCACGCCGTCTTTTTCCTCGGCTTCGCCGCCGAGGCGCGACGGCAGATCGAGCGGCCGGAGCGACCGGCGGCGATCGCCCGGGTCGAACGCGAACTCGACAATCTCCGCGGCGCCCTGGCCTGGTCGATCGAGCGGGGCGACGCGGACGCCGCCCAAACACTGGCCACCGACTTGGCGCGATTCTGGCAATCGCTCGGCCTCATCGCCGAAGGCCGGCGCTGGCTCGATCGCGTGCTCGCCCTCCCGCCGGGCCGCAACCCAGCCGCCCGCGTTGCGGCGCTCGTTTGGGACTCGGACTTCGCCGTCGCTCAGGGCCAGATCGCGGCCGCCCGCGGGTGCGCCGACAAGGCCCGCGCGCTGGCGGCGACCAGCGGGGACGATCTCGGTCTCGCGACGGCCATCCTCCAGTCCGGCGTGGTCGAAGATTGGGACGGCAAACCGGCGGCGGCGATCGCGCTGATGCGGGACGCCCTCGAACGGTTCCGCGCCCTCGGCGAGCTCGTCTGGGAAGGGATCGCCCTCCGCTACCTCGGCGTGGTGACCGGGGAACACGGCGACCGCGACCGCTCGCGCGCCTACCACCAGGAAGCGCTCGCCCTCTGGCGCCGCCTCGACCACCCCTGGGGCGTGCCGGCCGCGCTGCGCGATCTCGCCGACGACGCGCTCTGGCGGGGAGACATTGCGACCGCCCTCGCCCATTACCAGGAAAGTTTGACCCGCTGGGGTCACCTTCAAGAGCGGCTCCACATCCCCCCCTGCCTGTGGGGCATCGCCCGGGTGGCGCTCGCGGTCGGCGACCACGAACGGTCGGTGCGCCTGCTCGCCGCCGGAGACGCGCTCTTCGTCGCGATCGGCTGCGATCCCTGGCCGGACCTGCGCGAGGCGTTCACTCACGCCCGCGACCACGCCCGCGCCGCCCTCGGCGAGTCGGCCTTTGCCGCCGCCTGGAGCGCGGGCAGCGCGCTCGGGTGGGCCGAAGCGGTGGCCGAGGCCCGCGCCGTTGCATCGCCCGCCGCCGATCTCCCGCCCGCTGCCCGGCGAGATAACGCGCTCTCCCGCCGCGAACGGGAGGTGCTGCGGCTGCTGGTGGAAGGTCACTCCGACCGCGAGATCGGCGCCATCCTCTCGATCAGCCCGCGCACCGCCGCTCACCACGTCGCCCGCATCCTCGCCAAACTCGACGTCGCCAGCCGCACCGCCGCCGCCTCGCACGCGGTGCGCAGCGGGCTGGTCTAGAACGAGCCGACGGCCATCCGCCGTCAGCACCCCCACCCCCACGTTGGACGTCGTTCCAAGCGCAATAAGGAACCTCGTCGCGCGTCTGAGAGCACGACGTTCCTCGCCGCGCCTGGAACGAACCGGCGAATGGGCGGGGCTGAGGGCCGACGGCCGGCAGGTGAGCATCGGCCGCCCACCATCGCACACGCTCCCGGCCCCGGTCGCAAAAAATAGGGAACCTTACGGATGCGTCCCCGGTGCCAAACAGGCATGATCGTCACGTCTTCCACCGCGGTGTCGCGGCAAGCGGGCACCAATGGTCGCAGCCATCGCGGCCATTTGGTCCTTCACCAACGACCACGGAGAGGTTCAGATGGAAGTGCTGGCCTTGGCGGTCGTCCTCGTAGCATTGACGGCGATCGCGCTCAACGTGGGTAGCCTGCGGCGCCCCGATGACCATGCCGGTCAACGCGAATTGGCCAGGCACGGCACGATCTGGGTGGGCGCCCCTCCCGCGGATTAACACCGGGTCGCGCCGACCTACCAGCGGGCGCGCGGCCGGCACCAATGGGGCGCCACGCGCGACGAACAGCAATCTACCCGGCGGCGTGAAGGGGACCGAACTGGTCCGCGGTCGGTTCCGCTCAGCAGAACCAGGTTTCGGTCAGCCGCGGTGGGCGACCGCGCGAACGCCGGCCGGCCGGGGCGGGAACCGGATCGCCCGGCGCGGCGACGGCCCAGATCCGGGCGAAGGTGGCGCCGGCCGGCTCGTTCGCCGCCGCCGCGGCCTCGACAATCGCCGCGACCTCGCGTTGCAAGGCGTCCATCGTCGGATCGGGGTGGACCCAGCGGAAGGTGAACGCCTCCGCGTCCAACGTCCCCGCCCACGCCGCCGCGTCCGGGTCGTCCAGCAGCGCCGACCCCGGCGGCACCAGGAGCCGGATCGAGAAGTGGACCGGATCGACGTGATCGATCAGGTCGCGCTCGGCAAAGAACCGCAGCAGGTCCCGGTAGTCCTCCCGCGTCGCCCACGGCGTGAACGGCAGCAACGACGGACGCATCGGGATCCCCGCCTCGTCCAGCGCGGCCAATGCCGCCTCGACGTCGCTCCGCCGGTGCCCCTTCGCCAACTTCTCGAGCACCCGGTCGCTCAGCGATTCGACCGCGGTGACCACAAAGGCGCAGCCGAGCGCGGCCAATTCCGGCAACAGCCGCCGGTGTTCGAGCAGGTGTTCGACCTTGATCGTGGCGTCGAAGGTCAGCCCTGGGAACTCGGCGTGCAGGGCGCGTAGAATCCGCAGCCCGTGTCCCGGACCGTTGAAAAAATCCGGGTCGCCAAAGGTCACGTGGCGGGCGCCGGCCGCGATCTGGTTCCGGGCATCGGCCAGCACCACGTCGCGCGGGACCACCGTGAACCGCCCACCGTAGATTGGGGTAATCGGGCAATGGCGGCAGGTGTGGCGGCAGCCCCGCGTCGCCTCGACGTATCCGGCGGGCACGATCACTCCGTCGCGTTCGAATCCGGCGTAGTCGCGCAGGGCCGGCAGACCGGCCCGCGCCGGCACCGACCACGGAGCCCGCTCCAGCACCGGCCCGGCCGGCGCCCCCGCCGTGCCGACCCCGTCCACCGCAGCGGCCACCGCCTGGCCCCGGTCCAGCGCCCGCGCCAGATCCGCCAGCGGGCGCTCGAACTCGCCGCCGATGGTGCTGTCGCCCGCCTCGCCAAGCAGGTGTGCGGCGTTGAGGGTGGCGTACAGGCCGTAGAAGCAGACGTGGGCGTCCGGGTTGGCCTGTTTCACCCGCCGCGCCACCCGCAACCCCAACCGCAGCGCCGTGTGCATCGGGACCGAGATCGCGACCATCCGGGCCGCCCGGATGGTCTCATCGTCCAGGTCCTGGACCGCCGTGTCGATGGCCACCGGCGCGAACCCCGCCGCGCGAAGGGTCGCCAACGGTGATGCCAAACTCAGCGGCTGGTGCCCGAGTTCGTAGCACGACACCAGCAGGATTGCGCCGGGCGCGGCGAGGCGCCGGGGTGGGGCGGACGGGGTCGGGGTGAGCACGCGGATTGGTCCTTGGTCGCGCGCGGTCGGCGGATGGGGAGGGGTCACGACGCGCCCTCAGCCCGGCCCCGCCGGGCCGGGCTGAGGGCGCGTCGTCGCCAAAAACGCATCCAACGCCGCCTTCGTCGGCAGCCCGTCCAGCGCGCCCGGTTTGGTCGTCGCCAGGGCGCCGGCGGCGGACGCGTAGCGTAGATCGTCCTCGCCGGGCGGCGCCCAGCCGGTGGCGATCAGGCGGGAAACGAGACCGGCGGTGAAGGCATCGCCCGCCCCGGTCGGTTCGACCGCCTCGACCGCGTACGCCGGGACGTGTGCAACGCCGCTCTCGGCCCGATACCACGCGCCGCGCCCGCCGTCGGTGAGGATCGCGACCGGCGGCGGCAAGGTCGCCAGGTGAGCCATGATCGCGATCGGGTCGGGAGGCAGGTCGAAGAGGTACCCGGCGTCGTCGACGCTCAGCTTGAGCAGGGTCGCCCGGCCGATGATCGGGTCGCAAGCGGCCTTGGCGACGGCGAGATCCGCCCAGAGGGTGGGCCGGATGTTGACGTCGAACACCACCGGCACCCCGGAGCCGGCCGCCAGGGCGACCGCGTGGGCGATCGCGTCCCGCGACGGCTCGGCGGCCAGCGCCACCGATCCGACCACCAGCGCCGCCAGATCGCCGATGCCCGCCGCCCCGACGTCGTCCCGGTTCAGGAGACGATCCGCCAGCCGCAACACGCGAAAGTGGCCGTCCCCCCGCGCGTCCTTCCAGGCGAACGCGAGGGTGGTATCGGCCTCGACCGTCGATCGGAGGCGGGAGGTGTCCACTCCATCGGCGTTGAGCGTCGTCCGCAGCCGATCGCCGAACGGGTCGGTGCCGACCACGCCGCAGAAGGCGGCGGAGACGCCGAGCCGGGCCAAGGCGACCGCGACGTTGGCCGGGGCGCCGCCGGGCCGGGCGGTAAACCTCGAGGCGTCCGCCAACGACGGCGCGCCGTCGGCGACGATGAGATCGATCAGGGTTTCCCCCATCGAGAGCACGGGCCGCGCGGGTTGACCGAAGGGGTCCGTCATCGCCGCCCGTCAACCCGCCTTCGCCCGTGCGGCCATGGCCGGAGCGGCGACCTCTCGCCGGACCTCCGCCACCTCGCGGATGCCTTCCAGTTTGTGCAAGATCCGGCTCAGCTCGCCGACGCCCTTGACCTCCAGCGTCAGCAGCAAGGTCACGGTCCGGTCGTCGTGGGTCGTGGTCAGGACCGAGAGGATGTTGACCCGCTCGTCGGCGAGCAGGGTGCTGACGTCCTTCAGCAGCCCGACCCGGTCCCAGGCCGTGACCCGGATCGTGACCGGGAAGGTGTCGCCGCCCTGGTCCCCCCAGCCGACGTTGATCAAGCGCTCCGGGTCGGGCAGCGATTGCAGGTTCGGGCAGTTGCGGTGGTGGACCGTGATCCCCCGGCCGCGGGTGGTGTAGCCGATGATCGGGTCGCCGTTGACCGGATTGCAGCAGGGGGCGACGTTGGTCAGGAGGCCGCCGGCCCCCATCACCTCCAGCCGGGCCGGGGTGCGCGGCGCCTCGGCGTTCGGGGCGACCGTGAAGGCTTCTTTCTGGGTTTCCCCCAACCGGGCGGCGATCAGTTGGGCCGAGACCGAACCGTAGCCGATCGCCGCCAGCAAGTCGTCGGTCTTGGTGTAGCGCGGAAAGTGCTTCAGCAGGTCGTCCGGTTTGCAGTCCAGGCTTAGGCGGCGCAACTCCCGCTCCAGGATCTCGCGGCCCTGGGCGATGTTCTCGTCCCGCTGCTGGCGGCGGAACCACTGCCGGATCTTTTCCCGCGCCGAGGCGGTGGTGACGTAGCCGGACGACGCTTGAAGCCAATCCCGGCTCGGGCCTTCCTTGGACTTCGAGGTCAGGATCCGCACGACCTGGCCGTTACCGAGCTTCCGGTCCAACGGCACCATCTGGTCGTTGACCTTGGCCCCGACGCAGCGGTGCCCGACCTCGGTGTGGATCCGGTAGGCGAAGTCGACCGGGGTCGCCCCGGCCGGCAGCTCGATGATGTCGCCCGCCGGGGTGAAGACGTAGAGCATTTCCCGGAAGACGTCGGATTTTAAGGACTCGACGAACTCCTCGGCGTCGGCGACCTCGTCGCGCCAGTCCATCAACTGCCGCAGCCAGGCGACCTTGGCCTCGATCCGGGAGTCGCTCTTGCCGCCTTCTTTGTAGCGCCAGTGGGCGGCGACGCCGTACTCGGCGATCCGGTGCATCTCCTTGGTCCGGATCTGGATCTCGACCGATTGCCCTTCCGGCCCGATCACCGCCGTGTGCAGGGATTGGTACAGGCTTTCTTTGGGCGTCGCGATGTAGTCGTCGAACTCGCCCGGCACCGGGTGC
>CADCWE010000020.1:1840-12050 GCA_902806325.1 uncultured Thermomicrobiales bacterium | reverse complement strand
GCCGCCCAACCGGCGGCCGGTGCCCCGCCGGCAGCGAGCCGGCCCAGCCCGGACGCCACCGCGGCTGCCGCCAGCGCCGCCCCCAGCGCCAACCGCCAGGCCGGGTCTTCCCCGGCGTCCCCTCCGGCGTGCGGCGACGGCGACGAGCGGCGCTCCATTCCGGCCGCCACCGCCGCCGCCACGACGGCGGCTAGCATCGCCCCGGCCGCGACCCATCCGGTGGCCGGTCGGCCCTCGATCCAGGACCGCAGCGCGACCGCGTCCGCCACCGCGAAGAGGGCGCATGCCCCGCCCATCGCCACCAGCGCCGGGGGCAACCGGGCGCTGCCGAACCGCAGCCCGACCGCCAACACCGCCACCAGCAGCACCACGCCGCCGGCCGCGCGCAGCGCCGCCGTCGCCGCCACCGGGAAGTCCACCTCCGCGGTGGCCAGCCAGGCCGTGGCGATCGCGCCGAGGGCCACGGCGGCCAACGCCAGGTCGGCCCCGTCTTGCCACCGCGGTCGCCGGCCGCCCCGCACCGGCCAGAGGTGGATCACCCCGGAGGCCACCAGTGGCACCGAAAGGAGGAACCCGCCGTGGCGGATCGCCGCCAGTGGCTCGGTGCCGGTCGCGTTGCCGGTGAGCGCCACCCCCAAACCCCCGATCGCCCAGACGGTCCACCCGGCCGCGATCAGCAGCCAAGCGCGCCGGAACCGGACATCCCGTCCTCGCCCGCGGCGCAGCGCGACCCAGGCGGTGACGGCGGCGGCGATTGCGCCGGCGATCGGTTGCAACGGTGTTCCTGGTGGCCCCGCTCCGACCATCCAGTCAACGGCCACCACCGCGCCGGCGGCGACCGCGACCGCGACCGCGATCCCGGCCAACGGGGGCCGGAATCGCCCGGCGGCGTTCGTTGGAGGATCCGGAACCGCGGCGACGGGCGGGATGGTGGTTGGGCCGAGGGTCGTTGACGCGCTCACGGCCCGGTCCTCGGTGGCGGAGACCGGCACGGGGTCAGCCGGTCGGGGTGGCCACCGGGAGGCCGAAGCCCCGGCCCACCGGCTCGCGCGGCTTGCGATTGGTCGGCGGTTGGGGCACGGCGGCGGGCGGCGGATCGCCGCGGGCGGCGACCGCCAGCGCGGCGATCAGGACGCCGCAGAGGACCTGCGCCGCGTGTTCCGGCACGTCCTTCCAGAGCCCGGCCAGCCAGGAACGCACCGGGTCCATCCGGGGCTGCACCGCCCCGATCTCGGCGACCGCGGCGCTGTTGAGCAGGAGCATTGCCGTCCCGGCCGCCAGGATCGCCAGCACGTCCGCCACCCCCGGTCGGGGGGAGAACGCACCCGGATCGCCGATGGCGTGGAAGAGCAGGCTGCCCGCGCCGACGTGGAGCGCGGTCTGGGCGGTGTTGAACAACGCCTGCTCCCACGACTGGAACGGCAGCAATTCGGCGATCAGCGTGCCGGCCGCCGCGATCAGCATCGCCTCCGGGGCCGGAAACACGATCGCCGCCGCGACCAGGAGGGCGGTGTTGGTGTAGACCTTGGTCTTGTACGAGAGGTGGAGCGGGAACCGCCCGCCGAGCAACACCCCGCCGGCCAACAGGACCGCGATCCCGGGCCGCTCGGCGAACGCCGCCGCCGCGCGCGGCGGGTCGACGACCCGTGCGATCGCTCCCAGCGCCGCCGCGGCCATGGCGACGGTGAAGATATAAAGGCGGAGGATGCGGATCGGTTCGTCCATCTGGCACGCCTCTGGGCGCGATGCGGGTCCCGGCCGGTCGGGGCACCGGTCGGCTTATCGGCGAACGCGGACGGCACCACCGACGCCCGGACCCGAGCCACCGGCAGGTGGTCCCGGCAGGCGCGGGGATAGCCACTTCGTCCCGATCAGGGGGTTATTGAACACGACGCCGGGCCCGACGAACAGCCCCCGATCCTCCTACGCCCTCCGCAACGCCGGTCCCGCTCCGGCTCGGGACCTCCAGGCTATGACCGAGAGGCACAACGGAGTCGGGAGTCGGGAGGCGGGAACCCAAGGAGAGGCGGGCGTGTAAGGAGGGGTACGGGTGTCGTGGTCGGACGTCCGACGTTCGATGTCCGACTCCCGACTCCCGACTCCCGAACGAGGCTGCCCCGTGAAAACCCGTCGCGGCGCGGTTCGCTGAGTGGTGGGGTTGGTCGTCGTGTCGGGGGTGACCGAGATCCAGATCGTCCAGACCCGCGTCGGCGCCGTCACCGAGGCGTTGACGCTGGACGGCAACGGCGAGGTCGAAACGGTCTCCGGCGCCGGCGACGCCCTTTTCCTGGTCCAGCACCTGCCGGCGGTCAACTCGGACCATGACCTGATTCGCCTTTTCCACCTGGCCGGCGCCGGGTTGGACCCGAACACGCTCCGCTCCAAGCTGGCCACCGATGGGGTGATGGCCGGCTACGCCTGGGGCGGCGTCTGCTGGTCGCCCGCGCGGACGCGCCGGTGGTGGCGGTGGACGTGGTTAGCGGGGTGGCGGGCGGGAATCTCGGCGGGCGAGGCCGCTCCGAACTCGGGGGCCCATCCCTTCCCCTTCCCCGACCGCGGCCGATAGGGGGACGCGAAGGGCCGTGGCGAACGGCCTGGTGAATCCCCCTAACCCCCGTTCGCGAGGGGAAGGGGGAGCCGAACCAGGGGTTCACCAACCCGCTACCACGTCGATAGGCGCCCCCCGTCGGCCGACGTCGTGAGCGGGAACTTGGCCACCGGGTTGCCCCAGTACGGATGCCAAACGAACCCGATGGGACGCGACCATGACCCCTCTCCCGCATTGCGGGGGAGGGATCGCGCGTGGCGCCAGGGTGAGGACGCGTCTCCGCCGCGCTTGACACCACTTGCGGCGGGTGGGATAACGCCCCGGACTTCGATGGCAACGCGGGTCAATTCAAAGGAGGCGAACGATGGGCGAGGTTCGGCGGTGGGCGCGGCGGCCGGTGACGCGACGGGATCTGCTGCGGGGGACCGGGGCGGTGGCGCTGGGGGCGACGCTGTCGCCGCTGGCGATGGAGCGGATCCGGGCGGCGGCGGCGCAGGCGACGCCGACGCGGAACATCGCCGGCACCGAGCTGAAGCTGCTCCAGTGGAGCCACTTCGTGCCCCGCTACGACGCCTGGTTCGACGCGTTCGCCAAGGCCTGGGGCGACGCCAACGGCGTGGCGGTGACGGTCGACCACATCAATACCGCCGACGTGCCGGCGGCGATCGCGGCCGAGATCAGCGCCGGCGAGGGCCACGACCTGATCGAGCACATCGTGCCGGCCGCCCAGTACGGGCCGAGCATGCTCGATTTGCGGGACGTGGTCGACGAGGCGACCAAGCGCCACGGGCCGCAGGCCGACGTCGCCCGGCTCAACTCCTACAACCCGACCACGGATACGTTCTTCGCCTTCTGCCACGGCTACGCGCCGGACCCGGCCAATTACCGCAAGGACCTCTGGACCGAGGCCGGGCTGCCCGACGGGCCAAAGACCTACGACGAACTGCGGACCGGCGGCAAGCAGATCCGGGACGCGACGGGGATCCAGCTCGGGATCGGGATGTCGAACGAGGTCGACTCCAACATGGCCGCCCAGGCGATGATGTGGGCCTTCGGCGGCTCGGTCCAGGACGAGAACGAGAACGTCGTCATCAACTCCCCGGAAAACATCGCCGCCGTCGAGTACATGGCCGGCTTGTTCACCGACGCGATGACGCCGGAGGTCTTCGGCTGGAACGCGGCCTCGAACAACCAATTGATGATCGCCGGCCGGGCGAGCTACATCCTGAACTCGATTTCGGCCTACCGGACGGCGCAGAAGGACCAGCCGGAGACCGCGGCCGGGATCTACTTCGGCTCGCCGCTGGTCGGGCCCGGCGGGCCGGAGCGGGCGCTGGCCCACGGCCACGCGGTCTTCAACTACATGGTGCCGAACCACTCGCAGTACCAGGACACGGCGAAGGAGTTCTTGCTCTACCTGACCAGCGCCTACGACCAGGCGACCTCCGAGAGCGAGCTGTACAACTTCCCGGCGTTCCCGAGCACGGTGCCAAACCTGGTCGAGGAAGGGGGACCGCTGGACGTCGACCCGTTCGGGTCCGACCCGGTCGACAAGCTGGCGGTGCTGAAGACGGCCGAATCGTGGACCCGCAACCTGGGCTGGCCGGGGCCGGCGAACGCGGCGATCGGCGAGGTCTTCGGCACCTTCGTGCTGCCGACGATGATGGCCCGGGTGGCGCGCGGCGAGCAGACGGCCCAGGAATCGATCGCCCAGGCCGAGTCGGAGACGACGGCGATCTTCGACCGCTGGCGGGCCGAGGGGCTGATCGGGGGCGGTCAGTAGGTTGTCGAGACGGCGGCCCTTCGGGACACGCCCGCACCCCGGCGCGTAGCGCCGGGGTGCGGGCCGTTCCGCCGCCGCCAAGGGGCACGCGGAGCCGGGGTGGCCCCATCGTGGATACTGGGGGCATATGGCGGTCATCGAGACGCGCGCGATCACGAAGCGGTTCGGGGACGGACCGGCGGCGGTGGACGGGATCGACCTGGCCAGCGCCGACGGGGAGTTTTTGGTGCTGCTCGGACCGTCGGGGTGCGGCAAGACGACGCTGCTGCGGATGATCGGCGGCTTGGAGCCGCCGACCTCGGGCGACGTGCTGATCGGCGGCCGGGTGGTGACGGGGTTGCCGCCGCGGGCGCGCAAGATCGCGATGGTCTTCCAAAGCTACGCCCTCTACCCGCACATGAGCGTCTACAACAACATCGCCTTCCCGCTCAAGGCGGCCAAGCTGCCGAAGGCGGAGCAGGAGAAGAAGGTCGCCTGGGCGGCCGGAATCCTCGGCATCGACCCGTACCTGCAACGCAAGCCGCGCCAGCTCTCCGGCGGTCAGCGGCAGCGGGTGGCGCTGGCGCGGGCGCTGGTGCGGGATCCGAACGTCTTTCTCCTGGACGAGCCGCTTTCCAACCTCGACGCCCAGCGGCGGGCGAGCGCGCGGGACGAGCTTCAGGGTTTTCAGCGCCAGATCGGGACGACGACGATCTACGTCACCCACGACCAGGTGGAAGCGATGGGGATGGGGGACAGGATTGCGGTGATCAACCAGGGCACGATCCGCCAACTGGGAACGCCGCGTGAGATCTACGACGAACCGGCCGACACCTTCGTCGCCACGTTCCTCGGCTCGCCGCCGATGAACCTGGTGCCGCGCGACGACCTGCTCATCGGCTTCCGGCCGGAGCAATTCTCGCCCGCGGCGGGCGCGAGTGGGGCGTTTACGACATTCCCGTTCCACGTCCACCGCGAGGAGTATTTGGGGGCGGAGCGGCTGGTCTACGGGGAAACGGGACCGACCAAGGTCGTAGCGCGGTTCCCGATCACCGCCGACGTGCCGGTCGAGACGGGGCGGACCTACGAGTTCGCGGTGCCGGACGGGGATCTGAAGATCTTCGACGCGGCGTCGGGGCTGCGGCGCCCGGGCGGCGCGCCGAAGTTGGTCCTCCGGTGAGCGCGGGCACGGCGCGGGCGGGGTTGCCGGTGACCGTCGAGGATCAAGGCGAGGACCGGGGGCGGTATCTGCTCGATCGGGAAGGGCTGCTGGGGCCGCTGCTGCTGCTGCCGGCGATCGCCTACATCGCGGCGCTGGTCGGCTTCCCCCTGGTGCTGGCGATCGCCTACAGCTTCAGCGACGTGATCGTAGCCGACCAGAGCATCGACTGGGTGGGGTTGGACAATTTCCGGGCGGTAGTCAAGACCCCGAACTTTCAGAACGCGCTGCGGAACACGTTCTTGTTCACGATCGTCTCGCAGGTGATCGTGTTGGTGATGGCCAACGCTCTGGCGATGGTGTTGGCGGCGGATTTCCGGGGCAAGCGGTTGGTGCGGTTCCTGACGCTGCTGCCGTGGACGACGCCGATCGCGCTGGCGGTGCTCGGCTGGCTGTGGCTGCTCGACAACGTCTACTCCCCGGTCGACTGGCTGCTGCGGGAGGCGGGGCTGCTGGGGCCGGGGACGTGGCTGGGGCCGATGGGCAACGTCTACTGGTTGTCCGAGCCGAGCAAGGCGCAACTGGTGGTGCTGTTCGTCCACATCTGGCGGACGCTGCCGCTGGCGACGGTGATTTTGCTGGCGGGGCTGACGGCGATCCCGCAAGACGTGCGCGACGCGGCGAACGTCGACGGGGCGGGGTTCTGGCGCCAACTGGTCTACATCCGGATCCCGCTCTTGCTGCCGATCATGGCGGTGGCGGTGCTGTTCGGGATGGTCTTCACCTTCACCGACATGACGGTGGTCTACGTGCTGACCCGCGGCAACTCCGACACCCACGTCCTGGCCAGTCTGGCCTACTTCACCGGGGTCGAGTCCGGCAGCCTCGCCCAGGGGGCGGCGATCGCGTTGTTCCTGTTCCCGGCCCTGGTCGGGATCGCGGTCTTGATGTTGCGCCTGGCCCGGCGGACCGAGACCAACTGATCACGGGGCAGGAATCGTAGGGGCGCGTGGCATGCGCCCGTTTCCCAGGGCGGCGCGGCGAACTCGGGGACGGCCGTTCGGGTCATCGTTCGTTGGTGGTGGCGACGAGGGCGCATGCCATGCGCCCCTACGGAGAACGGGATGGATGCCAAGAAGCTTGGAGCAAGGAGCGTCCTCTACGCCGCGGCGGGGTTTTTCGCCCTGTTCGCGGCGTTGCCGTTCGGGTGGATGATCCTGACGATCTTTAAGCAGAACACCGATCTCTACAATCCTCAATACAACCCGTTTTTGTACAACGATCCGCCGACGCTGGGGAACATCCGGTTGCTGCTGGAGGACACGCAGTACCTGACCTTCGCCCGCAACACGCTGGTGGTGGCGATCCTGGTGGTGGTCATCACGGTGGTGGCGACGGTGCCGGCGGCCTACAGCCTGACCCGGTTGGCGGGGCGGTGGGGCGAAGGGCTGGGGATCGGGATCTTCCTGGTCTATCTGATCCCGCCGACGCTCTTGTTCATCCCGTTGACGCGGGTGGTGGCGGACCTCAACGTCAAGAACACGATCTGGGCGATGGTGCTGGTCTACCCGACCTTTACCATTCCGTTTTGCACCTGGCTCTTGATGGGGTTTTTTAAGTCCATCCCGTGGGACATCGAGGAGCAGGCGATGATCGACGGCTACAGCCGGTTGGGGGCGATCTGGCGGACGGTGATCCCAGTTTCGGTGCCGGGGATCCTGACGGTGGTGGTCTTTTCGGTGGCGCTGACGATGCACGAGTTCGTTTACGCGCTGGCGTTCGTGACGAGCTCGAATCAGAAGACGATCAGCGTCGGGGTGACGACGGAGCTGATCCGGGGCGACGTCTTTTACTGGCAGGCGCTGATGGCGGCAGCGGCGCTGGTAGCGCTGCCGGTGGCGCTGCTCTACAACCTGTTTTTGGACCGGTTCATCGCCGGGTTCACGCTGGGGGCGGTCAAGGGGTAAGGACGGGGCGTGTGGTTGGATCGGAAGCGGAAGCGAGGGGTGACCATAGCCGAGACGGTGGAAGCGACCGAACGCGGCGCCCGCTGGCTGCTCGACGAGGAAGCGCGCGACGGTTGACGCGGAAGCGCGCCGCGCCCTTGGGTTCAGCGGCGAGGGGGTTTTTGCGCCGCTACGACGCGGGCGAGTTCGTGCGCGCCCACGACGACGGTGAACACCTGGAGCTAATGAGCCTCGAGGTTTTGGTGCTTTGGGGATGCCGAGCGCGTTGCGCGGAGCGACTCCGGTGGAGGCGGTCGCAGGACTGTTCGTCCCCCGTCAGCGGCGCGTTTCGTGCCTGACGCCGGCGGTGCTCGCTGGGCGGGCATCCCATCGGTCGCCCGCTTCGGTGCGCGTGTTCAATCGCTCATCGCGCGTTGCACCGGCAACGTCGAACCCGATCGGCCATCCGGATCGCCCCCGGTCAGGAGGAAAACGCCGCTAGGCCGCCCGTTGCGGGCGCTCGGGCCGCTCGGGCCGCTCGATCGCGGTCGGCTCGGCGGCCAAGTCGGGTTCGGCGGCGGCGGTTGCGGCGGCCAACACCGGGCGTTTGAAGACGTAGGTTTGGTGGGTGGCTTCGGCGCCGCCGAGGGGGGTGACGGCGACGAGTTCCCAGCCGGCGTCGCCGAGGGCGGCGAGGCGGTCGTCGAGCCAGGCGGCGCCGTGGGCGGCGGCGATGGTCTGGGTAAGGTACTGCCAGCGTTGGGTCGGCGGCATCGGCGATCCTCCCGGCGGTAGGGGTGGGCCGGTCGCGGCACCGCGCGCGGCCTCGGGCGGTTCGGGGCGATGTGTACGTACACTCAATCCTACACCCGGCACGGCGCGAGGGCAAGGGTCCGGGATCTGGAGTCCGGGGCGAAGGTTCGGGGGTCCTCGCGGTGGCGCGTTGCCCGGCGATTGGCCTCCGATCCCGCGTCGGAGGGTCGGGCGGGAGCGGGGGACCTTGCCGGTTGAACGCGCCGGGGCTGGGTCCGGTTTCATCCCCGCCGGGCCAGCGCTACCAGGCGCGGGACAGGGCGCTCTTGGCGGCGAAGTGGCCGCACATGCCGTGGACGCCGCCGCCGGGGGGGGTGGAGGCGGAGCAGAAGTAGAGGCGGGGGTTCGGGGTGGCGTAGGGGGGAAAAAGGGGGGCGGGGCGGGTGAAGAGCTGGCGCCAGTCCTGGACGCCGCCGTTGATGTCGCCGCCGGCGAGGGTGGCGTTCTGGCGCTGGAGATCGGCGGGGGCGGTGGCGACGCGGGCCAGGACGCGGTCGCGAAAACCGGGGGCGAAGCGCTCGATCTGGGCCTCGATGGCGGCCGTCATGTCCTGGGTCGAGCCGTTGGGGACGTGGCAGTACGCCCAGACCGTCTGCTGACCGGCGGGGGCGCGGGACGGGTCGAACAGGCTTTGCTGGGCGAGGAGGACGAAGGGGCGCTCCGGGTGGCGACCGGAACGGACGGCGCGCTCGCCGGCGGCGATCTCTTCCAGGGCGCCGCCGAGGTGGACGGTGCCGGCGCGGAGGCAGGCCGGGTCGGTCCAGGGGATCGGGCCGTCGAGGGCGTAGTCGAGTTTGAAGGCGCCGGGGCCGTGGCGGAAGCGGCCGAGTTGGCGGCGGTAGCCGGGGGGCAAGGCGTCGCCGGCGATGGCGAGGACCTGGCGGGGGGTGAGGTCGAAGAGGACGACGCGGGAATCGGGGACGTCGACGAGG
The DNA here is from genome assembly GCA_902806325.1 of uncultured Thermomicrobiales bacterium. Classification (GTDB taxonomy): domain Bacteria; phylum Chloroflexota; class Chloroflexia; order Thermomicrobiales; family UBA6265; genus CADCWE01. Next base: position 2,890 of record CADCWE010000020.1, on the reverse strand, counting down.
GAAGCGACGGGGAAACCGGTGCGGATTTCGCCGCCGAGTTCGCGGAGGTGGGCGGCCAGGGCGTCGGCGATGGATTGGGAGCCGCCGGCGGGGATCGGCCAACCGACGGCGTGGCCGACCAGGGTCAGGATCAGGCCGAAGGCGGCGGAGAGGGACTGATCCAGGCGGAGGAAGGAGTGGGCGGCGGAACCGGCGAGGAGGGCGCGGGCGCGCTCGCCCGCGAAGCGGTCGGCGACGCGCTCGGCGGACCGGACGCCGAGGAGGCCGAAGCGGGCCATCGCCAAGGGGTGGCGGGGCACGCGGAGCGGGGCGAGGGCGCCGGGGATGAGGCGCGTGGCGTCGCGGACGAGGGGGGCCATCAGGGCGGCGTAGGCGGCCGCGTCTTCGCCCAGGCCGGCGGCGGTGGCGGCGACGGCGCGCTCCAGCAGGACGGCGCCGTGGCCGTCGAGCGGGTGGGCGAGGGGGACCTCGGGCTGGATCCAACGCAGGCCGTGTCGGTCCAGAGGGAGGGTGCGGAAGAAGGGGGAGGCGAGGGCGAGGGGGTGGATGGCGGAGCCGAGGTCGTGGACGAAGCCGGGCAGGGTCAGCCCGGCGGAGCGGGCGCCGCCGCCGACCGCGTCGTTGGCCTCCAGGACGAGGACGGAGCGGCCGGCCCGAGCGAGGGTGATCGCGGCGGCGAGCCCGTTCGGGCCGGCGCCGACGACGACGGCGTCGTAAGGAGGGGCGGGCATGGGGGCGCTCCGGGGCGAGTCGGGCGTCGGGAGTCGGGAGTCGGGAGTGGGTCGAAGGGTATCCGGTTTGGCGGGACGCCGGTAGGGGCGCGTGGCCCGCGCCCGTTCCGGGGGCGAGCCGGTCGCGTGGTCGGGACGGCTGCTTCGCGACTCGTCGCGCCGGCCACCGCACCGGGCGCGGGCTAGGCGCCGCGACGTGCCTCGCCAACGACCGTTGTGCCGTTCTTGACACCCTACTGCGCCGCTCCTAGGATCGCGGCGCAGTTGGTTGGCGGCGGGAGCGGGGGGCGGGATGGCGGCATCGGGGCGGGTCGGGTTG
>CADCWE010000020.1:0-1830 GCA_902806325.1 uncultured Thermomicrobiales bacterium | reverse complement strand
GGGGGCGCGGGAGGCGGTGGACCTGATCGTCCGGGCGGAGGCCGGCGGGGTCGGGACGGTTTGGGCGGTGATGCCGGCGTTGGGGTTGGACACGCCGACGCTGTTTGCCGCGGCGCTGGCGAAGACGGAGCGGGTGACGGTGGGGACGGCGATCGTGCCGGCCTTCACGCGCCACCCGCTGGGGTTGGCGACGCAGATCCGGGCGTTGGAAGGGTTGGCGCCGGGGCGGTTGCGGGTCGGGATCGGGACGGCCCACGCCCGGACCATGGTCGACGTCTACCACCTGCCGTTCGACCGGCCGCTGGCGCAACTGCGGGAATACCTGGCGGTGCTGCGGCCGGCGCTGGCCGAGGGGACGGTCTCGTTCGCCGGGGAGTTTTACCGGGTCGACGCGACGTTCCCGAGCGCGCCGAACACGCCGCTGCTGGTCTCGGCGCTGCGGGCGCCGGCGTTCGCCCTGGCCGGGGAGCTGGCCGACGGGGCGATCTCGTGGTTGTGCCCGGTCGGCTACCTGCTGCGGGAGGCGATCCCGGCCATGGAGCGGGGGGCGGCGACGGCGGGGCGGCAACGGCCGCCGCTGGTGGCGCACGCGTTGGCGGCGCGGACGACCGACCGGGCGGCGCTGCTGGCGGCGGCGCGGGAGCAGTTGGCCTACTACGCGGCGGCGCCGTTCTACGCCCGGATGTGGGCCGACGCGGGCTTTCCCTTGGAGGGCGGCGCGGTCTCCGACGCCCTGATCGAGGCGCTGACAGTCTGGGGCGACGACGACGCGATCGCGGCCGGGCTGCGGGCGCGGCTGGACCAGGGGGTGGACGAGCTGCTGGTCAGCCCGATTTTTGGCGAAGACCGGGACGCGGATTTTGGGGGGTTGATCGGGGTGTTGGGAGGAATGGCGGGGCGCGAGTGAATCCCCCCCCTTCCCCGATCAGAGGCCGACAGGGGTAGGTAGCCGAAGTGAAGCGGAGTGCCGCGGACGATCCCCCTAACCCCCTTCCCCCTGGATCGGGGGGAAGGGGGAGCCAGTCCCCAGCCAGGTGGAGCGGGCGGGATGGTCGGTCACGCGGACACGACCCACGAACTCATTTGGAGGACGCGCGTGATCGATTTGTCCAGCGACACGGCGACGAGGCCGACGGCGGCGATGCGGGCGTTCATGGCGGCGGCGCCGGTGGGGGACGAGCAGCGGCGGGAGGACCCGACGGTCAACCGGCTGCAAGCGATGGTCGCCGAGTTGATGGGCAAGGAGGCGGCGCTGTTTTTGCCGTCGGGGACGATGTGCAACGCGATCGCCTTCTGCGTCCACGCGAACCGGGGCGAGGCGGTGATCCTGGACCGGACGTCGCACCCGTACAACGACGAGGCGGGTGGACCGGCCTGGCTGGCGCAGGTGATGCTGCGGCCGGTGGCCGGGGAGCGCGGGGTCTTCACGGCGGATCAAGCGCGGGCCGAGATCAACCCGGGCAGCACGCACGCGGCGCGGACGGCGTTGGTGTCGATCGAGCAGCCGACGAACATGGGCGGGGGCCGGGTCTGGACGTTGGCGGAGCTGGACGCGATCCGGGCGGTGGCGGACGAGTACGGGTTGGCGGTGCACCTGGACGGGGCGCGGTTCCTGAACGCGTCGGTGGCGAGCGGGGTCCCGGCGGCGGCGATGGCGGCGCGGGGGGAGACGGTCTGGCTGGATCTGTCCAAGGGGTTGGGGGCGCCGGTCGGGGCGGTGCTGGCGGGGAGCGCGGCGTTCATCGAGCGGGCGCGCCTGTTGAAACACCTCTTCGGGGGGGCGATGCGGCAGGCGGGGAGCGTGGCCGGCGGGGGGGGCTGGCCCACCCC
>CADCWE010000019.1:41364-44883 GCA_902806325.1 uncultured Thermomicrobiales bacterium | reverse complement strand
CCCCGGACGCCCACCGCCGAGCCGCGATGCTGGCGGCAGGGGAGGGCAAGCCGTACCTCGACGATCGGCAACTCACGCGTGACGCACCACCAGGTCGTCCACTGCTGGAGCCGGAAAAGAGGAGAAGCGCGGTCGTCTGGCTAGGACGCCCGCGCTTCCATACAGAGGGGAGGGGGGGAGATGAGGATCACCGGAGGCGTCGCGGAACTGGCTGGGTTCCCGCGGCGGCGTCTCCGGGCCTCACCTAGTAGTACGCGCCCGGTGACCATTTCGTTTCATCGCCGATGGTCGCGACCCTGCCAACTATGGATAGAGCCGCACGGATCGGTGCGGAACCGGGCGCATCCGGGCGCGTGGTATCCTCCCCCATTGTTTGTCGAGCGGAGGGGTGCGAGGGACCGGGGACACGGCAGGACGGCCCCCGGAGACTTGCCAGCCGAGGAGTGAACGAACGATGCCGTCCGGGGCGGTCGTCGAGGAACGTCGCGGGCGGTACCCAAGCGGGACGCCGAGCCTGGGCGCGGACGCGGCGACGCTGGCCGCGATCCGGATCCGCTGCATGGGCTGCGGCACCCCGCACCCCGCGAACGTCGCCGTCACCGTCTGCCCGCGCTGCGGCGGCCTCCTCGATGTCGAGATTCCGCTGGACACCAGGATCCGGCCGGAGGAGATCGGCCAGGGGCTGCCCTCGGCGCTCCGTGCCTCCGGCGTCTGGCGCTACCGGGCGCTGCTCCCCGCGATCCCCGACTCCGCGGTCGTCACCCGCGCCGAGGGGAACACCCCCCTCTACTGGGACGACCGCCTCGCGGGGTATGCCGGCCTCACCGGCGGCTTAGGGGTGAAGCACGAGGGGCACAACCCGACCGCGTCGTTCAAGGACCGGGGGATGACGGTCGGCGTCAGCCACGCCAAGGCGGTCGGCGCCCGGATCGTCGCCTGCGCCAGCACCGGCAACACCTCCGCCTCGCTCGCCTCCTACGCCGCCACCGCCGGGATCCCGGCCCTGGTCCTGATCCCGGAAGGCAAGATCAGCGGCGGCAAGCTGGCCCAAACCATCGCCTACGGGGCGCGGGTCGTCCAGGTCGAGGGCAACTTCGACCAGGCGCTGACGCTCTTGCGCGAGCTGACCGCGGCCTACGACGCCTACCTGGTGAACTCGGTCAACCCGTTCCGCCTCCAGGGCCAAAAAACCATCGTCATCGAACTCCTGGAGCAGCTTGGTTGGCGGGTTCCGGACGCGATCGCCCTGCCGGGCGGCAACCTCGGCAACACCAGCGCCTTCGGGATGGCCCTCGCCGATCTGCTGCGGGTGGGGCTGATCGACCGGCTGCCGAAACTGGTCACGGTCCAGGCGGCGGGGGCGGCGCCGTTCGCGCCGTATTTCGCCAGCGGCTGGCAGACCTACGCCGCCGTCTCGCCGGAGACGATGGCGACCGCGATCAAGATCGGCAACCCGGCCAGCACGCCGCGCGCCCGGCGGGCGATCGAGCAGACCGAGGGCATTGTGACCACGGTCTCCGACGACGAGATCGAAGACGCCAAGGCGATCATCGACCGGGTCGGGATCGGCTGCGAGCCGGCCTCGGCGGCGTCGTTGGCGGGGGTCAAGCGGCTGGTCAGGGAAGGGGTGCTGGGGCCGGACTCCCGCGTGGTCGGCGTCCTGACAGGGCACCTGCTCAAAGACACCGAGGCGGTGATCGGCTACCACCTGCGGGACCGCGACGGCGCGGCGCGGGGGCAGGCGAACCGGCCGCTGACGGTGCCGGCGCGGTTGGACGCCCTGGAGCGGGTCTTGGCCGATGCGCTTCACGGTTAGGGCGCCGGCCTCGTCGGCCAACCTGGGACCCGGGTTCGACGCGCTGGGGCTGGCGCTCGACCTCTGGAACGAGGTCGAGGTCGACCCGGAAGGGGAGCCGGGCGCGATCCTGGTCCAGGGCCGCGATGCCGCCCTCCTTGACGGTCGGGAAAACCTGGCCCTGCGCGCGATGCGGATCCTGGCGGCGGACCACGGCCGAGCGCTGCCACCGTTCGCCTTGACTCTGCGCAACCAGGTGCCCGTGGCGCGGGGGTTGGGCAGCTCGGCGGCGGCGCTGGTGGCCGGTCTGCTGGCGGCGGACCGGCTGCTCGGCTTGGCCTTGGCGGACGGCGAGATCTACGCCGCCGCTTGGCGGATGGAAGGGCACGGCGACAACGTCGGCGCCGCGCTCTACGGCGGCGCGGTGCTGGCGGTGCCGAACGCGGGCGGCGTCGTCCGCCTCTCCCCCGGCGACGACCTGGGTCTGGTGGCCGTCGTCTTCATCCCCGAGGTGACCGGGGCGACCTGGGCGGCGCGGGCGGCCTTGCCGGGGACCGTGCCGCACCCGGACGCGGCCTTCAACGTGGCGACCGCGGCCGGCCTGTCGGTCGGCCTCCTGACCCGCGATCACGCCCTGATCGGGGCCGGGATGCGGGACCGCCTGCACGAGCCGTACCGGGCGCGCCTCTTCCCCCACCTGACGCCGCTGATGGACGCCGCCCGCGATGCAGGCGCGGTCGGCGCTTGCCTCTCCGGCGCCGGCCCCTCCGTGCTGGCGCTGGCGACACCCGAATGCGCCGCCGCCGTTTCGGCCGCGTTCGAGGCGGAAGCCCGCCGCGTCGGCGTGATCGGGGAAGCGGTGACGTTGGCGCTGGTGCCGCAGGGTGCAGCGGTGATCGAGGCGGCGGTCAGGTTGTCGGTCGGTGGCGGCTGAAGGCTAGGGTTTGACGCGTGGAGAACGGCACCCGAATTCCGTTCGCCCTGACCGTCCATGCTGCCCACGCGATCGGGGAGCGCCGCATCGAGCGGAAATCGATTGCCCGGGGCCCTTGCCTTCTCAGCGAATCGAGCCCGATCGGTTGGATCCCGAATTGCTCTATGCCCTCGGACCCATCGCCGAGCGCGATGGTCGCCTGCTGTCGGTCGTTTCCAATGTGACGATGCGACCATTCAAGATCGGACCGGTCTCCACTGACCGCTCGCAACGGAGCCGACCATGAGGGTCCATTTCGACCAGGAAGCGGATGCACTGTACTTCCGCTTGGACGATTCGGTGATCGTCGAGTCCGAGAAGGTCCATCCCGGGGTGTTGCTCGACTTCAACGACGAGCGGCAGGTGGTCGGAGTCGAGATCCTCAACGTGGCCGCTCGCGTGCCGCTGGCGTCGCTGTAGCGGATGCAGTTCGAGGTCGCGTGATGGTGCCGCCCGAGGCGATGGCCGGTGCGGCGGTGACTATCTCACCGAGTTCTCCGGGTTCAGGGACGCAGCAGGCGGCTTCCAACGGGTGAGACCGGGGATCCGGTCGAAGTGGGCATCCAAGGTGGCGAGTTCGAATCCTTGCTCAAGCGCGGTCGCGGCGATGATCGCGTCCGCCAGACCGATGACCGGATCGTTCGCGTATAGATCGAGCGCTCGCAGATAGCGGTTCTTCTGGCCGTCCGGTAGCTTGAGCAAGGATTCGAACTCGCCACCTTGGATGCCCACTTCGACCGGATCCCCGGTC